>JAUMBK010000295.1:10446-12770 GCA_032115795.1 Saprospiraceae bacterium | reverse complement strand
TTAAGTTTTCATTTTTAATATTTCCCGTGATCGATATCGACGAAACTATAAACATAAATTGAAGTTTGGTCGTCGAGAATAAAGTTATCATTTTTTATTTTCTTATTTATTATCTTTCAGATTAAAGAACATCCTCCAGGTTTGGCATTCTTGTCTTATCTAGTTTTGTTAAATAATTTTATTCAAAAAAGAAAAATGTACTTTTATTATTGTATCAGCAGCAAGACTCACCACACCTAGGTATTTTACGCACAAACTTGTTTTTAAGCGCAATCTATTTTTTTCTTTCTGTTGATTTTTTTGTATCAAATGTGTCATTGCATTATACAAGGTGCGCATTTCGGGTAAGTTGGCCAGCAGATATCTGTGCTGCTCAAGTCTATGGGAATCTCTGCGTGCGGCAGGTCCTGTCTGCGCTGCTGCATCAGGTTGCGTCAGTCCTTTTTCCATGCTTTCTCTGATCAAAGGAGCCAATAGAGTAAAATCCAGGTGTTCCTGGTCGCAGTATTTTTTTACCGATACCAATAGCCCAAATATGAAATTGCCTGTCATGACTGCAGTCAGATGCATTTTTTGTTTTTGCTGTTCTGAGTGCGCGATATACACCGGGCCAAATTGATGGGCCGTCCGGGTGAGTACGTCGAGTGCTTCCAGGCATGATGCCATCACTACCACAGGAATTTGTCTGCTGTGTGGCGTTTGCCCTGCTACCAGCGTTTGTATGGGCCAAAGACATCCGTATTGCCTGGCGCTGGTTTCCAATACGCTCGCGTCAGTGGTTCCTGACATATGCACAATGACGGCGTCTTGACGCACGTGGGCTGGAAGAGAGGCTGCCACCTCGCTGATAGCGCGATCTGGAACACACAGGAAGCATAGGGTGCTGCCAGCATGGATTGCAGACACATCGTTGTGGATTCGGCTGATTGGGTAGTCTGCAAACAAAGGAAGTCTTTTTGCATCGCGGTACACCAATTCATTGAGTATCCAGCCTGATTCCGATAATACCCTGGCGACGTGCCAGGCAGTATTTCCAGCTCCGATAATGGTCGCGCTGGGAATCATTTCCGGCGTTGGGTAATTCTGAAGATTGCCGCCAGGCAAAGTCCTGCCATCATCAATACCGATCCTACCCAGAAGAGGTTGATGCCAGGGAAAATGGTTGCCTGCAAAATCAGATAATCCGACCGTGGCACGCCCCGGGCTATAGCGAGACTGACTTTTTCATCCTTTTTTATGTCCGCTGCAATGCGAAATGAAAATGTTTCTGTAGCGGGATCAATGTTTGTAAAGCGAATATGAAGGCCTGATTGTGCATGGTATTGCTTGATGCTCATGGGTTGATTGTCCCGAATAACATACATTGGATTCACCTCTTCAGGCAAGCTGTCATTCAAAATGAGCAATCGGGCAGCAACGGCTATATCTCCTTCCTTTGGAGTATAGGCAGGATGGACCGGATTTCTGTCAAAGCCAGCCAATTGGAGCTTTCTTCCTCCAATTTCTATGATTCCGCCGCTTTTGGTCGTATATTCAACGTAAGACAGTTTGTCTTCAGGTGTGAAAAATTTGTCCAGATTTTCCTCACTTAGCTTGAGTCTTAACCCAGCATCCTCCACGGAAGAAGGGTAATTGTACATGAGTGAGCCTTCAATGCCCAACGCGGGTTCGCAAGTGTACACGGTATCCTTCTTTTTATCGTAAATTTTGAGCGGGACAGACAGACCTGCATCATGTTTTTTACGACTATATTCTGCATTGTTGGGTGTATAATTCACATTTCCAGCCAGAATGACAAGGTCACCCAGGATGAGGGAGTCATTGGATTCAAGTAAAAATGGCTGGAAAGTCAGGGTGTCTTCCATTTTTTGCGCCTTTTCCATACTTTCAATTGCGGGCGGGAGACCAACGACGCAACTAAAGATATCCTTGTCAAGGTAATGCCGTGTATCTGGATTGTATGCGGCTATTTTGCTGAAATCATTTGCGTACAGCGCAGTTGGGTGCAAAGTCATCTCTTCCGTTACCTGCAGGCTGTCGTTCAGTTTTTGAAAAAGAATGGCATAGGTACGTTCCCGTCCTTGCAACGTATCAGATTGGTAGGTAATCAGATAGCCCTGAGATAAAAGAGGTTTGCCTTTGATGAGCTGCACATATTTTTTCAAGTCTTCATCAGAAAAAATGCCTTTAAATACGAAGGGGTTTGATGATATGGGCCTTTGATTGAGTCCACTGGCGATGGTGCCGACAACCATCATTCCAAAACCGAGGTGTGCCAATGAAGACCAGGCGATCCCTGGATTTCGGAATCCCGCAGGTATGAG
>JAUMBK010000295.1:5335-10436 GCA_032115795.1 Saprospiraceae bacterium | reverse complement strand
CGCTGTGTTGGTTGTCATGGCAAACAATCCGGCAAAACTCAGGACGGCAAACTGCCAGCTCACATAGTCAATCCACAAACTTACGCACCAGGTCAAACCGCCAGCAATCACCAGGTGGATCGCAATTTTTTTAAAAAATCTGGTACGTTGCATATCCCAGTTTGTCGCGCCATAGCGCAGGAAGATGCTTACGGACGAGAGTACCGAAACGAAGACAGCAATCCAAAGCTGGTATTTGTTGTAGTGATCAACGACATTTTGAATGACTCTCCCTTCCCAGGCAGGGTTGATCCAGGTCATGATTTTGTTGTACACGGGCAAAGAAGTCGATGCAATAATGAGCGTGGCTCCAAACAACAATACTAGTGATCCGATGTACATCCAGAATTCGCGGGAAGGAACTGCTTCTTCATTGGCCGGGGAGGGAATATGCCGCAGCCGCCACAACCATAATCCCATTCCTGTGACCAAAAATGTACCGATGAGGAAGAGCAACTGCCATTCCAGGCCCATCTCTGTAAATGCATGTGCGGAGGTATCACCCAGCACACCACTGCGGGTCAGGAAGGTGGAATACAATATGAGAATGAAGGTAAGCAAATAAAGGAAGTACACTGATTTTGTGGCGTAACCGGTGTTTCTGGATACCAGATGCACATGTATCCCGGCAACAAGCGTAATCCACGGGACCAGGGAGGCATTTTCCACTGGGTCCCACGCCCAATACCCTCCAAATGACAGAGCAACGTAGGCCCACAAACTACCCATTAGGATGCCAGTTCCCAGTATGCCGGCTGAGAAAAGTGACCACGGCAATGCAGGTCGAAGCCACTCCTTGTGCTCGTTTTGCCACAGACCAGCCATAGCATACGCAAAAGGAACCAGGGTTGAGGCAAATCCAAGAAAAAGGGTAGGGGGGTGGATGGTCATCCAATAATTCTGGAGAAGGGGATTCATTCCACTGCCCTTGATTAGTGATAAGTAATCGGCGTTCAAAAAAATAGGTGCTTCATTGATCTGGCGCAGAAGTGTAAAAGGGGAACTGCCAATTCTAACTGACTCGTCTCCCCAGGGAATGTGAATACCAAGTACCATAGACATCAGAATTACTTCTGCCAGGGCAAAGACAGCCAGAATTCTTGGTTCAAGAGGTCCCGTTGTCCGTATAAGCACACATCCCAAAAGGGCATGCCAGGCCATCCACAGCATAAAACTGCCTTCTTGTCCTTCCCAAAATGCCGATAAAATGTACTTCAGAGGCAATTCCGGCGAAACATGATCAAAGACGTAGCTGTACTCATACATGTGGTGATACATGGCATAAAACAAAAGGCCCATGAATCCAAAAAGAGAGGTGCTGTGAACGTAGAAGCTTCCTCTTCCCATGGCAAGCCATCCTTGACGGTCAGCCGCGTGCGCAGTCTGGTTTCCTATGACATAACTCAACAGGCTGAGAAGTGCGGATACGAATGCGAGGATGACCAGAAAATGTCCTAAACGGCCCAGCCACAAGTGTTCGCCGATGTATGTGATGTCTTGCATGATTTGTCGGGGTTAGCCTTTTTGCTGCCTGACAGCGATTTCTTCATCTTTGTATTTGGAGGGGCATTTCATCAGTATTTCTGATGCCTGAAAGACTCCAGTTTCCATTTCCCCAGTCACTACAATTTGTTCAGACATTTCAAAATCCTGAGGTTTGGGCTGATGGAGGACTACTTTTCTCTCTTCGCCATTAGCGTCTTTCATGAAAAAGGAAAAGGTATTGGGATCTTTTTCCGGATCGTATGTCATCTCCTTATCCCGGGCAAGCTGGCCGACAATTTTTACCTTACCGCTTTTTTCAGCATCGGCAAAGTTGGCATATGTACTCACATCTTTTGACGCGCTCACAAAAACGCCCACGCCAGCTGCAATTAAAGCCAATGCAACAAGGAAATTTCTCTTCATGAAGGCAAAGTTTAGAAATGCAAAGATAGCGAAATTCCTGCAATTTTGGAAATCTTGCCTTTATTCGGCGGGCAATTCGTATGTTAAACTAACCTTAAAACGGTAGTCAATGATGCCCAGCTCTCTTGCTGCCGCCGGGCTGAGAATGACTTTCACTTCTTCCCTGTACATGCCGCCTGGGATAGGTCCGAGGACTTTGGCTTTGACTTGCCTTTGCATCATTGGGTTGTAAATCGTGACCATAGAGCCAGGGATGGCTGTGTTATGCAAAATGAATCTGGATTTTCCCCGGCTTTCATTTTTTGTTCTGCTGCCGATCACCTCTTCCTCGACCAGGCGTATTTCCATTTCGGTGGCCACATTTGAGCCTTCTACAGGCAAGTCAGCTGCTTGTGGCGTTAGAACTGGCTTGTCGGCTGTCGCATCGCCAGTCACTTTGGCAGTCACGTTTGGAGCAGTGGTTGGTTTGGTTTCTGCCTGCCTGGCAGGATTGACCCATCCGAGTAAGAGTTTTTCTCCTTCCCGGATTGTCCAATCCTTTTTTTCATTGATTGCAGCCAGTTTGGCCATGCTGCACGAAGCGTACTGACGTGCAATGCGATAAAAGGTATCCCCCTTTTTTACGGAATACCAGATTTGGACGCTCGATGCCGGGTCGGATGCTGCATTCAATTCATGTGAAAGCAAGCTTTGCTTCACGGGCATGATCAGTTTTTTAGCTGTGGTCAGCTTTTGGGAAGCCTCCAGACTGTTTTCCTTCCTGATGGTTGCCTCATTGATTTGCAACCAAATGGCTACACGCATGTAAGGGAGGTTGGATGACGCATACCAGGCATATTGCAGGCTTCCAGCCTCCGTCGTCTCCACCAGTAATGATCGCGCACTCACCGGAACCTGGCCGTTCATACCTTTCAGCATTAAAAAGAGGTGACACAGGGTAAGGACAATTCTTTTCATGCAGGCCCCAACTTTGCTCAACACTGTTTGTTTCATTTATCGGAGAACTGATTCAGAGTGCAAATATATTAAAAATATTTTTAATACATAAAATTTATGAAAACCGCCATCGTCATCCCCGCCCGATATGCTTCTTCCCGGCTTCCTGAAAAGCCATTGGCAGATATTGGTGGACAAAGTATGATCATGCGTGTGTATGGGCAGGCGTCAAAAGTGCCTGGCATTGATACCGTAGTCGTTGCGACTGACCATCCTTTGATAGCAGATCATGTGACGGCGCAGGGCGGTAGGGCAATAATGACCTCGGAAAGCCATGTATCGGGCACTGATCGGATAGCCGAGGTTGCCCGAAATCTGGATGTTGAATTGCTGATCAATGTGCAGGGCGATGAGCCATTCATACAACCCGGCCAAATTAGTGAACTGGCAGAGGCCATGTGGTCAGACGAATCTGTTTGTATAGCCTCCCAGTGCCGGCAAATTACCAATCCTGATTTACTATTTGACTATAATGTGGTCAAAGTTGTACGCCGGATGGATCAAAAAGCACTGTATTTTTCCCGTCAGGCAATCCCTGCTGTGCGTGATGCGCCGTATCGAAAATGGATGGATCATGCCACGTATTTTCAACACATTGGCATTTATGGTTATCGTAAGGATATACTAATTTCGCTGACACAACTTCCTCCATCGGCATTGGAAAAGACGGAATCACTGGAGCAATTACGCTGGCTGGAAAATGGTTACGATATTGTTTGTTTTGAAACGCAATACAATTCTTTCGGAGTCGATACACCCGAGGATCTGGCGAAGGCCCGTTTGTTGGCTCTACAGAAAGCTGCCGTCGAATCCCAGGGGTAAAATGTCTTTCACAGAGGAAAGTGCAATGATCTGGGGGCCATCTGATTTGAGTAAAATACGGATGGGACGCTTGTACCTGAATTCATGTTCGGCAATCACCTGCCGGCAAGCACCACACGGCGAGACGGGCTTTTGAATTTCCATTTTCTCATTGTGGATCGTGATTGCCAGAGTAAGTGGCGCAATGCCAGGAAAATTCGCGGCTGCATTATACAGTGCAACCCTTTCACCACACATACAGAGGGGGTAAGAGGCGTTTTCCTGGTTACTACCCGGACAAATGACATTGTTTTCCAGGCGAACGGCAGCACCAACATGGAATTGCGAATAGGGTGCGTTTGCATTGCGGAGCTGATCCACTGCCACCTGGACCAATTCTCTTTCATTTTCCTCCAGCTCGTCAATATTGTTGTATACAATATACTCAAAGTGCTGTTTTCTTGTTTCCATTCATGGATTGATTGGTGGAATATGACCAGTGCAAAAACTGCACCAATCTGTTAATAATCAGGAGTATCACGACCAAAGAAATTTTTTAAAAACTGATTTCTCACTGAGAATGGACCAGGGCAACGGTTTTCGGTCTTGCCAGGAGTGGTGATTCTTCCTCTGCCCTTTGTTTCGCCTTACAGGTAAGCTGACATTGATCATTCTTGCATTTGATCATGCGCATGCCTCCATTTCTCGGAAGGGACGATCTTCGCATTCATACACATTTTTAGGCTGTAACATGTAGTTATGCATGCAACTGATTTACTCGCTATGTATGCCTTCGAAGTGATTGGTCTGCATCCAGCTTTTTCCTGAAAACTCTTGCAGGGCCTTACCGCTAGTGTAGAATAAAGGGATGATGGCAAGCATACTCATTACGCGTGACCTTATGATTCTTGCATACAAAGAAGTACCTTTGCTTCATGAAAAACAAAAGACAGGTCGGGATTCATGCCATTTGATCCTATGACAATGGGTTGATTGGCGTGGAACGGGATAACAATGATTATTTTACGCATGACAGCATGCGCTTTGGCTATGAAAGCCAGAACAAAAGTGACAAGCAACAAACAGGAATATGAAAATATCGTCTCAAACAACTATCCAACAGGTATTCAATCAATTTGCAGAACAGTTTTCTCACCTTCGCCTGGAATTTTATCAAACTGCGCATGGAAATGAAGAGGGGTCAAGACAGGAAGACCAGATTTCACACGCAACCAGCCTGGGTACCATCAATCCTCATTTGGAGGAGCAAGTGTTTCAAGTGGATGGAAATATGACCGTGTCTGAATTTGAAAACATGATGCGGGATAAATACAAGTTGAATGTCCAGGTTTTTCGC
>JAUMBK010000295.1:0-5286 GCA_032115795.1 Saprospiraceae bacterium | reverse complement strand
ACAGCAAGGGGCAGGTAGCGGATGAGACAGACAATATCGAGCCTATTGACATTACAGATTTTGATGTTGAATAGTGATTTTCTTTTTTAAAGGATGATTGTCGTGATCTACCTTGTCGCTGCGGTGGAGTTATTGAAACAGATTGCGTATAATTGCAGTGTCATAGCTGTATCATGGCTGTTTCGTATCAATCATTGCATTCATGAATCGAAATCATCGAACGTTGTTGCTGTTCTTGCTGCTCGGGTATTGCAGTACGCCTATGGGACTGTTAGCCCAGCTTGTTCCCGGAGCAAAATTCCATAAGGTCAAAATTTTACTGGAGGGAAAAAGTACTTCGCCTCTGTCTGAGGCCGGGCTGGAGGTTGATCACGGCCTTCTTTCGCCGGGGAGATGGTTGGTCAACGATTACAGTGAGGAAGAAGTATTACTCATTAAAAAGCTTGGTTTCGGCTGTGAAATTCTGCAGGAAGATGTTTCCGCCTGGTATGCCCGTCAGGACAGGCCGTCCGAGCTGGGTGATGCCTTGCGTCCGGGAAATGGTGGATGTGAGGGGTTTTCACCGACATTTTATCCCTATTCAACGCCAATCCAATACAAGCCCGGTTCGATGGGGGGCTATTTTACGTACAAAGAAATGCTTGACATTCTTGATACGATGGCGGCCAGGTATCCTCAACTGATATCGAAACGGAATGTAATTGAAGGCTTCACCACTGTCAAAGGGAATTCCATATTTTACGTTACTTTGTCAGACAGCATCATTTCTGATCAAAGCCAGAAGCCCAAGGTTCTGTATACAGCATTGCATCACGCGAGGGAACCCAATTCATTGTCGCAGATGCTGTTCTACATGTGGTATTTGCTGGAGAATTATGGCAAAGACCCGATTGTAGATCGCATTCTCCAAAAAACAGAATTGTATTTTGTACCATGTATAAATCCTGATGGTTACATTCAGAACCAATCTACCAATCCCAATGGCGGCGGTATGTGGCGAAAAAATTTATGGGCAGATGGTTCAGGCAATCTGAAGGGGGTGGATCTAAACCGAAATTACGGTTATTTCTGGGGAAATGATAATGCGGGGTCATCGTCGAATCCCAACTCACAAACATTTCGGGGCTTGTCGGCATTTTCAGAGCCTGAAACGCAGGCGATCAGGCAATTGTGTCTTAAGGTACCATTTGCCATTGCTATCAATTACCACACATTTGGGAACTACCTGATTCATCCCTGGGGCTACAATGATGAGGTTACTGCAGAAGATGCAGTGTTTAAATCGATCGGAAGAGTAATGAACAGTGAAAATAATTTCCTGATGGGCACCGCACAGGAAACTGTTGGTTACCAGGTCAATGGTGTCAGTGATGACTGGATGTATGGTGAAAAGGGGGAAAAGGCCCCTATTTATGCCTTTACTCCTGAAGCGGGTCCTTCTTTCTGGCCTCCATCAGGCGATATCGACCAGCTTAATAAATCGTGTGTATGGATGAATTTGTCAGCGGCATTGCTCACTCTCAGTTATTACAGTGCAAAAGAACGTGATATTACAAAATACCTGAGTCCTGATTTGCAGAAAATTGCCATTCAGGTTAACCGGGCAGGTCTGAAGGATGGCGCCTGTACGGTCACATTGCAAGCCGTTTCAGACGGTGTAAACGTACGTAATGGAGTGCGAGAGGTGCGTCTTGTGGCCGGCGAAACGCAGAATCTGTTGTTCGATATTGACGTCGATGGTTCTATGTCGCACGAGGAGGGCATTCGTTTTTTGCTCATAACAGACAATGAAGGCTTGCTCACTTCGAAGGAGATTGTGAAGCAATGGCTTTCGGAGCCACTTCGTACTGTGTATCGGAATGGAGTGAATGCCAGTGATGCGTTTGTGACCACAAGCTGGCAACTGACGCCAAGCTGTTACTCTCCTCCGTTCGCCATGACGGATTCTGAACCGGGCACATACAAGAGTAAAGAGACTGCTTTCATTGCACTGAAGAAGCCATTGGATTTGTCTCTGGCTTCCAAAGCCCTGCTAACTTTCTATGCAAGGTGGGATATTGAAAGTCAGTATGATTATGCCCAGGTGGCCGCCTCAACCGACAGCATTGATTTTATCCCATTGTGCGGGAAATACACAAAAGCGGGGGGGCGTTACCAGGATTTCAACTCTCCTGTTTTTGATGGAACACAGACCGAATGGGTAAAAGAGGAAGCCGATTTATCCTGGTTTGCGGGTGAAAAGAAAGTGTGGATCCGATTTAGCCTGACTTCCGATGAGTATGCCGAAAAGGATGGTTTCTATTTTGATGAGCTGGAAGTACTTTCTGATGCTCCGGTTTCTGCCTCGGAAGACCTCGGGAAGCCGCAAGCAACTCTTTTTCCCACAGTCGTCAGACCGGGTAGTCAGCTTTACTTGCATGGTGTTGGGCCTGGCCACCGGACATATATCGACATTTTTTCCATTCAAGGCCAGTGGTTGCATTCACTCCCGATAGTCCACACTGACGTTTCACTGTCATCGGCAGGCTTGCCGGCGGGTGTATATCTCTATCGTCTCAAAGACGGGGGGCAGTGGCTGGGTGCAGGTAAACTGGTACTTCTTCCCTGAAAGAAAGTGATTGGATAGTGGCATTTACTGTCTGAAAAATTGTGTTACCTTTGCAGTAAATAGAGGATATGAAGTATGCTTTCTTTGTTCTGACTTTGATTCTTATTTCCCAGGGTTGTTCCGGTCTGAAGGATGTGTATGCGCTCAGAAAAACGGAGCCTGTACTCTTGCTGGATAAGGGACCCTGCAGCGGAAAATGTTCTGTTTACAAACTGTTCTTGTACAAAAACAGGCAACTAGTGTATGAAGGGATTCAGAATGTGGAAATGTATGGGCTTTATACCCGAAAGCTGGAGAAGGCTCAATATGAAGAATTAGTAAACTCATTTGTTGCTGCTGATTTTTTTGGTTTCAAAAACGAATATCCCAATCCTCTGCCTGAGCTGCCATTGATTACTATGAGTTTTACACAGGAAACCAGGTCAAAAAAAATAACAGGAAGTATCGACAGACCACAGGAATTGCTGACGTTGCAGCGCAGCATGGAGAAGTTGTTGAAATCAGATAATTGGAAATTAATAAAGGCATTTGAACCGAAAGTAACAAAGGAGGATTCTCCGGAAACTGCGGACGGTGTTTCTGAAATTATTGAAAGTCAGATTGTTGTGGAGCCTGCTTCGAATGTGTTTATGGCCCAGTGGTTGAAAAAATATCCGCAGTACGATGTGCAATTGATAAAGCGCCTTTCACCGGATCTGAATTACTGGGTGATCAGTTACAGCAAGTCGAAAATTGCCCCAGCAGACATGCTTGCCTTGTTGAAGGCTGACAAAGACCTGAAATTTGCAGAGTTCAATAAACGGGTGAGCAATAGATAGAGAATGGAATTGTGCGAGGGGCTGCATGATCTATGATGAGAATGTCGCCCTTACAGCGAGGGGCTTTACCCCACGCTCAGGTATTTCGCCCTTACAGGGCTTCGAACATCCTCCCATCTTATCATCCTAAAAATCATAATTCAGACGATATTCAATTCTGGATTCGCTGTACTTTGTTTTCCACACTTTCAGCATTGATAAAAATTGAATACAAACGAAAAAAAGTATAAATATTATTTAGTATTTATGTTTATAATATAAATATTTATTAATAATTATTACTTTTGTGTTGTATAATACAAAAAATGATTAACAGGCCATCTTACATTGAGGAACTAAAAAAATGGATCAACAAGCCGCAGATAAAGGTAATAACAGGTATCAGGAGAGCAGGAAAATCAACAATATTACAATTAGTGAAGCGTGAACTTCAGAATTCAGGAGTTTCTGCAGAGCAAATAAAATATTTGAATTTTGAAAGCTATATTACGGAACCATATAAAACAGCGCCTGCACTTTACCAATATTTATCCTCTGTTGCTGTTGACAAGAAGAAAATCTATTTGTTGCTGGATGAAATTCAGGAAGTAAAAGAATGGGAAAAAGCGATTTCCTCATTATTGGTTGATTGCGATGCAGATATTTATTTGACCGGTTCAAATTCACATTTGCTTTCGTCTGAGCTTTCCACCTTTTTGGCTGGGAGGTATGTAGAGATTCCTGTTTTTACATTGTCTTTTCAGGAATTTTTAGCCTTTAAGGAGCAATATCATACAGGTGTGAGTAAGTACACTTCGCCATTCATGGAGTACTTGAGAAGAGGAGGTTTTCCGGTGATTCATCATTACAATTATGATGAAGATTCCGCTTACAAAGTGGTGCAGGATATTTATGCTTCAGTCATTCTTCGGGATACAATACAAAGGTATAAAATTAGGGATGTCGATCTTTTAGACAGATTGGTCCGGTTTGTTTTTGATAATATTGGAAATACATTTTCAGGCAAAAGTGTGGCAGATTTTTTTAAAAGCCAAAACAGAAAAACGGATGTCAATACAGTGTACAATTACCTACATGCACTGGAAGGCGCTTTTGTTGTATACAGGGTATCCAGATATGATATAAAAGGGAAGCAACTACTCAAAACGCAGGAAAAATATTTTGTAAGTGATATTTCCTTTGTTTACGCAATGATGGGGTTTCGGGATCGCATGATTTCCGGTGTCCTTGAAAATCTGGTTTATCTCGAATTAAGAAGGAGAGGCTATCAATTATTTATCGGGAAAGTGGACACGAGAGAAATTGATTTTATTGCCGAAAAAATGGGTAGAAAAGTGTATATACAAGTGGCATATAGACTCGAAAGCGAGGCAACAGTCGAAAGAGAATTTGGCCCACTGCTTGACATAAAAGACCACTATCCAAAATATGTTGTCACTATGGATGATGTCTGGAAAGACTCCATTTCAGGGATTCAACATCTCCATATTCAGGATTTTTTGCTTTCAAATTTTATTTGAATGATAAAAATTGCGAGGGGCTTCACCGCCTCTCTGAGGTATGATTGTATTAAACTGGAATGTAGAAAATCAGAAATCTAGGATGAAAGAAATCCCACAATCCCCCCATCTTAAAAATCCTAATTCAGACGATATTATTCTGGAATTTTGAAATATGGAATCTAAATAAAGAAGCCTTCCAATTGGATATTCAACTATGCCATAAATCCCTTGACCTGCTGCTCGGTGAGGCCAGTGAGCTCACAAATATCTGCGAGTGGCAAATTGCGCAGGATGAGTTTGCGGGCAAATTCGTATTTGCTCTCGAGACTACCTTCCTGTCTACCTTCCTGTCTACCTT
>JAUMBK010000294.1:17955-18240 GCA_032115795.1 Saprospiraceae bacterium | reverse complement strand
CCGAACGGTACATTCTGAATTCAAGGAATTCTGAGGGGTCTGCATCCTCCCATTCAAATTTCACCCTCTCGTCTTCAATATCATCAAGCAGAAACGCGGTCTCACTGCTGCCACTCCAGTAAAATGTATATACATCACTGGTAATGTCAACATCATCACAATACCACCTGACAAGACAGGCGGGGGTTGTCACAAAATTATAAATAATTGTGGGAGAGGCTCGGAAGATGTATTCAAGGTCTATTCTTACCCTTTTGGTTGGCATGAAGCAAAAAATTTTCGGTA
>JAUMBK010000294.1:0-17927 GCA_032115795.1 Saprospiraceae bacterium | reverse complement strand
TGAAAGAAGCCGCAATAAAAAATAATTTTTCCATTTGGCAAAAGATTTGAACTTTTTTTAGAAATATTTAATTATACATCTATTGATTTTTTCTTTGGCATGATTCTTTCTTTTCATCCAAGAAAGGAATCAAGACAATCTGATTTCTTGCGAACGAGTTGGATTTTTCAGGTACTGACACGAAGTGAAAAAAAAAGAGTATCTTCGCGGCCCGAAAGTCAGATTTCCTGCATCACAACAAGGTTACGTACACTAAATTGTTTGAATGAGACAGTTAAAAATAACCAAGTCAATTACCAACAGGGAAAGTCAATCCCTCGAAAAATATCTACAGGAAATAGGAAAGGTGGATTTGCTTACCCCCGAAGAGGAAGTTGATCTGGCCCAGAAAATCAAAGAAGGTGACCAGGAGGCGTTGGAAAGGCTTACAAAAGCAAACCTTCGATTTGTGGTGTCTGTCGCCAAGCAATACCAAAATCAGGGTTTATCATTGAGTGACCTGATAAACGAGGGTAATTTAGGCTTGATCAAAGCTGCCCAGCGTTTCGATGAAACAAGGGGGTTCAAGTTTATTTCCTATGCCGTTTGGTGGATCAGGCAGTCAATTTTGCAGGCATTGGCAGAACAATCAAGGATTGTACGTTTGCCTCTGAATAAAGTAGGATCCCTCAACAAAATAAACAGAGCATTCTCGGAGCTCGAACAGGAATTTGAGCGTGAACCTTCACCAGAAGAACTGGCAGAATTACTCGAAATACCTACCGAAGAAGTAGAAACAACGTTGGGCGTGGCTGCACGACATGTATCAATGGATGCGCCATTTATTGACGGAGAGGACAACTCACTGTTGGATGTACTGGAAAATAATAGTACACCGGATACGGATGCTGCATTGGAATACAAAGATTCCTTACGAAAGGAAATCGAGAGATCACTCAATACATTGACCGACAGACAGGCGGATGTGATCAAATTGTATTTTGGCATCGGTATCGAACATCCCATGAGTCTCGAGGATATTGGAGATAAGTTCGGTCTGACCAGGGAACGTGTTCGTCAGATAAAAGACAAAGCCATCAACAAGCTCAGATCAGTCAACAGAAGCAAGCTGTTGAAAAACTATTTGGGTACATAATCAGACAGAATTTTCAGAAAATAGAAAAGAGATTCCATTGCGGCATCTCTTTTTTTTTGGAATTATGAACCAGGACTTGCAGGCTGAAATTTGTGTTTCCACCTTAATGCCTTCTTTTCAAGAAACGCATAGGAAAGAATTGCTCCAAGGAAAGCCAAAAGCACATTTTTTGGGCGATCGTAGACCCAGATTTTTGGAAGGATATCCAGTTTCATAAATACCAAAAGGAATATAAAAAAGGGGATAAGGGGAGGTAACAGGCGCAGAAACCTGCGTATGAAAAAATAAATGAGGTGTATTTTACCATTTTTCTGCAGTTCATTGAGTAGCAACGTGGTAATTAAAAATCCACTGATTGCAAAGAAAAGGTTTACCCCCGCGCTGCCAGAGAATAGATAAAACACGCGTTCCCTGAAATAGCTTCCTTCTTCAAAGTGGCCAGCAACTCCCAAATGCGTGATGATGACCAGAACAATTGAAAAACAACGTAATCCTTCAAAGCCCCGGATGTATTTATTCTTTACCCTATAAAATTTCTTTTTTACATGCCAACTAATAAGAAGTTGCAGCTTATGAAGGTAGCGATGTTCTTTTTATTATTTGTTTTGCGCACGCATGAATCGTATCGGATGCCTATTTTCATCATATGGTTTTAGTTCGCCTGGCTGCATTGCAGACAGGGGTGCCTCCGACGAAGGATCACCGGACTCCGTTTTCAATCATTCTGACGGCGAAGGATAAGCAATGCTATTTTCCCCAGGGCATCTACACGGTCGAATGGGACGAACTGGGTACGTTTGAACTATTCCTCGTACCTATCGGCCCTACCGCTGAGGGAATGAATTACCAGGCTGTTTTTGGATAAAGCACCAGGTTTCTAGCGCAATTCCGCATTCATCTGTTGTAAAACGGCATTGCCAGGGCAAAGTTCCTTCTCTGTCAGCTGATTGAGCGGGGTGGCTGTTGTGTTGAGCAACTCATTCAATTCCACACTGTTGTTATCCAGATAAAGAAGTCCGGTCAGAATTTCATCTTTCTCTCTTGCTTTGTGAAGCGCAGTCAGAATAGAGAGTTTATTCTCTGGATCCCAGTCTTTTCCGAGCTTGTGTAATGAAATGACCGTACCATCGTGCATTTCTACATGCTTCACTTCGTTTTGTTCATATTCTGTTGTGATTTCAGTGCCAGTTGGCACAAAATCAAGTTTGGACAGGGTTTCATTGTGCTCGCGCACATAGTCATACGACTTAGTAGAGCCGGTATTGTTATTAAAGGTAACACATGGCGAAATCACATTGATGAATGAAAACCCGGAATGGGCCATGGCTGCCTTGATGATTGGAATAAGCTGTTGTTTGTCGCCACTGAAACTTTGTGCTACGAAGGTGGCCCCTAACTCGATGGCCAGCGCACACAAATCAATGCCTTCAAAGCTGTTTACGCTTCCCGCCTTTGACACAGAGCCTTTATCGGCAGTGGCTGAATCCTGCCCTTTGGTGAGGCCGTAGCAGCCATTGTTCATGACGATGTATGTCATGTTCAGGTTTCGCCTCATGACGTGCACAAACTGACCCATGCCAATTGAGGCAGTATCTCCGTCACCGGATACACCAAGATATACCATGGAGCGGTTGGCAAGATTGGCACCGGTGGTGACGGAAGGCATTCTGCCATGTACTGAATTGAATCCATGTGAATTGCTCAGAAAATAAGCCGGTGTCTTGGAGGAACAGCCGATACCGGACATTTTCGCTACCCGGTGGGGCTCAATGTTGAGCTCGAAACAGGCATCCACAATGGCAGCGCTGATAGAATCATGACCGCAACCGGCGCAAAGTGTGGAAATGGTGCCTTCGTAATCTTTCCGGTTGTAACCCAACCTGTTTTTGGGCAAAAGGGGATGCTGGAATTTTGGTTTGATATATGACATACCTTACATTAATTGACGGGTTGAAACTGGTGTTCCTGAATCTGGTTTAAAATCAAATCAGCGGTGATGGGAAAGCCATCATAATTTAAAATACGCTTCATTTTTTTAGGGTTGACTTCGAGTTCATTGATCAGGAGTGCGCGCATCTGGGCATCCCTGTTTTGTTCGATTACGTAAATGACGTCATGCTCTTCAATAAACCGCAACACGTCTGCCTGAAACGGAAACGATCGTAATCGGATCGCATCCATGGGCGTACCCTCCTGGCGCAGCAAATCAAGGGCTTCTTCTGCTGCAAACCGGGATGTGCCAAAGAAAATCATGCCGGCAGAAGATGCACTGGCAGTCTGGTAGGCCACTGGCCCCGGAATAATAGTTTTTGCTGTATCCATTTTTCTTTTGAGGCGATCCATAATGCGGACATACGTGGCCGAGTCTTCTGAATAGGCCGCATTTTCATCGTGTGAGCTGCCCCTGGTAAAATAGGACCCTTTGGTAGGGTGTGTGCCCGGCAAGGTGCGGTACGGTATCCCATCCCCATCGACATCTTTGTAGCGACCCCAGCTTTGTAGTTTGTCAAGATCTTCCGCACTAAGTACTTTGCCCCGGTTGTATTGTCTTGCTTCATCCCATTCAAAGGGCTCACTCATATGATCATTCATTCCCAGATCAAGATCAGTCATCATGATAACAGGCGTTTGAAGCATCTCTGCATAATCAAAGGCATCTGCCATCATATCGAAGCATTCCTTCGGTGTTGACGGAATGATCAGGATGTGCTTGGTATCTCCATGAGATGCGTATGCCGCTAAAATAAAATCAGATTGCTGTGTTCGCGTGGGCATACCGGTAGAGGGTCCTGAGCGTTGTACATCCACCAGCACCACCGGAATTTCAGCATAGTACGCGAGACCGAGAAATTCGCTCATCAGCGAGACTCCCGGTCCGCTCGTGGCTGTAAACGCCCTGGCTCCATTCCAGTTTGCACCAATGGCCATGCCAATCGCCGACAGCTCATCTTCTGCCTGCACAATGGAAAAATTGTTTTTACCTGATACCGGATCGATCCGCAGCTTACGCGCATAGTCTTCAAACGCACTGACCAGTGAAGTAGATGGGGTAATTGGATACCAGGAAACGACGGAGGCACCTCCATACACAGCCCCTAATCCTGCGGCTGAATTTCCGTCGATAAAAATGGAGTCACCAACCAATTCTCGGGGCTCTATATGAAAATCCAATGGGTATTTGTAATGTTTTGAAATGTAGTCGTACCCAAGTTCCAGTGCTTTCATATTCGGGGCAATCAATTTTTCCTTGCCCTGAAACTGGTCTTCAAACAAGCCCTTAATGATGGTAGTATCGAGGTTCAACAGCCTTGCCAATGCGCCCACATAGACGATGTTCTTGAATAATTGCTTTTGGCGGGGATCCGTAAACTCGCGGTTGCAAATGTCCATGAGCGGAACACCAATAAAATGAATGTCTTCCCGGTAAAACTCTTCATGCAGTTGCTTTGTGGCATCATACAGAAAGTATCCCCCTGATTTAACATTGGCAATGTCTCGTTTCATGCTCTGCGGGTTGACACACACCATGAGGTCAATGCCCTCTTTCCTGCCTAAATATCCTTTCTCGCTGACGCGTACTTCATACCATGTAGGCAAGCCCTGGATGTTGGAAGGAAAGATATTTTTTGCCGAAACAGGCACGCCCATGCGGAAGATTGCCTTTGAAAAAAGATAGTTCGCACTGGCTGAACCTGTACCGTTTACATTTGCAAACCTGACAACAAAATCATTGATACCGCTCATACATAAGAAAAATTGCCTGCCTTGGCAGTGTTATATAAGAATTGTTTCATGTCCCAGGCAGAGGTTGGACAACGTTCTGCACACAGTCCGCAGTGCAGACACAGGTCCTCGTCTTTGACCATGATACGCCCCGTTTTTAAGGATTCTGAAACCAAAATATCCTGTTCTTTATTGAGCGCCGGGACAGTCAGTTTTTGGCGTAATGTGTCTTCCTCTTCTTCGTTTGTGGTAAAGGTGATGCAAGTTGTAGGGCAAATGTCCATACACGCATCACATTCAATGCATTTATTTTCGGTAAAAACGGTTTGCACATCACAGTTCAGACAGCGCTGGGCTTCTTTAAATGCCGTTTTCAGATCAAATCCAAGCTCTACTTCTTTTTTCCTGTCTCTGAGAGTCTCTGCTTTGTTTGCCTGAGGTACCACAAAACGCTGTTCTGTCGCCACATCGTTGTCGTACGCCCATTCGTGGATTCCCATTTTGGTGCTGAAGAGTGTAATGTTCGGTGCGGGGCGCTCGTGCAGATTCTTATTCTGGCAATACAAGTCAATGGATACAGCTGCCTGGTGTCCCTGAGCAACCGCAGTGATGACGTTTTTAGGACCCAGCGCAGCATCTCCTCCAAAAAAGACACCTGGCCTTGTAGAAGCAAATGTCTTGCCATCCAACACCGGCATATCCCAGCTATTGAATTCAATACCCAGGTCTTTTTCGATCCATTCGAATTTGTTTTCCTGCCCTATGGCGATGATCACATCATCTGCGGGGCAGAATATATTGGGTTCGCCCGAAGGAACTAATTTTCGTTTGCCATCTTCATATACTGCGACTACTTTTTCAAAAAGCATTCCGGTGAGCTTTCCGTTTTCTACCACAAATTCTTTTGGGACATGGTTGTCCAAAATGGGAATATCTTCGTGCATGGCATCTTCAATTTCCCACGGTGAGGCTTTCATTTCAGAAAACGGACTACGGACAATCACTTTTACATCCTCTCCGCCCAGTCTGCGAGAGGTGCGGCAGCAGTCCATCGCCGTATTTCCCCCGCCCAGTACGATGACGCGCTTGCCAATCTTGTGGGTATGTTCAAATGCAACACTGGCTAGCCATTCTATACCCACATGGATGTTGGCTGCTCCTTCACTTCTGCCTGGCAACTGAAGGTCTTTGCCGCGCGGTGCTCCTGTACCAACAAATACGGCATCGTACCCTTTGTCAAGGATTTCCTTCATGCTACTGACATAGGTATTCAGATGTGATACCACACCTCTGTCCATGACAAAACCTACTTCCTGGTCAAGCACCTCTGCGGGAAGTCGGAAAGAAGGGATTTGACTCCGCATCATACCACCTCCTTTTGGCTGATTGTCGTAAATTTCAATGTCATAACCCAGAGGTGCCAAATCTCTTGCCACACTGAGCGAGGCTGGACCCGCACCGATCAAGGCTACTTTTTTCCCATTTTTTACTGTCGGTATCTCAGGCAACAAATGGCCAATGTCTTCTTTGAAATCTGCAGCAACCCGTTTTAATCGACAAATCGCCACCGGTTCCTCTTCGACACGCCCCCTGCGGCATGCCGGTTCACAAGGCCGGTCACACGTTCTGCCCAGGACACCTGGAAATACGTTTGACTCCCAGTTGATCATATAGGCTTCTGTGTACCTTCCCGCCGCAATTAATCGTATATATTGTGGAACAGGTGTGTGCGCTGGACAAGCATACTGGCAATCCACTACCTTATGGTAATATTCGGGGTCGTGGTAATTCGTAGGTTGCATAAACTATTGTTTTTGCGTTTGATAATGGGGCTTGTTTATGCCCTGAACTATATGCAAATTTAAACTTTCTTATGGCAATTCAGTACGAATTGGATGGAAATCATTGCGGTTAACCTTGTATTTTTGAACGGCACAATTTTTTGCGTTTAAATTGTGAAAGAATAAAATACGGGAGATTGAGCAAATAATATGGTTTATTATGCCTCTATGTCAATCAATTTATCTGTGCAAAAGTATAATGCCAGAATGAGTCAAAATTTCATTCTCTGACGATATGTAAAAGGCGTAAGGCTCAGTCTGTGTTGGTAATACCACGGGCAATGAAGACGAATTGAGTACGATATGAAATACATCGGTGCTGCTGGATTGCTGAAGTACAATTTTTCCTGCAAGACTCACCATCGTAAGGGTATGTGGTTTAAATTCTGGGTTGCGAAAGTAAATTTTCCCTTCTTCGGTAATGGGGTGGGGGATGATTCTGTAATCCCGGCTGTCAGAGTTTGCTACAAACAATGGCAATGATGGTTCCGTTCTGCCCCAGATGCCAAGTTCCAGTACATAGTAATTTAATCTACCCGGAACCGGATTTTCGTCGGTAAAATTATAGGTCTGTGGGGTTTCAGAACTGCCGCACTCACCAGCAATTTCGCCGATGCGGTCAAAATCTGTCCCGTTTACACTGCGGTAAATCCCGATGCCATAACATGACGTTCCCTTTCTGAGCGTCCATTGAATGTATACTTTTCCGGAAGAAGAAAAACCACCCAGCTGGTCCAGCATGTAGTGGGACTGGCTTTTCAAATCAGAGCCTGCAAACATCCAGAAAAAAAAGAACTGAATGGCAAACAGGATCCGAAAATTGTGTTGTAATTTAGACATTTTAAAAGAGGACTTACCAACGTGTTGTAAAGATAAATACAATAAAAGGAACCTTAGGTTTATTCCTACTTTTAAACGAATTTTTGATCCAATTAATTTTTAGTATATTAAAAACCTAGACAGGGCATTGAATGGATACAACAGGTTTTATCCCGCTTGATTTTTATCCTCCGGGCGATGAAGTACTCAACGCAGAGGCCGAAGCATTCAAAAACCGGCTTGCCACGAGGCGTTCTGTCCGCCATTTTTCCGACAGGCTGGTCGCAAGGGAGGTGATCGAAAATCTCATTAAAACGGCAGCAACCGCCCCATCCGGAGCCCATCGCCAGCCCTGGACGTTTTGCGCTGTTTCAGACCCTGTCATCAAAGCACAGATCAGGGCAGCTGCTGAACAGGAAGAATATGAAAACTACCACAGCCGCATGCCCGATGAATGGCTGCAAGACCTGAAGCCATTTGCGACAGACTGGCAAAAGGAATTTCTGACGGTCGCTCCCTGGTTGATTGTCGTTTTTCGAAAACCCTTCGATCCGGAGTATGATGCAGATGGCACTACCGTGGTCGGCCGGCATAAAAATTATTATGTACCTGAATCGGTAGGTATCGCCTGTGGTTTTCTGATTTCCGCCATTCACATGGCCGGCCTCGTTACCCTGACGCATACACCCAGTCCAATGCAGTTTTTGCAACAGATACTCGGTCGGCCCGAACACGAAAAGCCATTTTTGCTACTGCCCGTGGGTTACCCCGCTGAAGGGGCTATGGTTCCAAACTTGCAAAGAAAGGCACTGCACGAGGTGGCCTTCTTCTATGAATGACAGTGAACAAAGCAGATAGAATGGTGTTTGATTTTTGCGATTTATTCATTATAATTAAAATTAAACAATATGTCATTTATTTTGCCATCATTGGGGTATGGTTACGATGCACTCGAACCACATTTTGATGCCCGCACTATGGAAATTCACCATACAAAGCATCATCAGGCCTATGTTACGAACCTGAATAATGCCATTGCCGGAACGGATCTGGAGGGCAAGGATTTGCCTTCTTTGCTAAAAGAACTCGATATGAACAACATGGCTGTGCGCAATAACGGAGGAGGTCACTGGAATCACACCATGTTCTGGGAAATTATACATCCGGATAACAAGGGTGCCTTATCCGGAAAGCTGGAAGAGGCCATTCTGGCAAAATTTGGATCAAAAGAGACGTTTATTGAGAAATTCTCAGCCGCTGCAATGACACGGTTTGGTTCTGGATGGGCTTGGCTATGTGCTCATACGGATGGTTCTGTCGACATTTGCAGCAGTCAAAATCAGGATAATCCGCTCATGCCCGGTGTTGGATGCGGAGGTACGCCCATCATGGGATTGGATGTTTGGGAGCATGCTTATTATTTGCACTACCAAAACAGGCGTGCAGACTACGTGGCTGCCTTTTGGAAAGTATTGAACTGGAACGTTGTTCAGGCAAAATATACCTCTATGGTTGGTTGATCTGGCTTTTAGGGACTAAAATATTAGAAGGGGATGTCTGCGATATGTGTCAGACATCCCCTTTTTCTTATGTATAAATTTCAGATTACGTGGTTTTTATAAATAAATAAAAAATTTCATAAGTAATTGATTTTGTACTTTTTATAAATTAATTAGTGTCAATTTGACATATCTTGTTACATTTGCGCCTCCAACAAAACGTACCTATTATGCTCAGCAGGTCTGAAGTTCTCGGATTTTCACCTGACAAATCCTTTTCCAAGCCGGTTGCTTACTTTTCAATGGAATTTGCTATTGACCAATCGTTGAAAATTTATAGTGGTGGTCTTGGCTTTCTAGCAGGGTCACACATGCGCAGTGCTTATGAGCTCAGGCAAAATATGTTGGGCATCGGAATGTTGTGGAAGTATGGGTATTACGATCAGGTGCGGGCGATGGATGGGGCAATGAAGCCGGAATACGTTCAAAAGTACTATTCATTTTTAACTGATACCGGTATTATTTTCCCAGTCGAAGTGCATAGTGCCACGGTATTTGTAAAGGCCTATCTTTTGAAGCCGCAGGTATTTGGGTCAGCACCGGTCTTTCTTTTGTCCACAGACATTGACCAAAATGATGCCATTTCACGCACGATTACAAATCGGTTGTATGATTCCAATGAATCAACCCGGATTGCCCAGTCTATCATTTTGGGAATCGGTGGCGCCAAGCTTCTTGAAATTCTCGACCTGGTCCCCGAAATATACCACATGAATGAAGGCCATGCCCTCCCTTTGTGTTTCTATTTGTACTCTAAATTTGGAAATATCCGGGATGTTCGAAGCAGGGTAGTTTTTACAACACACACGCCTGAGGAAGCGGGCAATGAAAAGCATGATTTTGATTTGCTCAGTA
Organism: Saprospiraceae bacterium; assembly: GCA_032115795.1. Lineage (GTDB taxonomy): Bacteria > Bacteroidota > Bacteroidia > Chitinophagales > Saprospiraceae > OLB9. The sequence continues at coordinate 7,995 of JAUMBK010000294.1, read as the reverse complement.
AAATGTCATTCTTTAATGGCATTGCTGATGACGAGGTAAAGGCATTCCTTCAGGTGGAAGGTAATACGCTGGATTATACCTTATCTGCTCTTCGTTGTGCCAAAATTGCAAATGGAGTGTCTAAAATGCATGGGGAAGTGTCTCGTCAGATGTGGTCTGGTTACAGTGACATTTGTGAAATTACTGGCAGGATTCTTCTCTGAATGAAGCGGTTGCTGCCAAAGATACGGAGGCAATACTGTCCAGGAAAAAGCAGATGAAACGCGAGCTCTTTGCTTTGGTGGCTGATCAAACAGGAAAACGATTCGATGAAAATGTGCTTACCTTGGTTTGGGCCCGACGATACGCAGGGTATAAACGGGCAGATTTACTGACTGCAGATTATGAACGGTTCAGAAAACTCATTGATCATACAGACATGCCGATTCAGATTATATGGGCTGGAAAACCCTATCCCGAAGACTACGGAGCCATAGAGACTTTCAATGGTTTGTATTGGAAAACGCACAAAGACAAAAATGTCGCTGTATTGACTGGATATGAATTGGCGCTTTCCGCATTGTTGAAAAAAGGCTCGGATGTATGGTTGAATAATCCCAAATTGTACCGTGAGGCTTCTGGTACAAGTGGAATGACCGCTGCCATGAATGGGTCTGTCAATTTTTCCATTCCCGATGGTTGGATTCCGGAATTCGCAGCGCATGGGAAGAATAGTTTTTTGATCGAACCGGCAGATCGTGGTCTATCAGTGCATGAGCAGGACGTCATTGAATGTGACAGACTCCTGGCCATTCTCGAACAAGAGATCATTCCGATGTATTATAAGCAGCCTGGACAATGGGCTGGCGTGCTTGTACAGGCGATGCACGATGTCATCCCCGCTTTTGAATCCGGACGTATGGCAAGACAGTACTACGAACAGTTGTTTTCATTGTCCGTGCCGGACCGGGCTGAGTTTGTGATGTCCTGATCAAATGTATATCAGCTGAACAAACCGATTCGCCAAGGCTTCATTCTGTACGGGATGATCGGGTAGTATTCCTTGCTGAGTGCTTTATTAAAAAAAACGATGCCTACATGAAACACATCAAGGCAAAGGGTGGTTTGTGGGTGATGAGTGATTTTTTGCCATGCACGGGCCATCCCTGCCGACCAATAAATGTCATCGAGTACCACAATCGTGTCGTTGTGACTGCAAGCAACAATTTGATCAAATAGTGCGAGTGTCGCTTCCTCATCATGATGGCCGTCCAAATAGACCATATCCCACGGGCAGACACTGCTTGCCAGTATGTCCAGTTGCTCAGTAAACAGACCCTGGATGCAGTTGATATTGCATAATCCTAGTCTAAAGTGTACATCTTTTGCAATGCGAACCAGGTCAGGGTTTCCTTCGATGGTGGTTACGAAACATTTCTTTGAGGCAGATGCCATATAGCCTGATGAAATACCCAGGCATGTACCCAGTTCCAGTATATTGGCTGGCCGGAAATACAAGGCCAACTGAAATAGAAGCCGGCATTTTGCGGGACAGGAAATGCCGCGTCGAGCAATCTGTGAAATGTGTGCTGAATTTCCGTGTGTTATGGTAGAGCCCGCTCCCCACTTATTTACAGACACTTCCTCTTGCGCGCTTAGCAGGCGCTGCCTTTCTTCTTCCAGGTTGTGAAAAGCATAATATTCTTTCTCCGTGTCCTGAATGACGATCAATAATTGATGTAAAAAGGAAGAATGGACGTCAAAGCGCGTTTTGGCTTTCAGATAAAATCGCACAAAGAGAGAAATCCTCATCAGGGAAAGCCACACTGTTTTTAGTTGGTATTCAAAAACCTTCCTGTTTACGTCATACATTTGTCATATTTCATTTTATTGAGAAATTGGCTGAACATTTTCGGTTTCAGTACATTTAACAAAAACAAGGGTGCCCATGGAACCGGCAAGAGTGAATGAATCATTAATGCAAAAAAAGGGATGACTCTATTCCTTAGCAAAGATTCCATATGGCCTTAAAAACAGATCATAAAAGGTGTGATGAACTAAAAATAAACATATGAAGCAGGAAATTGTCGCTCAGGAATCAAAATGGAAAGACAGGTTGCGAAAACTTGGCTGGGCTGGATTTTTGTTTTTTTTGATAAAAGGACTGCTCTGGCTGATAGTACCTTATTTGATTGCAAGTGGTTTATTAGCCAAGTAACTGTAAATGTCGAATATGTTCTGATTTTTTTATGCATGTCAAACGTTCGATTTTTGCAAGATGTAAATAACGGAACTTGCTTTCTTCGTATTGAAAAACCCCTTTATCATTGCGATGCCACCAATGAGCAACCCTAAAGGCCATACAAAGCCTGTACCTTTATACTTTTCGCTCAACAGCGAGTTGTAGAACGGATCAAATGGCATAGACTGGATGTTGCAAAGGCGGAAATGATTTCTTTCAGCCATCATTTCCATCGTTTTTGGTGTAAAATGCCATAAATGCCTTGGTACATCGTATCCTGCCCAGTATTGTCCGTAATGCTGTGCATCGTGGGCGCGATGGTTTGGAAGTGCCACGATTAAAAACCCATGATCATCCAGAAGGCGATGAAATGCTGCCCAATACCTGTCCGGATCGTACAAATGCTCCAAAACATGCCACAAAGTAATGAAATGAAATCTACCAGTGATGTTTCCATCCAGCAGTGCGGGTGGTGGGGAAACAGGGATGCTGAATTTTTCCTGTGCCAGTGTGCGCGCCTTTTCATCCACTTCAATCCCATGAACGGAATATCCCATGCCAGCCATATACCCTGCAAAGTACCCTGTACCACAGCCGACATCAAGGATATTTTTTCCTGAACCCAGTTTCCTGATAAGGGAAGCTTTTCTGGACAACATAAAAGAGCGCACCTTGTGATAAAGCCAATACAATACTCCTTCCTGCGTGTCGCTGTGAGAAACATAATTCTGGCTGTCATAATATGGGGCACAATCTGCTTCGGCTGGCGGATTTTGCGTAAACCGAAAGCCGCATTCCATACAATCTGCCAGAATAAATGTCTCTTTTGACACAGAATAGTCTACCACTTCATTCCAGATATTCTGGTGTACACTACCGCACACGACACATTTATTTTGGTTTTTTATCCTGTCAGCCATAGATCAAAAATTATGTAATCAAATGACAGCAAAGATAAAGGTTAATGTTGGTCAAGTACCAATCAACCTGTTTGAAATAAGGAGAATAGTTCTTTATTTGGTGAATTCTGTCATCATGAAAAGAGCAAACTGAACAATGAGAAGAATTTATCTGTTGTATATTGATATTCATTTTTTCACTATGCAACATAAAAGAATTTTCAAGGCAGGAGTTTGTTTTTTTTGTTTGGCAAGTGTGCTTTCCGCCGTGTATTTGCACTGGAGTGTTGATTTTGAGGGCATCGGATTGTTACCGGCTGATACAGGCCAGAAGGTCTTAAAAGAGGAGTCGTTCCTACCTGAAGTCCAGTTTATAAAAGAGCTGGTTCGAAGTATATTCAACATCGTGAAAACAGCGCTTTAAGGATTTACTGGCAGAGTGACGGGCACTATGGTTTCCGTGCGAGTCCATTCATGGTGTAAAATTCTGTTAAAATTTTATTAAAACTATTTTTTTAACAAATCAATAAGTCATCAAACCCAACAGAATCTGTACTTTTGCCAGCATAGCTCTCTGATGATCCATAATTGCGTCAACATGCATTTGAAATTCTTTCTGAGTTTTATTGTACTCATCTCCGTCACTTCTCTTGCCGGGCAAAATAAGATAAAGTGGGCTTCGTGGGACTCAGCAGCCGATAAAATCGAGGCTGGCAATAAAAAATTTCTCGTTTATTTTTACTACGATGGCTGCCGTTGGTGTCGTTTTATGGAGGATAACACATTTTCTGTTGACTACATAGCGCGTTTTGTCAATCAAAATTTTCATCCCTTCAGAGTAAATGCGTTATCAAAAGAGACAATTGTAGCCGATAAATCATATACCTCTGTTCGTGTTGGTAAATATGAATTTCATGAATTAGCTACAGAACTTTTGGTTGGCAACATGTCTTTTCCATCCGTGGTTTTTCTCGATGAACAATTCAAAAAACTGGGTTCTTACGACTCGTATATGGACGTGCAAAGTTTTGAGATGATACTTTCCTACTATGCCGGAGACCACCACAAACGAACTATGTGGAAACGCTTTGCCAATAATTACTGCAGGGATAGCCATTTCAATTCGTTAGTCAACGATAAAAATTGACAAACAGGGCTTTGCAGCTTGTAAATTGTTTATTTTTGCTGCCCTGTTTATAATCTTAAGTCACGATTATGCAAAATATCTCCTTCCTTCGGATATCTCCTCTATTGTTGTATTTTTTAACGTTAGTTTCAATGGAAATACACAGCCAGAATACATTGTCTTACCCAAAAACTAGAAAAAGTGATGTGATTGATGCCTATTTTGGGAAATCGGTGGCTGATCCTTATCGATGGCTGGAGGATGATAAGTCTGCAGAAACGACTGCCTGGGTTGATGAGCAAAATAGCGTAACCTTTTCCTATTTGGAACAGATTCCGTTTCGGAATAAAATCCGGAACAGGTTGTCTTCATTGTGGAATTTTGAAAAGTATACCACACCTTTCAAGGAAGGCAAATACACGTATTTTTATAAAAACGACGGACTGCAGAATCAGTATGTTCTCTGGCGTAAAAAAGACAATGGACAGGAGGAAGTCTTTCTTGATCCCAATACATTTTCTCAAACTGGGACGACATCATTGGCGGGGATTTCTTTTTCCCAGGATGGTTCACTGGCTGCGTACCAGCTTTCGGAGGGAGGGGCAGACTGGAGAAAGGTTGTTGTCATAGAGACAGAGACAAAGCGACTCATTGGGGATACATTGGTTAATGTAAAATTTAGTGATATAGCCTGGCAGGGTATAGAAGGATTTTACTATTCCAGCTACGATTCACCTGAAGGATCTCTGCTTTCTGCAAGAACGGATCAGCATAAGTTGTATTTTCATAAATTGGGGACTGCTCAAAAGGATGATCAGGTCATTTTTGGAGATACGTTCAAGCGGCGTTACGTGAGCGGCTCCGTTTCAGAGGACCAGCGCTACCTCTTCATCAGTGCCGCCAATACGACATCTGGGAACGAGCTGTATGTGATAGACCTGACCATGCCAAAGCGCACTCTCGTTCCTATACTGACCGATTTTGATAGTGATACGTATGTTGCAGATAATCAGGGAACAATGTTGTTTCTTGTGACCAACAGGCAAGCTCCCAATAAAAAAATGGTTGTTGTGGATGTCAGCAACCCTTCCCCTTCAAACTGGAAAGACCTGATTCCCGAGGCGGAGCATGTGCTCAGTGTGACAACCGGCTGTGGGTACATTTTTGCGCATTACATGAAAGATGCCATTTCTCTGGTGAAACAATATAACTATGAAGGTGCATTGATTCGCACCATGGACTTGCCCGGGAATGGAACGGCTACCCTGAGTGGCGCAAAACGGGAAGACCAAATCCTGTATTTCTCCTTCACAAATTATGTCACTCCTGGTACGAGTTATAGTTTTGATCCCACTTCGGGTACCGTGAAAGCATATATACAGCCAAAAGTTGATTTTCATCCTGAACAGTATGTATCAAAGCAAGTTTTTTATACTTCCAGTGATGGAACAAAGGTACCTATGATTATTACCCATCACAAAAATGTGGTGCTCAATGGGAAAAATCCGTGCATCCTGTATGGATATGGTGGGTTTAACATCAGTTTGACGCCTGCGTTCAGTATTGCAAATGCAGTTTGGCTGGAGCAGGGCGGCATTTATGTGGTAGCCAATCTAAGGGGTGGGGGAGAATACGGGAAAACATGGCATGATGCAGGAACAAAGCTTCAAAAGCAGAACGTGTTTCATGATTTTATTGCGGCCGCGGAGTATCTGATTCAGCAAAAATATACGTCATCTGATTTTCTGGCAATTTCAGGAGGATCCAACGGCGGACTACTTGTTGGAGCGTGCATGACACAACGTCCGGAATTATTCAAAGTTGCGTTGCCTGCAGTGGGAGTTCTGGATATGCTGCGATACCACACATTTACTGCCGGAGCCGGTTGGGCGTACGATTATGGCACGGCAGATGAGAGTCCGGAAATGTTTGACTATTTATATACCTATTCGCCGGTGCACAATGTCAGGGCACTGAGCTATCCAGCGACGCTGGTTACCACGGCAGACCATGATGACAGGGTAGTGCCGGCACATTCGTTTAAGTTTATAGCAGCTTTGCAGGAGAAGCACAATGGAATGTCTCCCGTATTGATCCGAATTGACAAAAGTGCAGGACATGGGGCAGGAAAACCAACATCAAAAATCATCGATGAAGCTGCTGATAAGTTTAGCTTTACCTTACATGCGATGGGAAAGTCATACATTGATCCTTCGATTAAAAAATAATGAGCATGATACAGACACAAGCGTATTTGGAAAATAAGAGAGATCTTTTTCTGGATAAGTTATTGGGGCTCCTACGTATCCCTTCAATCAGTGCTGACCCTGTGTATAAAGGTGACGTGAGCAGGGCGGCGGATGAAGTGGCTAAAACACTTCGTGAAGCCGGCTGTGCAAAAGTGACCGTTTTTCCAACAGCAGGGCACCCCATTGTTTTTGGTGAGCACATCATTGATCCTTCGTTGCCTACGGTTCTGGTGTATGGACATTACGATGTGCAGCCTCCCGATCCGCTTGACTTGTGGGATAGTCCGCCGTTTGAACCTGTCATTAAGGCTACTCCGATTCACCCCGAGGGTGCAATTTTTGCGAGGGGGGCATGCGATGATAAGGGACAGGCCATCATGCATATTTTTGCATTTGAAGCCATGGTGGCTAGTGGAGAGCTCCCTTGCAATGTCAAATTCATGATTGAGGGAGAGGAAGAAGTGGGTTCAACGAATCTTGCCAGTTTTTGTCAGCAGAATAAGGAAATGCTGGCATGTGATGTAGTGTTGATTTCAGACACTGCCATTATTGCAAATGATGTTCCTTCCATTACAGTGGGCTTGCGAGGATTGAGTTATGTGGAGGTCGAAGTCACTGGACCCAACAAAGACTTGCATTCGGGTGTATATGGCGGGGCAGTCCCCAATCCGGCGCAGGTATTGTGCGATATGATTGCTTCCCTCAAAGACCCACACAAGCACATAGCTATTCCTGGTTTTTACGATGACGTCGTAGATTTGTCAAAAGAGGAAAGGGATGCGATGAACAAAGCACCTTTTAATAAGGATGTGTACATGGATGCCCTTGGTATTGAAGAAACGATGGGAGAAAGCGGGTATACAGTACTTGAGCAAACCAGTATCAGGCCAACATTGGAAGTCAACGGCATTTGGGGCGGATATATTGGAGAGGGGGCAAAAACTGTTTTGCCTTCCAAAGCTTCTGCAAAGATTAGCATGAGGCTGGTGCCAAATCAGAAAAGTGAAACAATCACAGCTTTGTTTGCCAATCATTTCAAAAAAATTGCGCCCAAAGGAGTCCATGTCGAAGTACGTCCCCACCATGGAGGAGAAGCAGCGGTGACACCATCTGATACGCCCGAATATAAGGCAGCTGCTTGGGCGATGGCAACATCATTTGGAAAAGAGCCAATCCCAGTGAGGGGAGGAGGCAGTATTCCCATAGTAGCCTTGTTTGAAAAGGTCTTGCAGGTAAAGACAGTATTGATGGGATTTGGACTCGATTCTGACGATATTCACTCTCCCAATGAACATTATGGCTTGTTTAACTTTTATAAAGGGATTGAAACTATCCCGTTTTTTTATGACGAATATGCACGATTGAAGAAATAGTTGCTTGGCTTAATCAGCCTGATTTTATATTACTAATATATTTAATACTTTTACACATGAAAATTTTTGGATTATTTGCTTGTTTGTTTTTGTTTTTCTCGTCTTTGAGTTTGGCACAAGACTTGAC
>JAUMBK010000293.1:0-18124 GCA_032115795.1 Saprospiraceae bacterium | reverse complement strand
GCTTCCGCGCATTTCTGACGTTCGCTTTTTCAGCTTTTCCAGCTCGCCTTCCTTAAACCAGTGTTTGGTTTTTTCATTAAAATAGGTATCTATGATGTGCACATACACAGCTTCTCCATCCATCACAGTCGTTTTGGTGGGCTGGTAGTTGAGTGCAATCCAGTTTGTGACAAACTGGTAAACCTTGTCATTTCCCTCGGCTTTTCTTACAATTCTGTCTGCCTGCGCAATGATAGAGTCGGGTTGCTGGGGAACCAATTCCGTCATATACCTTCTCAGCTTATTGAACAATACCGGCGTACGTAGTAATCTTTCGTCCAGTAAATTGACATTGTCCCAAAACTCAGCTCTATATAGCATGTATTGCCTCAGTGAGTCTATGGTTCCGTTTGCCTTTTTGACATCCCTGACCGGTGGATTTTGGCCAGCCATTTTGAAAATTGTATAAAACTCTTTTGGATATCGGGACTGGCAATCAGCAAGATGTGTATTTCGTTTTTCAATCCATTGATTCAGAAGAGTACTCACCTCAGGTGCCGGGCCCTTACTTGTTACTGTTTTTGAGATATTTTGCAGTGAATCTATCACCTGTTGAATCTTCAGGCCTTCATTAAGCAGGCTGTTGGTCGTGTGCCCTGGAATTTGCATGCCGTAAATAAGCTGCTCTTTCGTTGTGCTGAAACTGAAACGCTGGTTGTCATCAATCAGAAATTGGATGTTTTTGAAATCCGGCAGCAGGAAATAGTACATTCCGCTTTCCATTTTCTCTTTGCGCAAAAGTACAAACGAACCATCCGTACCCACTTGCATTGAATCTAGAATATAATTCTGGTCGCCCAAGATGCCTATAACTTTTATTTTACCTCCCGAGTAGCCAGCAATCTTTCCCTGGATTTTTACGGCTTCCTGTGAAATGCCTGAAATGCATACAAAACTAAGGAGGAGAAATACGAATGATCTGGTTGTCATAAGTACCATTTTTTTACTTACAATGCAAATACATCAATTATTGTTCACACGGCCACACCCAGCTATCCAGAGGGTAGGAAACATTCAGGCTATAGTGCCACCACTCCGTTGTGATGGACCTGAATCCATATTTTTCCATCGTAGATTTTAAGAGTACCCGATTTTCAAGTACGTCAGCCGGCAGCTGCTGGTAGGCATGGTGCGCTTCTTTCCCGAAAAAATCAAATGGCGTACCCATGTCTAGCTCATCGCCATTACCATCGGTAATCGTGAGGTCAACCGCCAGCCCTCTGCTGTGCATCGACCCTTTTTGCGGCGGTGTGACATAATCAGGGTCAGGTACAATATCCCACAACCGTTGCTGGTATGGCCTGGGTCGGAAACAGTCAAACAATTTGATGCCGTAGCCATGTTTTTCCTTCAACTCTGCCTGGATCTCCCTGATTTTGTCCGCAGCTTCCGGCCGCAAAAAACAACGCCCGCAGTCGTAGATTTTCTTTTTTGTAAAGTTGTTGGTCGTCGCATACCGGATGTCCATCTGAAATCCCTGCTCATCCGTTAATTCACTCCACCCTGCAGGCAGTTTTTCTGCGGCTTCTTCCTTGTTTTTTTGCTCCTTACCGCCCTCCGCAACGGCATCGCTTTCCGCCTCCGGTCCGGTGATTTCTTCCGCTGGTTCAGATGCGGTGTTGGTTTCTCCCTGGGAAGGGCTATTCCTGCATTGAGACAGGCTAAGGGCAAGCAGGGCCGAAAATACAATAGGTGTCAGCTTCATGTTTAGTGCGATTGAGCGGGTGAAGGAATGATTTCAAGAGAAGACAGCTTACGTTGGAGCCACCTTACCTGAGCGTCAATGTATTTTTCAGGTATGAACCAACGCTTAAAGCCCGATAAAAAAGTATTTCTTCGATAAGGGAGCGGGTCTGGCAACCGCGTTCCCTCTTTGGTAAACAAACCAAACTGATTTTTATTTTCTAATTCCAGCCAAACAAAAATGGTTCCGCGGATGACTTCTTCGTGTGGCGCTGCCTGGACTTCCCTGAGAAAGACATCTTTCTTTCCAGCAAGAAAACCCCTGTATAGACTATCAGGTACGAACGCGTATTTAGTAAATGTAAAATGCCTCTCAAAAGACCTTGCAATGACGCCAAACCGCTGCCGGTCTTCCAGTTTTGCCTCTTCCAGTAAAGCAAGATACTGCTTCTTTCTTAGGGAGTCGGTGGTTTTTGCAATGCTTTGGTTGAGGAAGGCGATTTTCTTGCCCTGTGTAGGCACACGAACTACGATGGTGCCGGATGCCAGCTGCGACAGCGCGCGCTGGCCATCATCCGGGAGTGCATTCTGCCCTGACAGAATGGGCACATTCGTGGAAATGCATCCTATGACTAAGGCAAACAAAATGTTCTTCATGTGTTTATTTTTAGTTCGTCACACTCTGTGTGACTCAGTTTATGGCTATATGGAATCTTTGATGAGGAATAGAATCATCATATATTGCGAGTGAAAGATTCTTTGACTCATGTCGATTTCATGTGTTTCTGACTAAATTTGTTTTGATGAAAGTGGAATCTCTTGACCTTTGCTGGTACCCCGGCATAAAAACAAAACAAGATTCCCGCTTTCTGCAATTGCGCAGCGAAGTTAAGATTAAGTTAAACACTTCTCAAATTTGGACGGGGCATTTCTCCGCTTTCTAATTTCGCATCGATCGGCTCCGTTCCTTTGCGAATGGTGGCATTTCTGATATTTTTCGGATATTTGCACCCTGCCTGCCAGTGGCAGATGTCAGCGGCATACTTGTAAAATACGTTTTTATGGATCAAATAAGGCCTTCAGTAGATATTGAACTGATTAACCAGCAAGTGTATGTTGATAGTTCTTTTATTGAACCACTGCAAGCAGAAATTGCAGAATCCATTGTGGGTCAGCAATATATGATAGACAGATTGCTTATTGGCTTGCTTGGCCAGGGCCACATTTTACTGGAGGGAATGCCAGGTCTGGCAAAAACACTGGCAATTAAATCTTTGGCAGGCGCCATTGATGCCCATTTTAGCAGGATTCAGTTTACACCCGATCTGTTGCCTTCAGACATCATTGGTACGATGATTTACCATCCCGGCAAAAATGAATTTAGTGTTAAGAAAGGTCCCGTTTTTGCCAATTTTGTGCTTGCGGATGAAATCAACCGGGCACCGGCCAAAGTACAATCGGCCTTGTTGGAGGCAATGCAGGAAAAACAGGTGACCATCGGCAGTGAGACTTTTTCGCTCTCGGAGCCATTCCTGGTACTGGCTACCCAAAATCCACTGGAGCAGGAGGGAACATATCCCTTGCCGGAAGCCCAGCTGGACAGGTTTATGCTCAAGGTACATATCGGCTACCCCAACAGAGAGGACGAAAAACAGATTATGCGGCGATACGCGCAGGGCACTGAGGTGCGTACCCCAAAGGCGGTGGTCAGTCCGGCAATGATTCTAAAGGCCAGAGACACGGTGAGGAAGGTGTATATGGATGAGAAAGTGGAGCATTACATTCTGGATATTGTGTTTGCTACAAGGGAACCACGCATGTTTCGGATGCCTGAATTGGTACCCATGATTCAGTATGGTGCCTCACCGAGGGCCAGCATCAACCTGGCTGTGGCCGCCCGTGCCAACGCTTTCTTACACCGGCGGGGCTATGTGATTCCTGAGGATGTCAGGCAGATATGCAGGGATGTTCTGCGGCACAGAATCGGCCTGACGTATGAAGCGGAGGCTGAAAATGTGACCACCGATGACATCATTACAAAACTATTGCAAACCATTGCGGTGCCCTAAGGACGGATGAAATACAAGAATAACACCACTTTTAGGCCCTGGAAATTAGTCTGGCTCTGTGTCCTGATCACTACACAGCTCAGCGCGCAACAAAAAATGCATAGCCGCAGCGATGTGCGCGACCTGTTTCCTGCAAACACAAAAAATGTGTGGATCAACCAACTGAGGGGAAAACTGGGTGACATCCATCTGGTGGATATGATCATAGGGACGGACGGCTACACATGCAAGGGGTTGTACACCATGGTCCAGAGCGGAGAAACATTCTTTTTTGAAGGGCAGGAGAAGGCGAAACAATTGCAGCTGGTCGAACTGAATGGAGACCAGCGGATGACTGGGTTTATTTTTGGCCGTTATGATGGCAAAAGCTTTGACGGCAAATGGTACGATGCACAAAAAAAAGATTCATTGTCGCTGGTACTCACATTTGTAGCAAGTTATGGTCAGGAACTGCCGAAAGCGGAGCCCATATCGCACTGGCACCGGATTTATGAAGGCTTGCTCGAAGGCAAAAAAAGGAAAATATACCTGCATAGAGATGGACTGCAATATGATTGCGTGCACTATGACAACAATGTTCGTCACGAACAACATACTACGGGCAAAGGGACCAGGGCTGAATTCCTCGCCTTCGGATTTACAGATGGGGCATTTTCCGGCAAATGGCTGGCACTGGATACTTCAGACCTGGAAAAGGTGGATGTGATCCTGCCTGCCAATGATGGTTATGATGTTGTGGCTACACTTCGCCAGGAATCAGCGCTTGAATTTGTGCAATATGAATATGCTGATTATTACAGTCGCCTGGTTTGCATTCGTCCCGCCTCTCAAAATAAAAAATTCACCCTGTGGATGGATGACGTACTCAGGCAATGGATCCAAAACCGCATCTCCAAAATGGCAGAACATGGTGCAGAAACAAAGGGAACAAAAGACAGATGGGTACAATATGCAGATGGATGGGTTGAAGTAGATTTGTTCCTGAATCAGGCCGTGAGCGGTACCATTTACCTTCAAAGTTCCCTCGATCAGCATACGGAAAAAATTCCGTTCATCTATGACCTGAAAAGCGAACGGGAGCTGCGCCTCGAAGAACTATTTACCGAAAAGGGAAACGGCAATGAGCTGCTGGTAAAATTGGTAAAGGAGAATGTAGTGCAAACCAACTGGGCCAAAACGGAATCCGACTGGGTCAGAAAACAGGATTTCAAATACTGCACCCTGTCTGACGAAGGCATATGCTGCAGAACCGATTTCAACACAATCTACGGAGAGAAAAAAGTCACCATTCCGTATGATGTGTTGTTGCCCTTCATGAAGGAAACCAGTCTGGTAAAAACAATCACCGGAAAGTAATGGAAACGGCCGATGTCATTAAAAAAGTCAGAAAACTGGAGATCAAGGCAAAAGGCCTGACGAATCAATTGTTTTCAGGGGAATATCACTCCGCTTTTCGCGGCAAAGGTATGTCGTTCAGTGAAGTCAGGGCATACCAGTACGGCGATGATATCAGAAATATTGACTGGAATGTGACCGCACGCACAGGCGATCCCTTTGTGAAAGTCTTTGAAGAGGAACGCGAATTGACCGTGATGCTGCTCATCGATGTGTCAGCGTCATCTTACTTTGGTACACAATTCGGACTAAAAAGTGAGGTAGCTGCTGAAATCGCTGCTTTGCTGGCATTTTCGGCAGTATCTAACAATGACAGAATTGGGGCTATTTTATTCTCCGATAAAATTGAAAAGTCGATACCCCCGCAAAAAGGGCGTAAAATCTTGTTGCGCATCATTCGTGAATTGATCCAGTTTCAGCCAGCCTCAAAGGGAACCAATGTCTCGCTGGCCCTGGATTATTTGCTTAATACGCAAAAAAAACGATGCATTGCGTTTCTTTTATCCGACTTTATCACGCCTGACTTTGAAAAATCGCTGTTATTGGCTGCAAAAAAGCACGATCTGACAGGCATTCATATTCATGATGTTTTTGAAAAACGCTTGCCTGATGTGGGCATGATCTATGCCAAGGATGCCGAAAATGGCCAGGCCAGGTACATTGATACATCTGACTCATCCGTCGTTGGCCAGGTATACCGAAATTACCATTCCAGAGTACAGGCAATTTCTTCTCAATTTTCTGCCACGGGTGCTGATCTCATCAGTATTCAAGGGGGAGAAGAATATGTTGGTGTATTGCATTCGTTTTTCAAAAAAAGAGCAAAACGAAGGTAAAATGGAACGTTTTTTCGTCATTTTTTGTTTACAATGGTATTTTTTTACCGGATTTGGGCAGGGTAACGTTGCTGTGGCCATGAAATCGGCAAAGTATAGCATTCAAATTGGCGAACCTTTCTCCGTCGAAATTGCGGTAGAAATTAAAAATGAAGCCCCCGGTCTTGCACTCGATTTTTCGGCGTGGCACACAGCAAAAAATACACTGTACACTGCTGACACTCTCTTTTACAGTCGTAACAGCACGATCGAGGTACAGAATTCTGTCAACATTGACCAGCCGGTGTCACTGACCCAGGAGGTGCCCGGAAAGACATATCCGGTGATTATCAGGAATAAATTTACGCTGACCATTTTTGAAAGCGGCAGGTTTGAAATTCCATTGCCAAAAGTGGTGGGGATAGACAGTTCCCAAGTTGAGTACGGCCAGCCTGTTTTTATCAATGTGGTCAATCCAATCGAACGCCGGGCTTTGGATACCACTGGTGTCAGGCCGATCAGGGATATTCACCGCGAACCTGTGCATTGGACAGATTACGCAACGTTACTGGGTATTCTGGTCTTTTTTATCTTGGCTGGCCTGGCTTATTATGTGTGGAAGAAACGAAAGCGCATAGTCAAAGCTGAAAATATTGTGAACGACCCCGTCCTTCCTCCTGCTGAACGGGCCTTACATTCTCTGCAATGTTTGCGGGAGAAACATTTGTGGGAAAATGGAAAAGTCAAGGAATACCAGGCAGAGCTGACTCATATCATTCGCGTGTACCTTGCCGACAGGTATGCGATTGCCGCAGTGGAAATGACGACTGATGACATCCTTGCATCCCTGCCATCTGCCGGTGTTTCTCAGGCATTGTGCAATGAAGTGAAGGAGATTTTGCAGGTGGCTGATATGGTAAAGTTTGCCCTTGCCACTCCCGGGAGCAATATCCATGCGTTGTTTATGGAGCGGGCGATTGCATTTGTCAACCAAACTTCACCGGCATTGTCATGAACTGGTGGAATGGCATAAATCAATTTTCATTTGCGTCACCCTGGTGGCTCGCAGGGCTGCTCATTGTGCCTGCAGCAATATGGCTGCAATTTTTTTCAGGCAGAACGAAGGAAAACAGCATGCGTATACCTGCGATCACCATGTTTCCTGTCGGATATTCCTGGAAAGAAAAAGCGATGAAGTGGTGGCCTGGCTGGAAAATTGGAAGCCTGTGTTTTGCCTTTCTGGCACTGGCACGACCCCAGCTAAGCCTCAAAGAAGAAAAGGTAATGGCAGATGGCATCGACATCATGCTCGCCATGGATATCTCGAGCAGCATGTTGTCCCGTGATTTTGATCCCGACAGACTGGAAGTGAGCAAAGGCGTTGCCCGTGAATTTGTGCGAAAGCGCCGCTATGACCGAATCGGTTTGGTCGTTTTTTCAGGAGAAGCCTTTACTCAAAGTCCGTTGACAACAGATTATGCCATGCTCGATGATTTTCTGTCAGGCCTGGAAGTAGGTGTGCTGGAAGACGGTACGGCCATCGGCATGGGACTGGCCACAGCAGTCAATCGCATGAAAAATGCAAAGGCAAAGTCGAAAATCATCATCTTGCTGACCGATGGTGTAAATAATGCAGGTTACGTCAATCCCATTGCTGCAGCAGAGCTGGCAGCAACGCTGGGAATTCGGGTTTATACCATCGGTGTGGGCAGGTCGGGCATGGCTCCGTCGCCTGTGGGAAGGGGTATGGATGGCGAATATGTATTTTCGATGGCACCGGTAGAAATAGACACAAAGTTATTGCAGGAGATTGCCGGAATGACCAAAGGGAAATATTACCGAGCAACGGACAGGGAAAGCCTGGAGTCAATATACAACGAAATTGATCAGCTTGAAAAAACAGAAATGGAAATCTCGGTTTTCAAAAGGTATGCTGATTTATATCCTTATTTTTTGTGGGTGTCTTTGGCCATGCTGCTGATTGGATGGCTTGGGCGAAGCACCGTTTTCAGACCATTGGAATGATAAACGCCGTGACCGAATTTATTGCACATCCCGCACATCTATGGTTGCTTTTCCTGGTACCGGTCCTATGGCTGGTCTACTTTCTGTCTCAAAAAAGAATGCGTAGAAGGAGGACGAATTTAGGCGCAGCACCGACAGTCAGAAAAATGCTGACGGTCAATGTATCCACAAAGGCAGAACTTGCTTGGGTGTCGGCAGCCATCTTATGTTTTATCATAGCGCTGGCAAATCCCCGTTCTGGTACAAAACGGGAAAAAGCCACGGCAAAAGCAGCAGATATTCTGATTGCATTGGATATTTCAAATAGCATGAACGCAGCCGATATTAGCCCGGCCAGGATGGAAAGGGCGAGGACGTTTCTTTCTGATTTTATTCACAGTAGGAAAGGAGATCAGATTGGACTGATCTTTTTTGCCGGTGAAGCCTATCTGCAAATGCCATTGTCCCGCGATTATGCCGCAGCAGATATGTTTGTGCGGTCTGCAACCACATCCATGGCTGGTTCTCAGGGAACCGCCATCGGCGAAGCCATCGACATGGCAATGGACAGGACAAAAGATAAAAATCCCAGGGCCCTGGTCATCGTGACTGACGGCGAGGATCATGACAGTGATGCATTGACATCAGCCCGTAAAGCAGCAGACCAGGGATGGACAATTTATCCCATTGGTGTCGGAACAACGCAGGGCGGACTTGTACCTGAGTCGGCGGATCCGGGTGCACCCTTGAAAATGCAGGACGATGGATCTCCGGTCACATCCAGACTCAATGAAACGTTGTTGCAAGATATCGCGAAAGAGGGTAGGGGAAAGTATTATCTGCTTGGAGATGAGGCCGATCTCGTCAGGACGCTGGGAGCAGAGCTTGAAAAAATCGGGAAACGCGAGATGGAGGTCCGGTCATTTACGGAATATGAATCATACTATCAGTATGCCTTGTTTGCAGGTGTGGTGTGTGTCATCCTGTCTTTTATTTTTCCATTTCTGAAACGGCAAAATAAGGAAAATGATGGTCGGTAATCATAACAGAAGAGCAGGGCAATCCTTGTTTACTTTCTTCAGCGGGCAAACCGCGGCCAGCCTCTTCTTTCTTGGGATGGGACTGCTTGTGTCATACGATACTTCGGGTCAATCTTCGCACGGAATTTTGAGAAAGGGGGATAAAAAGTACGATAAAGGCCTGTACGCTGAGGCAGAAACAGAATACAGAAAGGCAGGTGAGGCTGGGGCAGATGCATCCTATAACCTCGGCAATGCACTCATGCAGCAACAGCGATCCGAAGAGGCAGTAGTCCAGTATGAAAAGGCGGCAAGCAAGGCTGCCAATGAAATGGGAAAAGCGGATGCATACCACAATCTGGGAAATGCACATTACCAACTCAAGCAATATGACAAAAGCATCGAGGCCTATAAAAAAGCACTGAAAGCAGATCCTGGCGCAGCTGACACAAGGCATAACCTGGCACTGGCCCAGTATCAGCTGAAAAAAACGCAACAACAGCAAAAACAACAGGAGCAGCAACAACAGCAGCAGAATGCCTCGAAACCCCAGAATCAGGAGGATAAAAACCAGAAGAAGCCATCACCCGGACAAGACTCAAAAGAGAAAAGTGACCAAAGCGACGAAAATGCGGCCGCTGAATCTTCCGAAAAAACACCGCCTTCAGGTCAGTTAAAAAATGATGAAGTAGAAAAGATGCTCCAAATCATGGATCAGGAAGAAAAAAGGGTACAGAAAAAAATGCACAAGGGAAGGGGACAAAAGGTGCCTTCAGAAAAGGATTGGTAATGAAAAATATGACGCCTCGTCTTTTTAAAGAGGGTGCATGTCTTGCGTGCCTACCAGGACAATGGGCTTTGTCAGTTCCAGATGCAAGACACCCCTTGGACAAACTTCGCTGCAAATGCCACAACCCACACAACTGGCTCTGATGATGTCTTCACCGCGCTCTGCGTAGGATTTGACATCGATACCCATCTCGCATTGGGTCGAACATTGCCCGCAGGAAATGCACTGCCCTCCATTGGTGCTGATGCGAAAATGAGGTTGGAATGTCCTCTTCTTCCCCCTGAAGTTGATGCTTGCTTTGAAAGTTTGAATCAGCCCCATATACGCTGCCAGCGGGCATCCAAATCGGCACCAAACTCTGTTGCCAAGAATGGGATACAATCCGACACCCGCAACGCCGGAAAAAAGGCTGCCGATATAAAATCCATACCAATGGCTCAAAGAGGCGCTTTCCACGCCCAGAAAGGCTTCCCTCCCTGTAAATCGAGTATAGAGTACCAGCACGGTCATGAGAATGCTGAAGGCCAAAATGGGGTAAATGGTCCATTTTTCAATTTTCCAGGAGAGCAATGATTTGTCTGATAAGTGCCTGAACGAATCCCCGGCCGTTTCGGCAAGCGCTCCGCAGCCACATACCCACGAACAGTACCACCTCTTGCCATAATACCACGTCATCAAAGGAGTAATGACCAAAAAACCGACAATTCCCCAAACCAGCAGAAAAAGTCCCACATGACCCGATGCCAGCAGGCTATCCATGCGCCAGTCAAAGAAAAACGAATAGTCCAGCGGCCAGAAATGCTTGAGGTCAAAGTACGGATATTGCAATGCCACGAAGATCTCAGGCAATACAAAAGCGAATACCAACTGGAAAAACAGGACAGAAATCGTTCTGTAAACCTGGTAGCGGTTGTGCCTGTATTTTCTGATAAAATCAATGCCGCTCACAAGTACCACCCAGGTATACAAAAAGCCGTAAACAAACCATTGACTGGCAGCATGCCCGTTGATCGCGTAGCTTAGAGGATCAAAAAAACCAATCACGCCACTGTTGGCCTGGCCATGCCCGCCCAAGCCCAGCAACTGTGGCTTCCAGTATATAAAACAGTAG
Source organism: Saprospiraceae bacterium (assembly GCA_032115795.1). Taxonomy (GTDB): domain Bacteria; phylum Bacteroidota; class Bacteroidia; order Chitinophagales; family Saprospiraceae; genus OLB9. The sequence goes on along the minus strand of JAUMBK010000293.1, from coordinate 7,199 downwards.
ATCAGGGTCAGACCTAGCGCCAGAATCCAGGCATGCCAGCCGCGAGCGGTTACGTTTCGATGCCACAACCCGATACCACGTATTGATCCAACACGGAAACGATGCCTGGAAAGCCATATATATGACAATGCCAGGACAAAGAGCAAGAGCCTGATCATGTCTGATGCCCATAGGCTTGCCACGACAAAGGCCAGGGCAAGCATTGCAATCTGTTTATAAAATGGATTGTCGGTGTCTTGTGTCGATCTTGTCATGTCATGAATGGTTGGCATTTCACGTTATCTTTTGATGACTATGATGAAAGTGTCGGGTGTGCCTTGTCAAGCGAAATGAACAAATCATGGTAGTCGGTGCCAGAGAATGCAGGGCGAATCAGGGAATCACTGAACGAGCGCACCACTTCATTCAGGGGAGCCTTGTTTTTAATCCAGTGCGTGCAATGCTGGTGCCGCAACCGAATACCCAGGGAAAGAAAACCTTGCACCGAACCTGTTTTTCGGTGATATTGGATTCGAACAGAATGTGGCTTTGTTGGATGTTGCCAAAAAAACTGGGCGGTTTCATCATCGCAGATGGGTTGGATGCTACCCAATAGTTGCATTTCGAGGGAAAAGAAGGCCGCACTGTTAAACCAGACTCCCGGCGCAATGGCAGTGTTTTTTTGTAAAATCGCAAGCGCCGCCTGCTCTCCCATATCGCGGGCAGTATACCACATTGCTTCCACAGGGGGCCTGCCGGGCATAGGGCAAATGCGTTCAGCACAATCACCAATTGCATAAATATCCGGAACAGAGGTCTCCAGGTACGCATTGACCAAAATCCCTTTATTTACGGCAATTCCTGCCTGTTTTGCCAATGCAGTTGAAGGGACGACCCCAGTTGCTACACAAAGCAGCCGACATGGAAATTTCTTGGATCCGGTGCATTCGATGTGCGTCAATTGTCCATCTTCTTCTAAAAGCGCCGTAATTTCTTCATTGAAATACATTTGCACTCCTTTTGATGCAATGTGCCTCCCAATGAGTTCAGATTCCTTGTGCGGAAACAGGTGTTTCATATACGATGGTTCCCGTACAAGCATAGAAACGGGAACATTGCGGCTCATCATCATTTCTGCCAGTTCGACGCCGACCAATCCCCCGCCGGCGATCAACACATTTTCAGGACCTGGTGTGACCATCTGCTCCAGATTTTTTAAATCGGCCAAATGGTACAGGCCAGTTACGCCCACCAGCTCTTTTTGCCACCAGTCCGGGCGGTGTACTTTTGATCCTGAAGCCAGAATCAACTTGTCGTAGGTGATTTTACGGCCATCGTCAAGGAGGATTGATTTTTCTTCACTGTGGATTTTATTCACCCAGGCATTCACCCGCGCTATTTTCGCACCCCGCCAATACTCTGTGCTGGCAAGGTAAGTGTCTTCCAGACGAACACTTCCCATAAATTGATACATCAGTGACGTTCTGGCGAAAGGGTATTCACTTTCTGCTGAGATGAGTGTGATTTGTATGTCTGACAAATCCCTGAGTTTTTTTGCAGCTGTAAAACCTGCAATGCCGTTGCCTATGATTACTACATGCATACAAGTACGGATCAGCGTTCCCTTCTGCAAAGTATGAAAAAAAACAGGATTGTACAATAACGCAAGCTATTTTACATACAGAAGGCAGCATGGTTTTGTGATCAGGCTGCCGCCAGTTTCTGCAATGTTTGTTTGCTCAGTTTTTCTTCGACACATTCTTTATCCACATTAAATTCGGTCACGTCCTTTTGTGAGGGAAGTTCAAACATGGCGTCGGTCAGTATTGCCTCGCAAAGTGATCTGAGGCCCCGGGCCCCCAGTTTATATTCCAGTGCTTTTTCAGCGATGTAGGATATTGCCTCGTCCGTAAAATGAAGGCGGATGCCTTCAAGTTCAAACAATTTTGCATATTGTTTGATGAGGGCATTCTTTGGCTGTGTCAGGATTGCAAGCAGGGTTTCCTTGTCCAATGGTTCAAGGTAGGTCAGCACAGGCAATCTGCCAATAAGTTCGGGTATCAAGCCGAAGGCCTTAAGATCCTGAGGAGTGATGTACTGAAGCAGATTTTCTTTGTCTATCTGCTTTTTGCCTTCCTGTGCAAAGCCAATAATTTGTGTGTTGAGACGCCGGGATATGACTTTCTCGATACCTGCAAACGCACCGCCGCAAATGAACAGGATGTTGGAAGTATCCACTTTAATCATTTTCTGCTCCGGGTGTTTTCTTCCACCATGGGGAGGAACGTTGACCTCGGTGCCTTCGAGCAATTTCAATAGAGCCTGTTGGACACCTTCACCGGATACGTCTCTGGTAATCGAAGGGTTGTCATTTTTTCGTGCAATTTTATCGATTTCATCGATGTACACAATCCCTCTTTGTGCTGATTCAACATTGTAATCGCAGGCCTGCAAAAGCCGGCTGAGCATGCTTTCCACGTCTTCGCCCACATAGCCCGCCTCTGTAAAAACCGTGGCATCCACGATGGCAAAAGGCACATCGAGAAAACGCGCGATGGTCTTAGCAAGCAATGTTTTTCCGGTACCGGTTTCACCTACAAGGATGATATTTGATTTTTCAATTTCTACATCGTCAGACTTGTTGTTCAGTCTCTTATAGTGATTGTATACCGCTACGGAAAGGTATTTTTTTGCCTCATTCTGACCAATGACATACTGATCCAGAAATCCTTTGATTTGTGCGGGAGTAATGGCAGTATGCAGGTTTGTGAAACCCTCCTGCGGGACCTTCAATTTTGCTGTTCCTTTGAGTTCCTCGTTGATGATTTCGTGCGCCTGTTCGACACACGCTTCGCAGATATGGCCATCCAGACCTGCGATTAGCATAAGTGCATCCCGCTTATCTTTTCCACAAAACGAGCAACGGATCTGATCCTTATACTTTGCCATGAAACCTTACATTTACAGATTATTATTTAGAGGATTCTTTTCTTTCGAGCACTTCATCAACCAAACCGTAGTCACGTGCTTCGGTTGCCGTCATCCAGTTGTCTCTGTCAGAATCTTTTTCGATTTCTTCAAATGTTTTTCCTGTGTGTTGCGCCATGATGTCATATAACTCATTGCGAAGCTGCTTGATCAGCTTGTAGGAGATTTCCATGTCTGTAAACTGACCTTGCATACCGCCAGATGGCTGGTGTATCATCACCCGTGAATGAGGAAGACAAGTACGTTTTCCTTTTTTGCCTGCACAAAGTAAAACAGCCCCCATGGATGCAGCCAGGCCTGTACAAATTGTAGCAACATCCGGAGAGACATATTGCATGGTGTCGTAAATCCCCATGCCGGCTATGACCGAACCTCCCGGACTGTTTATGAATAATTGAATGTCTCTCTTTGGGTCTGTCGATTCCAGAAACAACAGTTGCGCCTGCACAACGTTGGCAACGTAATCGTTTACCGGGACACCCATAAATATAATCCTGTCCATCATCAGCCTGGAAAATACATCCATCCCGACAATGTTCATTTGTCTTTCTTCGATCACCTGCGGTGTAAAGCCCTGAATATCAGGGACAGCATTTTCCATATACGAATCTAAACGCATGCTGTTCATGCCGAGGTGCTTTACAGCATACTTTCTGAATTCATCCTGTGAATACATAATTTTTGAATTTAATGATGACAAAGGCAGCGAATGCAGAGTATCGCCGCCATTTCGTCGACATTACCCTGCCCTGCATAAGAAGCAGGCCTGCAAGGTATAATAACAATCCGAATTACAAATTGTTAAGCCTTTCGTTCAGCTCTTTGACTTTCTGTACAAAATCTTCCTGCGAAATGGTAATGGGTTTCTTTTGAATGGTTTCGCCTATTTTATCAAAAACCTTGTCAGCCAGAATTTCTTCATACGCCTTATTGACTTGTTCTTTGTCTTTCATAAGCCTGTCAACAGTACTGGAAATAAAGGAATAATCCATTTGGCCATAATTGCGCATGTAAGAGAAGACGGAAGAGGTAAAATGGCGTCGAAGGTCCTCTTCTTTTACTTCTATGTCATACCGTTTGGCCAGGTTGTTTTTTTGCAGCGACCACTTCATGTTTCTGGCAAAGGCATCAAACTCTTTTTCCACTACCTCATCTGTGAGATTGTCTGTTGTTTCCTTCAGGTAGCGCTTCAGGAATTCTTCCGGGAGGGGTACAGGGTTTTTCTCCATCAGGGCGTCCATGATTTCTCTGTTCATGTATTGCGAAGCCTGCTGGTCATAATATGTTTTCAGGTCATTGTGTAAAAATGTCCTGAGAGAAGCTTCATCCTCGATGGATGGAACACCGAATGTGCTGAAAAATTCTTCATTGAGCTCAGCAAGCTCCACTCTGGAAACCTCAGTGATGATGGCTGTGTAGTGGCTGCCTGGTTTTCTTTCCGGCTCACCTTCTATCTTCAAAAGGTATTTGTTTATGTAATCTTCTGATTTGTCTTCCAGGGTATAAATATCAAAATCGATGGTGTCACCGATCTTTTTTGTCAGCATGGCATTTTTGACATTTTCATCCTTGATGACATCCACCAGAATAGTAAATTCTGTTTTCCAGCCACCCTCAACTTCAATTCCGTCTTCCGTTTCTACGGCGTCGAGTTTCACCATATCCATTATCTGAATGGTATCTTCCGGCTGGATCCGTTTGCCAAACCTTCGCCTTGCAGCCTGCAGCTCTTCTTCTACAAGATTGTCAGGAATGGTTACATCATACCAACTATAGCTATCTGTCTCCGATACACCCACCACATCCAATTCAGGTGACAAGCCCAGGTCAAACGAAAATGTATATGGCTTCAGTTGGTTTACTTCGATAGAAAAAACCAGATTTTCGTCTCTGTTTGGCAACGGCTGTCCGATGTAGTTGATCTTGTTTTCATCCAGGTAGCCAAACAGTTTCTCCTGCAGTAACTCATTGATGACTTCAGAAAGGATGTTTTTACCCACCATTTTCTTTACGACAGACATTGGCGTCATTCCTTTTCTGAACCCCTTCATCTGAACCTGGTTTTTGTACTTTTTCAGTTCCTGTTCAAACTTGGGAGAATAATCAGCAGGCTCCAGTGTCAACTCTAGTGTCAGGTTCAATGCATCAGCATCCTTTCGTATAATTTGCATAATAAAAGGGGGTTAAAAAAATCAACTTAGTCAAAATAACAGTCCGAGAAGATAAGTCCGATTGGACGGAAAGTGTGCGGGTGGAGGGACTCGAACCCCCAAGCCTCGCGGCACCAGATCCTAAGTCTGGCGTGTCTACCAATTTCACCACACCCGCGTTACATGTTCGTTTTCAAAAAGTGGTGCAAAGATAAGGAGATTTTTTCAATTCCAGGAAAAAGTTGCCAAATTATTATTCGAAAGTCGTGTCATTTCAGCAGAATTACCTCCGTGCGACGATTGAACCTGTGTTGCTTTTCAGTGCAGGGTATTCCGTTTTTACATTTATTCCGCAACTCAGACTCTCCCAGACCTTTGATTTCAATCCGATTTTCGTCTATGCCTGCTGCTTTCAGGTATTTTCTCCCTGCTTCTGCCCTGTCAATCGAAAGCTGTAGATTGTATTCGGTGCTACCTCTGCTGTCAGTATGCGATTCCAGGCGAATTCGTTTGTCAGGTTGCGCCGTCAGCCACGATGCAAGAGTATCCAGCTCCGAGGCTGCCCCCGCCATGATCTGACTGCTGTTGTAATCAAAATAGATGTTGTCCAGGATCATGAGTTTTACCTTTTCTGTCCCCGGTCCTGCCTCTATGATGTCTTCTTCATCTTCCGTTTCATCTTCAAAAGATACTTCTTCCTCTGCCGAATCCTGTGGTTCCAGCAATACATTTACGGTATCTCCCAGGACCTGAAAATCAAAAAGTAGGCTGGTCTCACTGTATCCCTGCTGGGTAATACTGATCAGATATTGGCGTATCGAATGAAGTAACAATGTGCTTTTTCCTTGCTGATCAGTTATAAAAAGAGGAAGGGAAGTCAGTTTACTTGTAGACAGACGAAAGATGAGTTCGCCGCTTTCCTGGCTGTTTAGCACATTGATGTTAAAGTCAGAAAGGGTAAACTGGTTGATATCGGTAGCAAGCGGACTGATTTTGATTTCTGCACCCTCTAGTGGTTCAAGTGTGAGTTTGTCCAGGGCAAATATCGTCAGTTCTTCCTTCTTTGCTGCCGCATCATGAAAGATGGGTGCGGCACATTCCCAGCGGTAGATATCATCTTTTCCCAGGCCTCCCGGCCGGTTACTTGAAAAATAGCCCGATTTTCCGGAGGGGCGTACGATCAAGCCAAGGTCGTCATAGGGAGAATTGAATGGACTTGTCAGAATTTCCGGTACAGACCAGTATCCGTCTTGCAACCGGGAGACATACAGATCCAGCCCGCCTGGACCACCGGGCCTGTCAGAAGCAAAAAAAAGCAACGAATCGTTCACCAGCGTGGGGAATACTTCGTTGTACGGTCCATTGATGTCAGGGCCCAGAGAAAGTACGCCAGACCATTCCGTCCCATTGTAATAAGCGGTGTACAGGTCCATTTTCCCTTTGCCTCCCGGCTGGTTTGATGAAAAAACCAGGGTACTACCGCTGGTGCTGAGCGTGGGGTGGCATACAGAATAATTGCCTGCCTGAAGTGGAATTTGCTTTACTTCTGGTTTTGCCATGTTTAGGTTTGCCGCCAGGATGCGCAGGTAAAATGTATCGGCCTCCCCCCCCTTGAAAAATCTTTTTTCTCTCAAAGTCCGTGTGAAAAAAAGAGTATTTTCGGCCGCATTGTAGCTTGCTGGTCCTTCATGGTATTCCGAATTGATTAGTTTGTCATACATGCCTTTTTCCGACAAAGCATTGTTTTGGTGTACTGTAGCAAAGCCAAGGTCAAAAAACGCTTCGCCTGTCTGGCTGTCAAACAGTTTTCCTTTGGGTCCGGTAAAGACATAGACGATTTTGTCGCCTGCAAAACAGGGCGAACTTTCCATGTTGGGGGAATTAATGTCTTTTTCGTTGCTGATTTTCGCTTTTTTGGTTACTTTTTGATCCAGGATTGATTGAGAAAACACAGCCAGGACCGAAAAAAGGAAAACGGTAGTTACGATAGGTCTGGCAAACTCAAATGGGTTCATTGATTCAGAAGTAACGAGGGTTAACAATGACTGTTTTTATCTTTCTGGGAATGAAGTTGTAGTTAAG
>JAUMBK010000292.1:0-3660 GCA_032115795.1 Saprospiraceae bacterium | reverse complement strand
TCCTTTAACCCTAACCCTAACCCAAACCCCAAACCCCTCCCTTTCAGAATCGAATTTGCCCACCATGAATGGGGGTAACAGCGGCGCCGCATTTGTTGATTTTGAGGTGTGCTCATTTGTCTGGGTTTCATTGCGCTTTATATTGCTAGAATTCATGATGAGGTAATTGACATTCTCAAAAAAGACGTAAAAACACATGAAAAAATGATTGCTAAGGAATCAGAGGAGCAGCCAGTTGCCATTGACAGAGTGCGATTTGACGACCACATCTCTTTACGGGAAAGAATGGACACACAACGCACTATTTATGGGGATTTGAAAGCAGAGTATTATTCGTTTCTTTCAAAATCTATGTGATTGTTTTGTTATGTTACATAAGTGGCATTGATAAGTCCCGATCATCCCCGGGGCTTTTTTCTTTTAAAAGACATCCTAGTTTTTCTCTTCAATAAAATCCAGTGACACTGAATTTATACAATATCGAAGGCCTGTCGGCTGCGGACCATCATCAAAAACATGCCCTAGATGTCCGCCACATCTGGCACAAGTGAGTTCTGTTCGGGCATAGCCTAGATCATAGTCTGTATCCGTCGCAATGGATGTTTTATCAAACACATCAAAAAAACTGGGCCATCCGCTGCCACTGTTGTATTTGTGTTTGCTGTGAAAAAGGGGCAAGCCGCAGCCTCTGCAAGTGTATAGACCATCCTTTTTCAAATCAGTCAAATCTCCGGTAAACGCTCTCTCCGTTCCTTTTTCCCGCAAAACGTAATATTCCTGCGGCGAAAGTTGCGTTTTCCATTCAACTTCAGTTTTTTGGATAAAACGGATTGTATCCCTTTTATTATTTAGATAATACCCAAAGGATGGTATTGTTTGTTTGTCCTGCGTTTGTGGAGTGGCAGCACCAGAAGAAGCTGCCGGACGATTGCAGGAGAACGCTACTACAGCTATCATAATAAGTAAACCAAGGCTTTGCATATTTCTTTGATGAGATTTACAATGTCGTAATCGATTAATTATTCCTCGCCCCTCAAACGAGAATCTTGCCTTCTTGCCAGGGCCACAAAAAACTTGATCAGGTTTACGATGGAGAGAAAAACCAGGTATCCAAAAGTCAGGACAAAATAAATCCAGCGTACACTGCCTGCCTCATTGATAGACACCCCGCTGATCGCCCAGGCAAGGATGCCTCCGATAATCAGCAATGCACCGAAGGAAAAAACAGATTGCATCCAGTATTTATTTCCGTCTGTGGCTGAAAACGACAAGATGCTGTTGATCAGGGCAAAAAACAGAATCATGCCACACAAAACTACCCAGGGCATGATGCCGGCTGTTGAAGCGTAGGGCACGGTTGGCGCAAGTTTAGACAGCAGCATCAGTACTACCGACAGCAATAAAATCCCCCCTAACTGTACATAAGGCGGGATTTGCCTGTCAAACAATGAATTTTGTGACATATTTTTTATGGCTAGATGAGGTAAACAAACAAGTAGTGTTCTGGTTCAAATAAAAAATCCGCCAAAAACTACGGACGAGTTTCGGCGGATTTCGGGTCTATAAAAAAAGGAACTAATTACTTACTTCGCAACGAAGTCAGGAAATGGTTTAATTCATCGATGGAATAAAACAACACTTCTCTTGGCTTGCTTCCCTGTGCGGGTCCTACAATGCCCAGCTGCTCCATCTGGTCCATGATGCGGCCAGCTCTGTTGTATCCCAGTTGCATTTTGCGCTGAATCAATGAGGTAGAGCCGTGCTGAGAGGAAACGATCAACCGGGCGGCTTCATCAAAACAATCGTCAAGATCAGAAGCCTTGATATCGGCGTTGCCTTTGCCACCATCATCATCTCCTTTGTACTCAGGAAGATAGAAAGGCTCAGGGAAGCCCTGCTGACCTGCGATATGCTGAATGACATTTTCTACTTCGGGTGTGTCCACAAAGGCACATTGTAATCGTATATTGTTGGAACCAATGGAAAGCAGCATATCCCCTGCCCCGATCAGCTGGTCAGCACCTCCTCCATCCAAAATGGTACGGGAGTCGATTTTTGATGTCACTTTAAATGCCAGACGCGCAGGGAAGTTGGCCTTAATGATACCTGTAATAATATTGACAGACGGGCGCTGAGTGGCGATAATCAGGTGAATTCCAATTGCCCGGGCAAGCTGTGCCAGACGCGCGATTGGCAATTCTACTTCCTTGCCTGCTGTCATGATCAAATCAGCAAACTCATCAATGACAAGGACGATGTAAGGTAAAAATTTATGGCCTTCGTTCGGATTTAATTTCCGATCTGTAAATTTCTCATTGTATTCATTGATATTCCGAACTCTTGCTTTTTTCAAAAGATCATACCGAGAATCCATTTCAATGCACAGGGAATTCAGGGTGTTAATTACTTTGGACGTTTCTGTAATGATGGGCTCATCTTGATCAGGTAGGAAAGCAAGGTAATGCTGATCTAAGTGACCATAAGGGAAAAGTTCTACTTTCTTAGGGTCAATGAGCACCAGTTTCACCTGAGAAGGGTGTTTTTTATACAAGAGAGACATCAGGATGGTATTGATCCCTACGGATTTTCCCTGGCCTGTCGCTCCGGCCACCAGAAGGTGCGGCATTTTGGCAAGATCGGCAACAAACACTTCATTGGAAATGGTTTTACCCAGTGCGATGGGCAATGCCATCTTTGTATTCGTAAATTTTTCAGAAGTCAGGACCTCCTTGAGTGAAACGACCTGTTTGTTCTTATTTGGCACTTCAATACCGATTGTTCCTTTGCCTGGTATCGGTGCAATGATCCTTATGCCTAGGGCTGAGAGACTCAAGGCGATGTCGTCTTCCAGGTTTTTGATTTTTGAAATTTTGACGCCTGGTGCCGGCACGATTTCATAGAGTGTGACAGTGGGTCCAATCGTAGCTCTGATTTTTGTAATTTCGATTTTGTAATTGAGTAAAGTTGCTATAATCTGGTCTTTATTTGTCTCCAGTTCTGCCCTGTCCACTTCCACTTTCTGGTCGGCATACTCAAGTAACAAATCCAGGGTAGGCATCTTGAAACGCGATAGGTCTGCCGTTGGATCGTATGGTTCCATGGCATCCTCTTGTTTTACCGCCTCAATTTGTGTTTCCGGAGCTACCGGTACTTTTGGAAGACTGAATGGGACCTCTTTCAGGTCGCCCTCCCCTGCCGTGTGTAACCCAAGGGATTCGTCCAGGTCGAGTTCCAGATCATGGCTTGCTGCAGCGTGGATCACAGGTGCATGCACGCCTGGTATGTCAAATTCCATATCGTGATCCAAGTCTTTGTCTGTCGATACTGGCTCTGGAGGTTGGCCACCCGGATTGTCGGCCTTTGCAGGTTGCTCAGCGATGGAGCGCAAAAACGCATCGCGCACGTCACTGTGGGTGGGATCCAGCGCTTGTTTTGTATTCTTTGAAGAGATGTCGCTGTCTTCAACGCCTTTAAAAAAATCCATGTTTGGGAAAGCAAAGCCAGCAAACGGATTTCCCAGCGTGACATGATCCAAATTGGGATTAAAACGCCACACAACGTAGCCACCCAACGAGAAAAGCAGGAGAAAAAACAGCCCTATCTGGCCTAAAAAGTTCGTTAGCCAAAAGCACGTACTTTCGCCAAAAGCCCCTCCCCAGG
>JAUMBK010000291.1:10880-19688 GCA_032115795.1 Saprospiraceae bacterium | reverse complement strand
GCAACAGAGAATAAATTCATTCATAAACTGAAGGAATATTCGCACCAAACTTTAAGCTCAGAACAACTTGATGAACTACTGGAAATCAACTTTTCCATGCATGAAGAATCGATTCGGTACCGCAGATCACAGCTGGTCAATTTAATCAATGAAAATTACAAATCGAAATATCATAAAGAGCTGATTAATAGAGTCCGTGATCCAAACGATGGACGAAAATTTATCTACAGAATTCATCCATAACCAAGTGGAATGTCACAAGTGCATTCCGGTAAAAAAATGCAACCAACTTGGCAGGGCTGCGTAATTTTTGGCTATTGCTGCGTAGATCTTATCGTTTTACCTTAACAATCTTGGCACAGTATTTGGATTTTTATCACCATGGGCACGAAACCGATGTCCTTTCTACCCCCTTGCTTTTAATGGATTTTTCGTAATATATGGCGGTTTTATGTTAAATGTTAGCATAACTACTTCATGGTCAATTTAGTTTATCTATGAAAAAACAGACATGTGTTGTGTAATAATATGTCTGAAAAAATTATACAAAAATTACCCATCTCACTATTTCATTTCCAGTAATGCACTTGACTACCTTTGCATCACTTCCCCAAAAGTAAATCTTACTTAAATCTGACTCAACCCGACCCGGTCGGGAATGGAATTCAATTTTTTTAACCTAAACTTTTACCCATGGTAAAGCAAGATTTACTTACTTCACGTAAGGGGATTCCTGCATTCTTGAATGTGGTGTTGAGTCTCCTTTTCATTTCTCTTACTCAGACAGCCAGTGCGCAGACGCAGATCGCCTGCAACGACAATGTACAAGTTTCGTTGGACGAAACGTGCAAGGCTGCCATTAAGCCATCCATGATCCTGGAGGGCGAAGATCCGGATGTAGATTATTCTTCAGGCTGGAAAGTGAAAGTCAGCGGCATCGCTGCTTCAAACCCGTATTCTCACCCTGTAGTGACCAAGCCAGGCAATTACACGGTGACTGTAACCAATCCTTCCGGCAATTCCTGCTGGGGAACAATTCGCGTAGAAGACAAATTGCCTCCACAGGTGGAGTGTGTTTGTCCTCCAGGCAACACAGATCCTGCATGCCAGTTTCGTTGTACTGACGAACCGGCTTTTATTGCAGGCACCCTGAATAGCTACCCCAAGCCGTTCGTGTATGAAAACTGTGGCAAAGTCACTGCCCAGTATGCCGATGAGTATATTCCAAATGGCCAGTGTGGAGCAAAAACCATCCGCCGGACCTGGATATACACAGACCAGTATGGCAACAAATCTGTACCCTGCGTAACAGAATACCGATTCTTGCCAGAGTCTTTAAACAATGTCGTTCCTGCTACCAACCACACTGCCCTCACATGTGGTGCAGATGTGACAATGGAAGGCATTTTTACCTTTATCAAAGCAAAGCGTTTTGCAGAATTGAAGAAAATTTACAGGAAACTTGTTCCTGAAGAATTTCCAAACAATGCCGCAGCTGACGCACAGGCAGACCTGGACGCAACCACGGAGGCAACACGCGCTGCTTGGCCTACCATCAATGGTGTGCCTTTGAAGGGACACGTGTGCAACTTATTGTCTGCTAAAACAGACACTGAAGTTGCCATCTGCACAAACGGTTGTGCAAACAGCAAAAAAGTGATTCGTGTATGGACGATCCTTGATTGGTGCAACGGAGAAAACCTGACCCAAACCCAAATCATCAAAGCAGCAGATGAAGAGGCGCCTACTTTGTCAGTAGATGACATTACTGTAGGTGTGGATGCATGGGCTTGTCTTGGTAACTTCCTTTTACCATACCCCAACACCCTTACAGACAAGTGTGATGCAAACCCAACCTACACTGTGGCAGGTCCGTTTGGTATTGGCATCCGCTATGATGTTCTGTCAGGCCGTTACCTCGTTGCCGGTCTTCCGAAAGGCAGTCATGAATTTACATATACAGCCAAAGACTGCTGTGGAAATACTACCACAGATGTCATGGTTGTTACAATCTTGGACAACACGGCACCAGTAGCCGTAGCAAAGCAAAACATCATTCTCTCACTGACAACAGGTGGACAGAGCGACGGAAAAGCAAAGTTGTTTGCAAACTCTGTAGACAATGGTTCTTACGACAGCTGTTCTGATGTGTATTTTGAACTCAGAAGAGAAACTGACAATTGCAATGTAAAGGGAAATACAACCTATAACAATGATGGACACCCATTTGATGGATCAAAGAGCCCTTCAAGCCCTGACTATGATCCCGATAATGGTCAGTTTGTAACATTCTGCTGCGCAGACATCAACAATTTTGACGGTCCTGTAGCGTATGGTATCGTCAAAGTGTGGATGAGAGTGTGGGACGACGCAAACATGTCAGGTGTATATGGTGACGTTGTAGATGGTCAGGCAGACAATTACAACGAAACATGGGTAGATGTGCGTGTGGAAGACAAGCTGACACCACAGATTGTCTGTCCTGCGAATGTAACTATCGGTTGTGATGACGATGCCACAGACCTCGCACTGACAGGCAAGGCACGTGCTTTCGGTACTTGCGGTGACCTGGATGTCATCTATACAGACAGAGAATTTTTGAGCAACTGCCGGATTGGTTACATCGACCGTACTTGGAAGATTAAGAATCGCCAGACTGTCACTTGTGTACAGCGCATTTATGTAAACAATCCGTATGGTGATTTTACAGAATCTGACATCACCTGGCCAAAAGACGTCACAACCAACTGCGCTGATCCGGCTGTCATTGGCCAGCCAAGATGGGTTGCAGGACCATGCGACCACATTGGCGTCAGTGTAAAAAGTGATACCTTCCTTTTTGAAGGAAATGCATGTATGAAAATATTGAATAAGTGGACAGTCATCAACTGGTGCACGTATGATCCGAATTCCGCAAATTCATACGGATACTTTACTTACACGCAAACCATTAAAATTATAGATGATGTGAAGCCTACATTAGGTTCTTGCAATGACATCATGTATGAAATCAATGACAACAATGATGCAGACAATGATGGCAACCGTTGTGAAACAAAGAATCTGATGCTGACACAAACAGCCACAGACCAGGGACAGTGTTCATCTGACTGGTTGAAGTGGATAGTCTTTGTCGATTTGTATGCTGATGGCACGATGGATTATGAGTACTCTTCTTACCTGCCTATCAATGACAACAGCTTCAACGACAGCAATGGAAACGGCATCAAGGACAGATACCTTGGACCTACTGGTCAGGGCAATACAGTCCAGGTTGTTCTTCCTGAAGACATCCAGGGCAATATGTCAAACCACAAAGTAATCTGGAAAGTAGTCGATGGCTGCGGCAACGTGTCAAACTGTACACAAAACTTCATGGTTGTCGACAAGAAGAAACCAACACCATACTGCTTGAATATCAGCTCTGCTCTGATGTTGAATGGCCGTGTGGAATTGTGGGCTGTTGACTTCAATGTCGGTTCGTTTGACAACTGTACTTCAAAAAGCAACTTGCTGTATACATTCAATGAATCAAACCCAGTGCTGACAAGATTGAACGAAATTCACTACTTCAAAGGGGCAGGCCTGAACGCTACAGAGGCTGAATACCTGGCTGGCAATGCCCAGAAATGGTTGCCTGCCTCCAAGAGCTCAGGTATGATCTTTGATTGCAATGACCTTCCATCCGTAGATATCAAAATGACGGTTTGGGATGAGAAGCTGAATTATGACTTCTGCGTTGTAACATTGAATCTGGCTGACAACCAGGGTGCTTGTGGCAATAGTGTCACTACAACAGTATCAGGAAATGTTGCCTCACATTCAGGTAAGAAAGTGGCCAATGGAGAATTTGTAATCGAAAACGGCATTCCTGAAATGAGCACAACAGCATTGAGCGATGTAGACGGACATTTTATCTTCCCAACAGTAAAAATGCATTACGATTATACTGTTTCCGGTAAGAAAAATGACGACTACCTGAATGGGGTGAGCACACTGGATATCGTGATGATGCAGAGACACATCTTAGGCATCAACCAGTTTACCAGTGCATACCAGGTGATTGCATCTGATGTAAACAATGACGAAAAGGTAACTGCTTCAGACCTTGTTGAACTCAGAAAGCTCATCCTTGGCATCTACAGCACATTGCCTAAGTCCGGCAGCTGGAAATTTGTAGATGGTAAGCAAGCCTTTGGTGACATCTTCAATCCATTCCCGGTTCGTGAGAAACTGGAAATCGCAGATCTGTCGCATGAAATGACAAACCAAAACTTCATAGGCGTAAAAATGGGTGATGTCAACGGCTCAGCGACAGGCAATGCAAACGAAGCAAATACGGAAAGCAGAAATTCAGTGGCTTTGACAACAGAAAATGAACTCATCCCGGCAAATGTTCCATACACAGTGGTGTTGGATGCAGATGTGGATGCAGTGGTTGGTGTCCAGTTTACAATGACGCTCAACAATGCCGATCTTGTTGAAATGTGGATTGGAGGCAAGAAACTTTCTGATGCCAATATTGCCAGAATCAATGAGAATACGTACACAGTGAGCTGGAATGATGTCACTGCTGCCAACGGAAAGGCATTGATTACCTTAAATGTGATTGCCAAAGAAGAGAAGGCTACTGCCAGCGTAGTTGCCATCAACTCAAATGTCACCGCTGCAGAACTGTATGCAGGTGAACAACTCCAGACAAGCAAGCTGTCCCTAAGGTTTGCTGGCGAGGAGAAGGCAGATGCATTCACCGTATTCCAGAATGAACCAAACCCATTCACTGACAAGACAACCATCGGCTTTGCCCTTCCGGAAGCAGGAAATGCTACCCTAAACGTATTCGATGTAAACGGAAAGGTAATTTATACTTCTACAGGATCTTTCGGTAAAGGTATGAACTCCTTCGTGCTCTCAAAAGCGGAACTTCCCACCACTGGGGTGATGATGTACCAGGTTGAAAGCGGAACTAATACTATTACCAAAAAGATGATCGGACTCGAGTAACAACAATTTGCTTAATTTAATTCCTAAAGGGGCGTGCTTACTGAGCATGCCCCTTTTTGCTTTGCATAGCGTCCTTACATTGCAACAGGGATTGCCCGATAAGAACTATATTCCCTACCTTTGGCAAAAATTCCTTTGCCATGGAAGACAAACGGCTGTTCTTACTTGATGGTCATGCATTGGTGTACCGTGCCCATTTTGCATTCATTGCCCGCCCCCTAATCAATTCGAAAGGCATGAATACCTCCGCCATTACTGGCTTTGTGCGTACACTCTGGGATCTGATGGTCAACCAGAAACCAACCCACATTGCCGTTGCTTTTGATCCCAAGGGAGACACATTCAGGCACACCTATTATCCCGAATACAAAGCAAACAGGGAAGCACAGCCGGAAGACATCACCCTGGCCATGCAGTACATACCAAAGATTGTAGAGGCTTTCAACATCCCTGTCGTCATGGTACCCAATTATGAAGCAGACGATGTCATCGGCACTTTGGCCAAACAAGCCGAAAAGGAAGGATACAAAGTATATATGGTAACGCCCGATAAAGATTATGCACAACTGGTTTCTTCCAACATCTTTATGTATAAACCAAGCCGGCAAGGCAATGGTATTGAGATTTTAGGTGAAAAGGAGATCCTGCAAAACTGGGAAATAGAACGCGTGGACCAGGTAATCGATGTCCTGGGGCTGCAGGGTGACAGTGTGGATAACATTCCGGGAATTCCGGGCATAGGCCCTAAAACAGCCGTCGCCTTGCTAAAAGAATTTGGCACCGTCGAAAACCTGATTGCCAATGCCCATAAATTGAAGGGAAAACAGCAGGAAAACGTAATGAAGTTTGCCGACCAGGCCCTTCTTTCAAAAAAACTGGCTACCATCGACATACACTCGCCCATTGAATTTGATGCCAACACATTTACACTTGATCCTGTCAATAAGGAAAAACTGAAAGAAATTTTCCTGGAACTGGAATTCAGAACCCTCGCACAACAAATTTTGTCCTACGACCCGTCTGGCCAAAAACAAGGCATCCAGCAATCCTTGTTTCCTGAACCTGTCTCGACGCTGTCATCAGGATCAGAAACCACGGAAACCACCTACCATGTAGCCAAAAAAAACAGCAGCAATACGGTACATACTTACCACCTGGTGGATACCCAGGAGAAATTGGCAGCCTTGATCAGCACCCTCGCCAGCTGCAAGCGGATCAGCTTCGACACAGAAACAACCGGCATCGATGCCCACCAGGCTGAAATCGTGGGCATCTCCTTTGCCATTCAGCCACATGAAGCCTGGTATATTCCCATCCCGGAAAAAAGAGAGCTAGCACTGCAATGGGTAAGTCAGTGTAAAGAAATACTCGAAAACCCCAACATTGCCAAAATCGGTCAAAACATCAAATACGATATGACCCTCATGAAGAGGTATGGGGTAAATCTCGAAGGCGCCTTGTTTGACACAATGATTGCGCATTACCTCTGCGAACCAGACCTGCGGCACAAACTCGATTACCTGACAGAGTCATACCTCGATTACAAGATGATTGCCATTGAAGAGCTGATAGGAAAGTCCGGCAAAAACCAACTCAACATGCGGCAGGTAAATGTTGAAAAAGTATGTGAATACGCCGGGGAAGATGCTGACTTAACGCTGCAAATGGTTCCGGTACTCGAAAAAATGCTCGCAGAAAATGAGCTTACAGACTTATATCACCAGATTGAAGAACCACTGATCAGGGTATTGTGCGATCTCGAATTTGAAGGCATCCGGGTAAATGCAGGGTTTTTGGAAGAATATTCGGTAGAATTGGAAAAACTGATCCTGGAAAAAGAACGGGAAATTTATCGCAATGCAGGGTCCCACTTCAATATTTCATCCCCGAAACAGGTCGGAGAAATCCTCTTTGACAGACTCAAAATCCCCTACAAATGGAAGAAAACAGCCACCGGACAATATTCCACTGATTTTGAAAAACTGACCGAACTGGCGGGAGAACACATCGTCATTGATACAATCCTCGAATACCGAAAATATACCAAACTCAAGTCAACCTATGTTGATGCCATACCTGCAATGATCAACCCGAAAACAGGCAGGGTGCACAGCAATTTCAACCAGGCCAGGGCAGCAACAGGTCGTTTGAGTTCTGAAAACCCCAACCTGCAGAACATTCCAATCAAGGATGAGGCAGGCAGGGAAATCCGAAAAGCCTTCATCCCACGTGACGAAAATCACGTCATTGTCTCCGCCGACTATTCCCAGATTGAGCTGCGCGTCATTGCAGAAATCAGCAATGATACCGCAATGATGGAAGCCTTTATCGCCGGCAATGACTTTCACAAGGCAACTGCAGCCAAAGTGTATGGCGTGAATTATGATGACGTCACACCAGAGCAAAGAAGAAATGCAAAAACAGTCAACTTTTCCATTACATATGGTGCCGGCGCGACCAACCTCTCACGTCAACTGGGAATTTCAAGGAAAGAAGCCCAGGAATTGATACAGGGGTACTTCAGAGAATTCAGTGGCCTGAAAAACTACATGGATACCATTGTCAAATCCGCAAAAGAACATGGATACGTCAAAACGCTGCTGGGAAGACGCCGCAATCTTAGGGACATCAATTCCCGAAACGCACTCACCGCCAGCAATGCTGAAAGGGTCGCCATCAACACACCCATCCAGGGCACTGCGGCTGACATGATCAAACTTGCGATGATTCACATTCATGACAGCTTTGCCAAAGCACAGTTAAAGTCAAAAATGGTGCTCCAGGTTCATGACGAATTGGTCTTTGATGTCTACAAACCCGAGCTGGAACAAGTCAAACAAATCATTGAGGAAAAAATGAAAAACGCCATACCTGGTTTCAAGGTGCCCATGGTCGTCGAAATTGGTGTCGGCAACAACTGGCTGGAAGCCCATTGATCACCTAATCCTTATACCAGGAGGAATACATGAGGTAATTTTTCGCGATCCGGTCAATTTCGCCTGAAATCAACTCCTCATTGATGTCTTTGACTTTTTTGGCCGGCACACCAGCAAAAACAGAGCCCGAAGGCACATGCGTATGCTGAGTCAATACAGCTCCGGCCGCGATGATACTATTGCTTTCAACCACACACCCATCCATGATGATGGCTCCCATGCCCACCAGCACATTGTCGTGAATGGTGCACCCATGGACAATGGCATTATGCCCGATAGATACATTGTGGCCAATGTCCGTAGGATGTTTTTGATAGGTACAATGGATGATTGCCCCATCCTGCACATTGACTCTGTTGCCCATCCGGATAAAATGGACATCTCCGCGAATAACCGCATGAAACCAGACACTGCATTCGTTGCCCATCACCACATCACCTACAACGGTTGCATTTTCCGCAAAAAAACAGTCACTTCCATATTGTGGCATTTTGCCATTTACCTCACGAACCAACATAAGCTTATTTTTTCAAACAACGGATAATATGATCTCCAATGGCGGGCCTTACGGACAAAGTACTGATTTTGGCGTTGTATCTGGTGGGATAGACCCTGTTTGTCAGCACTACATAGACCATGTCATACGCCGGATCAGCCCAGGCATACGTCCCTGTGTATCCCGAATGCCCAAAACTCCCGGCCGACGACAATGTAGGTGCATTGACGATGGCAGGATCAAAATCCTTTTTATCAAAGCCGATTCCTCTCCGAATTTTTTCTTCCGGAAACTGGTATGCCGTACACTGCCGGATTACGTCCGGCTGTATGTATTTTTTCCCGCCGTATTGCCCTTCATTCAAATACATCT
>JAUMBK010000291.1:0-10870 GCA_032115795.1 Saprospiraceae bacterium | reverse complement strand
GCATAAGTTTCGTCAGGTCATTGGCATTTCCAAACAAGCCCGCATGGCCCGAGATACCCCCCAGCATGGCCGCCCCCTCATCATGCACAAAGCCGTGCAACAATGTCTGCCGGAACAGGCTGTCGTACTCCGTGGGGACGATTTTTTCCAAAGGCACCGTTTGTATTGGGTTAAACCGCAAGCTGTAAGCGCCAAGGCTATGGTATGTTTTGTTAAGGTAATCTGAAAAGGATTGGCCTGTGATATGCTGAATCATTTGTGGATACAGGTAATAATGCAAATCACTGTACACATAGCCCTGGTCCGGATCTATCGGAGATGCCGCTATCTGCTGCATGATTACCTTATTGTAATCGCGGTGTAAATACATGCCCTCGGCGACACGAACCGGATACATTTTGGTTTTGACCGCATAAAACGTATTCTTCTTCCACGTACGCGTCTCCGGCGTCACCAGCTTTTGCCAGGCACCAGGGTTGGATGCCATTGTTGCCGGCACATCAATGATGTTTTTTGGCTTTGCGCCAAATAATCGTTTCAAAAACGATGGTTTTTTAACCCGCATAATACATTCTTTGGTCAGGTCTGGATGTTGTACCAGTGCTTTTGCGAAGGTGGCATCCAAATCAATGGCATCCTTCCAAAAGGCGATCCAGGCTTGCAGGCCGGCTTTGTGCGTGAGGAGATTGCGCATGGTCAGTGGCCCCTTGTCTGTGTTTTTAAATGCCGGATAATATGTTTGCAATGGCGCATCGAGAGACAATTTTCCCTCTGACAAAAGTTGCATCACTGCCAGTGTGGAGGTACTGATCTTTGTCACTGAAGCAAAGTCGAACAAATCATCAATCTGCGTTTGCCCCTTCGGCTTGGCTTGCAGTGCCGGCCTGGAAAGCGTGGTCCGCAAATTGACCGGATTATCCATGGCATCATCAATCCAGACATAGCCAGCTTCCACATTATTTACTGCATTGCCCCTTTCTGTTTGTTGCGCTTCATACGTATGAAACCCATACGCCTTCGTAAATATCACTTTGCCCTTGACTGCGACCTGCACGACACCTCCCGGAAAGGCACGTTGCCCGATTGCCTCCCCCATAATTGAATCAATGCCGGAGACGAGACTGACCCTGTCAATGCCGGCCGTTTCAGGAATGGTGTAGCCCAGCCTGTCCATGGAAGGCAATAAAATCCCCGAGCCCAGCGGAAAGGTATCACTGACATGTACTGGCAATATGCCTTCTGCACCAATCGCACCAAATAATACCTGTGGAACAATTCTCTCCGTGTATTTATTTTGCTGATATCCCAAAACCAATTGGCTACAGTTTGCCAGGGCAGGGATTTTTCCCAGAATAAACGGATTCCCCAGCAAACAGACTGTCACATTGTCCATGCCACTCAGTGCGGCAATAATGGCCGTATTTTGAGGTGTAAGGCCATATTTTTTACCTACTCTGATGTCTGCCAGATGCACTCCCGCAATGACATGATCATAGCTTTTCAATTGGGCCAGGGTGGCATTTACCAAAGAATCACCCGCCTCCCGAGGCAAAAAATAATACTCTGCCGGAACATACCGGCTCACCATTTTATAAAATTCCGTCTCAGAGCCAGACTCCAGTGACAGCACAGCATATTTTTTTGTGAGGTCCTTAAATGGCAAAACGTCACCTTTATTTTGCAGGCAGGTAATGCTTTTTTCCGTCAGTACATGATTCAGGAAATCCGATTCGATTGAATTTAAATCTGGCAATAGATTTTCTGTGCTTACAGGCTGGTATCGGTCCAAACCTACCCATGACTTCGCCTGGAGTACTTTTTTTACTTTGCGGTCGAGCATTGCCATGGGAATAATCCCCTTTTTCACTGCATCGCGGATAGCAGAAACCGCCCCCGGTACATCCATAAACGTTTCGAGCACATCATTTCCGGCCAGCAAGGCACGCACCATTGCCTCTCCCTTTGGAAAGTTTTTGACTGCTCCCTTCATTTCCATGGCATCTGTAAATGTAAGTCCTTCAAAAAGCAGCTTATCCTGGAGTAGCTTTTGCACAATATTTTCAGAAAAAGTGGAAGCAAGGCCCCGTTGGTCTTCCAGGGCAGGGACATCGAGATGCGCAGTCATGATTCCTGACAAACCATTGTCTATCAACCTTTTGAATGGATACAATTCAACATCATGCAAGCGATCAATCGCATGTGGAATCACCGGCAGATCATAATGCGAATCGACATCGGTATCTCCATGACCGGGAAAATGCTTGGCTGTACACAAAATTCCCCCGGCCTGCATGCCGCGCATGTATGCAAGCCCCTTTTCAGCCACTTTTTCCTTGTCCGACCCGTAAGATCTGAAATTGATGACCGGATTTGCCGGATTGTTATTTACATCCACAACAGGAGCATAGTTTATGTGCACGCCCAATCGTTTACACTGCCTTGCTACCTCTCTCCCCATGCGCTCAATCAGGTGTGCACTGCCGTTCATTGCTCCCTGTGAAATAGCGTAAGGATATCTGTCCGTACTGTCAAGACGCATGCCTATCCCCCATTCAAAATCCTGGCCTATTAACAGAGGTACTTTGGAAATTGCCTGCAATTCGTTGGTCAAACGTACCTGCACAGTGGGTGATGAAGCAAAAAAAACAACACCGCCAATCTTATATTGCTGTACCCATTCCTTTAATCTGACCACATCATGTGGCTGTCCTGAGTAATTGCCTCTCGGAAGCAGAAGTTGCCCAATCTTTTCATCCAAAGTGAGGGACTGAAAGACCGAATCCACCCAACGGAGGTTATGGTTTTCAAGAAAGGCTGGTCGTATCTTTTGTGCAGAAACGTTACCAGAAACACCCAAAACGGCAAACACAATGAGCGTACAGTAAAAGGCTTTGTTTATCATCTGATTCACTCTCAATTTTAAAAATACAATCCAAGCAAAGTAGGGACGCAAATCCATTACCGCAGCGACTGAAATGCGACACTCAAGGAATTTTTTCCAATCAGGTATTTCATTTGTTTATTTTTAGTTTGTCACACTCTGTGTGACTTATTATTAATGCCAAATGGAATTCGCATGAGAAATAATTATCATGGTTTGTGTGACCGTCTCATGCTCATTTCATGTGTATATTTTTAGTTTATCACACTCCGTGTGAATTTATATTAAGGCCACATGGAATCTTTGATGAGTAAAATAATCATTGTGGTTTGTGTGTAAATGATTCTTTTACTCATGTCGATTTCATATGTATATTTTTAGTTTATCACACTCCGTGTGAATTTATATTAAGGCCACATGGAATCTTTGATGAGTAAAATAATCATTGTGGTTTGTGTGTAAATGATTCTTTTACTCATGTCGATTTCATATGGACATTCAGGAATCGACACGAATTTGCCTGAAAGAATCCAGTCACTCTCACCTGACGTATCTGATCCTTTGGCCCAGCAAGAACAACCCAACGCTTTCTATCCAACACTGCGGAAGGCTTTACTATAACACAACGCCAACCTATCGGAGAACGGTCAATGACTTTGAAATGACAAATGTATTTGACTTGTTTCTAAGTGAAAGGATCCACTGGCCTGCCGGTACATCCAGAACGTCTACGATGGCAGAATTCCCCTGGGTTACCTGTATAAATTCAGCTTTTACCATCCGGCCATGCATGTCCGAAAGAGTCATCAGATAGGCCCCTTCTGGCAGACCTGGTGCCTCAATTCGCACCTGGTCTGATGACGGGTTTGGTACCAGCATGATGGCCGGGGCAATGTTTTGCTCCTCAGAGGATGATACGACGCCTCCCAGATCGGCAAATTCCAGAGAAAAAAGGTCGTTATTCGTTCCATACTGTGCAGAGACCAGGACCTCTTTTTTATTGTCAGCGTAAAAGTTATAAATGATCGTTGTATCCTGACCTAAGAAATTGCCAAAGCCACCTGGAATATTCCCTCCCAACAAAGGAAGCGGGTCAATCCAAAGACCAAACAATTTGATAAACAACTTCGTATCGCTGATTGATTCCACTTTTTCTCTTAATACGGAAAATGTTTTTCCCTGGAGCTTTGCCGTACCAAAGGCATCCATCAAGCCTTTGTCCGTATTTGAAAACTGAATTCGGATGCTGTCGGGCTTGATGGGTAAATTTGCCAGTAGCGTATCAGGAATGATGCTTGTACCTATATCAATTCTGAATTCAGCTGTGGAATTGGTTGTGCTGATAAACGTCAGCGGTGCCACTCTGTACAACGGTCTTTTGGAGTACTTCACGACCAGTGGGGCATCAAAAAAAGGATTTTCACCCGCAAAACCCAAGGCCTCAATTTTGTTGGCCGAAGACTTTAAATACAATTCCTGATCCCCATTTTTTAGCAATAAACTTGCCTCTGGAAAGGAAGCTGCATCTTTTCCGATAGAGGGACTTGTAAAAACCTGCGCTACTTTCTGGCCCATGTTGAGTGCGGAAAAATCCCAGGTTTGCGGCCCGCCCACATTTCCCATAGAAAGACTTATGGTAACATTCTCCGCAATGGCCGTACGCAATGTGTCTCCTGTTTTTGGAAAAGTAGCACTGGTGATTGTCACCTGCGCTTTCAGAGCCAATGAGATCATGAAGAGGATAAAAATGGTAAACTTTTGCATTGTTATTTTATTTACTTATTTAATCGATATACTCTACTTTTCGAAGAAATTTCACTCCCACTTTTGCCTCAACAGAGACATTCCTCACTTGTGTCAAACCCAGATTGATTCTGTTGTACGGAGGCCAGGGGCTACGTACGTTATAAACGGGCAATTGCTCATACTGAAATGACAAATCGGGCATGACAGCAAATTCCAAAAAAACATGACTGAGCTCAGACATGGGCAATTCAAAGCCACCGCCCACCGTCACTCCATAATTGAAATTCCGGACAAATTCAGGGTAAACAAATGTATTGAATGTGACCAGATTTTCCAGATTGTTTTCCACAGTATACTCGCCGCGCAAGCCAAGTAAGAAATACGGTATGAGTTCTCCGCGCATGGACAACGATTTTTTCGCACCCAGTTCGAGAACAATATTGCGAAATTTGTAATTCAAAAGGTCGTTGAATGCATTCGTCAGGCTATAATACCGAAGTCCGCTCCCTCTGGTGTGAAAACCCAGTTGCGCATACAACGTTCCCTGGTTGAAAGCATCATACGATTCGACAAATGCATCGCCATTCAAAGAAAACATCGGTCCCCTGTTGAGACTGAAATCCCCGCCCCCACTGCCCCAGCTTTGCAAATTCATGGCCGTTCCTCCTTTGGCTCCAAACCAAAAACTTTGCGCATGGACAGTGAAGGAAAAGAACATTGTCGCCAGAAGAAAAGGAAACGTTGACTTAACAGATTGCCTCATAAGCACTTATTAATCATCAAATGTAAGAAATTTCATGAAGCAATAATACGATTATATCACCTTTCTACGCTAAACATTTTACTAAAAACGTTGTTGTTCTGACACTAACTAAACTTTTTACGAACCGTTTTTTGCCTACGTATGGTAGCTTATTCTATTAAAGATTTAGAAAATTTGTCAGGTGTCAAGGCACATACGCTACGCATTTGGGAAAAACGGTATGGCATCATTCAGCCCAACAGAACAGATACCAATATCCGGTATTACAAGGATTCCGATCTGCAAAAGATCCTGAACATCACCCTGCTGAACAGAAAAGGGTATAAAATATCCCGAATTGCAACGATGTCATCGGAGCAAATTAGGCAGATTGTTGCTGAACTGACCGAAGTTGGCAGCATGTTTGAGGACCAGATTGATGCGATGATGCTATCCATGTTTGATTTGGATGAAAGCAAATTCAACATCATCCTTGACCATCAGATTCAATCAAAAGGCTTTGAAGAGACAATGAATAATGTGGTATATCCCCTCCTTGACAAGCTGAGCATGATGTGGGTAGCGGGATCAGTAAAAGGAGTACATGAGAATTTTGTCAGTAACATTATCCGAAAAAAAACCATTGTCGAAATAGACAAAGTAACCAAAGGAGAAGCTGCGAGTAAATCCAGATGCCTCATCTATCTTCCTGAAAATGAAAGCCATGAATTGAGCCTCTTGTTTTTGCAATACTTACTGGTAAAGCATCATGGAAAAGTAATCAATCTAGGCACCGGCATACCGCTGATTGATGTTTTGGAAGGTAAAAACATCTTTAAACCTGACTATGTTTTTACCATTTTTAATGATAGCTTCTCTGAAACACCATTGCAACCATACATCAATGAGCTCGCAAGGAATGCCAAAGAAACAAAAATATTGATTTCCGGCTTTCAAACTGCCAGCCAGCAGCTGAAATTACCCTCCAATGTATTCGTTCTGAACAGCATTTCCCAGGTCAAGGAGTTTATCCAATCTTTGCCCTGATTGCATACCATTATCTTACCTTAGTCAATTTCTTGCTTTATGGCATTGACAGAATCAAACATGATTGATTTATACAGCATTGCTCCCGCATTTCTTTTGCCAGACACGATCTCAGGCAAGCAGGTCTCTTTTGAAGACGTTTGTGGTGACAAAGGCACTGTCTTCTTCTTTTTGTGTAATCATTGTCCGTACGTAATCCACGTGAATGAAGAACTTATCCGCATTGCCAGGGAATACCTTCCTGCAGGCATTGGTTTTGCAGCCATCAGCAGCAATGATAGCATAAAGTACCCTGATGATGCACCGGAAAATATGACATGGGTGGCAAGGTTGCTAAAATACCCATTCCCTTACCTGTATGATGAAAGCCAGGAAGTGGCCAAAGCGTACAATGCGGCATGCACACCTGATATTTATGTCTTTGATAAAGAGAAAAAACTGGCCTATCGGGGGCGGCTGGATGGTTCAAGACCTGGGAATGACATTCCCCTTACAGGCAAAGATCTGCGACTGGCCCTAGAGTTGCTTTTGAGGGAAGAGCCACCCCTGACAAAACAATATCCAAGCGCTGGCTGCAACATCAAATGGAAAGCGATGTAATCCTTCTAAAATAAAAATGGGGCCGAAAATCAACTTTTCAGCCCCATTTGAAAACAATTTATTCTGCTTCTTTCTGTCTTACCCTTCCAGCTTAAACTTG
This sequence comes from Saprospiraceae bacterium, assembly GCA_032115795.1. Classification (GTDB taxonomy): domain Bacteria; phylum Bacteroidota; class Bacteroidia; order Chitinophagales; family Saprospiraceae; genus OLB9. Next base: position 3,754 of record JAUMBK010000291.1, on the reverse strand, counting down.
ACAGGTAGAGTATACAACACGCGCACGGGTCGGCCCCTCTGCTTTCCGGGTGTCCAGCGTGCACTCATATTGTTCATTCCTTCCACAATGGCCTGGGCAGCTTCTCCACAGCCCGCGCCAATGTCACGCACTATTTTTGTATCCGTCACTTTGCCATCTTTGTCAACGACAAACTGCAGTACCACCTGACCTTCAATGCCATTTTCCCTTGCAATGGCAGGATATTTGAGGTTTTTATAAATGTACTCAAGCATCTTCTTCTTGGCACAGTCATCCTTTTCCTTGTCCGTTCCTAGATCTTCGCAACCAGGAAAACGTGGCATTTGCTCTACAACCTTGAATATTTCATCTTCAACCGGTGCTGGCGGTGGTGGTGGTGGTGGTGGTGGCGCTTTTTGTACAGGTGCTTCAACCACAGTCTCCTCAGTGATGTCCTGGCTCTGAAACTCAGGCTGGTCTTCAATCACTTCCGTATCAGGTACTTCCTGGATTACAGGAGGGGGCGGTGGTGGCGGTGGCGGTGGCGGCTCGGCAGTTCGTGGAATTTCCACTTCTACTTCATCCTCCAGTACAAGATCATTGAGATCGACGTCAATTTTCTGCTCGTACGTGGTCCAACTCATGGCTACCAATGAAAAAGCAACTGCGATTGTCAATCCATAATTGAAAAAACTACTGGATATCTTAAACACATCCACTTCCGGAAATTTCGTCCTTTCACTCAAACTTCGTGCCTTCACATCCTTGTTGGCCTGCTTTAGTTCCTCGGGGGTAAGATTCTTAAATCGCCTTTTAAAATAGACAATCAAGCCCATCGTGAGAAGAACCAGCAAGACAAAAATAATGGACACACCATTACTGCTGACTTCTAATTCGTTGAACATAAACTGTTAATTAATATTGGTTTTATATAATACTATTCCACTTACTACACCTACGGCATTTGCAATCATATCCGAAATTTCAAACTGCCTGCCATAGAAAAGGTAAAATTGTAAAAATTCCATCAATATACCAAAAGATACACAAAAAATTAAAACAACTACTCCGGATCGACCCTTGCTTTGCATAGCCAGGCACCATAAAAATGCCATGACCAGGTAAAACAATCCATGACCCACCTTATCTATGCCCTGCACGTGAAATATACTGAATTTCCCGGCCTCTCCAGGCGGAATTAATGACAGCACGGCCGTCAATCCGGTCCAGATAGCAGCAAATGCCCTTTTATTAACATCACTCATCTGCATGAATGTAAACCAAAGATGCTTGATCCACGGTTTTTGGTGTGTGTTCATTGATTTATTTTTCGTTTTATTCCTCTTTGTACATTTTTTTTAAAAATGTACAAAGTTGCAAGTGAAAGAACGATTCCTGTTTGCGTAAACCCTCATCTGCTTTTACTATTATAATCTCTTATGCAGAAACTAAATGTAATTCACCTGTGACAAATTCACAATGGTCATCAAGCCGGTCCAGTTTTACATCTACAACCTGGTTTACCAACGCCTCATCGTACGGTATAGCCACTTTGATATAATTGTCTGTGTATCCCTGCAGCATGCCATCGGTTACATTGGACTCAAACAAAACTGGCCTTACCGAAGGCAAAAACCGGTTGGTAAACGCCATTCTCTTCTTTTGTGAAAGCGTCCGGAGTACATCATTCCGCCAGCGTCTTTTTTCCATAGGCACTGATTCGGGCATGTCTGCAGCGGGTGTATTGGCTCTTTCTGAATACGTAAAGACATGCAGGTAAGAAATCTCCAGTTCTGCCAGAAAATCAACTGTATCCTGAAAATCCGCATCTGTTTCACCGGGAAAGCCAACAATGACGTCCACCCCAATACAGGCATGCGGCATCACCTGGTTGATCCACTCAATTCGTTCTTTGTACAACAAAGTCTGGTACCTGCGCCGCATGAGCTTCAAAATCTTATCGCTGCCTGATTGCAGTGGCACGTGAAAGTGGGGCACAAATTTCTGTGATGAAGCAACAAAAGAAATAATCTCACGGGTAAGCAAATTGGGCTCAATGGAAGAGATCCGGAAGCGCTGTATGCCACTTACCTGGTCAAGTGCCTGAATAAGGTCAATAAACAATGCCTCCCGTGCAGGTTTGATTCCCTCTATCACTTCTGTGCCATTGCCAAAATCACCTAGGTTTACACCGGTCAACACAATTTCCTTGACTCCTTGCGCGGCTATTTTCACTGCGTTTGAAAGCACATTTTCAATCGTGTCACTTCGACTTGCCCCCCTGGCCTGAGGTATGGTACAAAAAGAACACTTGTAATCGCAACCGTCCTGCACTTTTAAAAAAGACCGTGTTCTGTCACCAAATGAGAAAGCATCCACGAAGGTATTGGCCTCTTTTACTTCTCCCGCAGCGACCATCCCTTTTCCCGGTGATTTGCTGATGCCATCGATGTAATCCAGAATACGAAACTTTTCCGCTGCACCTAATACCAGATCCACTCCCGGAATATCCGCAATTTCTTTCGGTTTTAGCTGGGCATAACAGCCAACTACGACAATTTTTGCCTGGGGAGCATATTTGAGCGCCCGTCGTACTTCATACCTGCATTTTTTATCGGCAAAATCCGTGACCGAACAGGTATTTAACACATACACATCCGCACCAGTCTCAAATGAAACGGTGGTGTACCCTTTATCTTCAAAGGACCTCCGAATAGCAGATGTCTCTGAAAAATTTAATTTACAGCCCAGTGTATGAAAAGCGACCGTCAGTGGTGTTGCCATGTTGCCTGATTCATTTTCTATTGAAATCCATTGCCCTTTTTGGGATTCTCCCTGGATTTAGTTCCCTCGTTTTTGCCTGTTCCTGCTGGCTCTGCTGCTCGTAGAGGCTCGTTTTTTCGTTCAGGTAAGGGCGTATTTCTATCTCCGGAATCCCCGTTGGTCTGCCCTTGGCCAATTGCCTCTCCGTTTTCAATAGATTCAGGATCGACCGAAATACCAAACTTCTGCCTGGCCAGGTTCTCAAGATTTTTATATCCATTGGCCAGTATAGAATCTCTGAATATCGTATCTGCCATCAACATTTGCAACGTATCTGGTGGAAACGGAATCAGCAAGGGACATCCCATTTTTGACTGTACTGAGGGAGAAAACTGAAAGCGTGCCTCGGTCATTTTTTTAAAGCCGGCATCATTGTGCATTGCATTCCAGAAATGACCCACTATCGGCAAGGCTGTGGCCGAGCCACTCCCCAGGTCCATTGTTCTGAAACGCACTGCCGGACTGGGTCCCCCGACCCAGGCACCTGTCAGTAACGTAGGGTTGAAGGCCAGAAACCAACCATCAGAGTGGTTTTGCGCAGTGCCTGTCTTCCCCGCAAAATCTCCATAAGGACAGTACTGGCTGCGCAATGGATTGCCTGTGCCATAAATGATGACAGACTGCATCATACGGTTCATCGTGCCGGCAACATCCTCAGGAAGGACCTGGGTTTTACCCGTTTGATTTTCTTTTTGCGCTTCAATATCATAGATTGTATTTCCATACCTGTCTACAATTTTTAACACTGTGGTTGGCTCAGGTCTCACCCCCTTATTGGCAATTGTACCAAACACTTTCATCATATCAAAGAGGGAAATATCCGCAGATCCTAAGCTGATTCCATATTCAAACGGGAATTCCGATGTGACACCCATTTGCGTGGCCAGGTCGATCGTACGCTGGATACCTACCCGCTCAATCAGCTGGGCTGCAATCACATTGCTCGAATAAA
>JAUMBK010000290.1:0-2924 GCA_032115795.1 Saprospiraceae bacterium | reverse complement strand
GACGCACTGCAGAGGGGCAGGTAATATTTGTTGAAAATGCAGTCCCCGGCGATGTGGTGGATGTACTGGTTCTCAGAAAAAAGAACAACCTGAGTGAAGCCATCGTAACGCAGTATCAGTCGTACAGCAAAGACCGTATACCGGCGGCATGTATCCATTTCGGCACCTGTGGCGGGTGTAAATGGCAGCACCTGGATTATCAGAAGCAATTGCTTTATAAAGAACAAACGGTGCGCGATGCCGTTTCACGCATTGCCAAACTGAACGCTGACATCGTAAAGCCAATTTTGGGATGTGCACAAAATCTGAAGTACCGCAATAAACTGGAATACAGCTTTTCTACCAAAAGATGGATTACAAGAGAGGAAGCTTCTTCTTCTGAAGCCCTTGAGCAACAGGGAGCCCTGGGCTTTCACAGGGCAGGATTTTTCGATAAGATCGTGGATATTCAGGAATGTTTGCTTCAGGATGGCCTGTCCAATGATATCCGGAATTTCATCAGGCAGTTTTGTATAGATCATGCATATCCTTTTTATGATTTGCGCACGCATGAAGGTTTGATGCGCAATATCGTAGTCCGGAATACAACCCTCGGCGAATGGATGGTAACCATCGTTTTTGCTAAACCGGAAGAGGACCAGATTTTGAAATTGATGCATGCAGTTCGTGATAGGTTTCCTCAGATTACATCCCTGAATTATGTGGTGAATGAAAAACTCAATGACAGTATATTCGATCAGCGCGTTATCAATTTTCAAGGTAAGCCATTCATTGTTGAAAAATTGCGGAATGTACAGTATAAAATAGGTCCCAAATCATTTTTCCAGACCAACCCGGTCCAGGCTGTCAATTTATTTGACATAGCCTGCGAATATGCGGACCTCAAACCAACGGATAATGTGTATGATCTGTACACAGGCCTGGGCAGCATTGCACTTTATATAGCGGACAAGGTGAAACATGTAACCGGTATAGAAGAAATTCCGGAAGCGATTGAAGATGCAAACACAAATATGATCTTCAATAATATTCAGAATGCTACGTTTTACGCCGGTGATGTGAAGCATTTGCTGAATGATGATTTCGTAAAAAAACACGGAAAAGCAGATGTGCTCATCACTGATCCACCCCGGCAGGGCATGCATGAGGAGGTCGTTAAAACATTGCTCAAACTTGAAGTACCCAGGTTGGTATATATAAGCTGTAATCCGGCCACCCAGGCCAGGGATCTTGCCCTTTTAAAGGAAAAATACAGCGTTGACGCTATTCAGCCTGTGGATATGTTCCCCCATACACATCACATTGAAAGTGTGGCCAGACTAACCTTGCAGTGATCATTATGAGTCAGACTGATCGTTTTTTATCCCTCGAAAAAGAGTTGCAGCCGTACAAGAAGATACTGGCGCAGGCGGCCGACGTAATCCTGGATGAGAACGTATCCAAATACCCCATATTTGTATTGCATCAGCAGGAACTGGAAATGGGCGTTCCACTGGTGGAGGCGGGTAACGCCTTTCGGTGGTCGGTGCATGCATCCACACTGGAGGAATTTGTAAGTAAAGACCTGATCTTCAATGAAAAAGCCCCTGAATTTATCAGCACGTACAAGGATCCGGAAATCTTCCTTTGCCTCTTTGTACTGAGTGAACTGGGCGCTCAGTTTATTTTTATTCCAAGGTAAGAATCCAATTTTTGACCTACATTTGTGACCTAAACCAATGATATGAAGTTCGGAACCAAAGTGATACACGCTGGCGTTACGCCAGATCCTTCAACCGGCGCCATTATGACGCCCATTTATCAGACATCCACCTATGTGCAGGCGGCTCCCGGCGACCATAAAGGCTACGAATATGCGCGCACGCAAAATCCGACGCGAACCGTGCTGGAGCAAAACCTGGCAGCGCTGGAAAATGGCACGGATGCCATCTGCTTTGGCAGCGGTCTTGCGGCCATGGATGCCGTATTAAAGCTGCTGAATCCGGGAGATGAGGTCATTGCAACGGATGATTTATATGGGGGATCTTACCGCCTGATGACCAAAGTGTTTGCCCGTTACGGTGTGAAATTTCAGTTTGCCGGTATAGGAAATACCCAAACCCTTGAATCTTTGATCACATCCAAAACCAGGATGGTTTGGGTTGAAACGCCAACCAATCCCATGCTGAACATCATCGATATTGAAGCAGTCTGCAACATGGTGAAAGGGAAAAATATCATTGTATGTGTGGATAATACATTTGCATCGCCCTTCCTGCAGAATCCTCTGGATCTGGGCGCAGATCTGGTACTGCATTCTGCAACCAAATATCTGGGCGGTCATTCCGATGTGATTCATGGTGCCGTCATTACTAAAAATGAAGACCTGGCTGCTCAACTGCGATTTCTGCAAAACGCGGTAGGAGCCGTTCCGGGACCTCAGGATTGTTTTTTAGTGCTCAGGGGAATCAAGACACTGCACATACGTGTGGAAAGGGCCTGCCAGAATGCAGCCGCCATTGCAGCCTTCCTGAAGCAGCATCCAAAGGTAGGCAAGGTATATTATCCGGGCTTTGAAGAGCATCCGGGTCACGAGATTGCGAAAAAGCAAATGCGGATGTTTGGCGGCATGGTTTCGTTCGACCTTGCCGACAATAATGAACAGTCGGCAAGAAAGGTATTAAGTGCTACCCATTATTTTTCGCTGGCGGAATCTTTGGGGGGCGTGGAATCGCTGATTGGCCATCCATCCAGTATGACCCATGGCTCCATACCCAGGGAAGAACGATTGAAAGTGGGACTTACCGATTCTCTGATCAGGTTGAGCGTGGGCATCTCGGCGCGCCAACTCCGGAAGTGCGAGGTCGGACAACCTGCAAAGGCAAGGATCTCTGAGACGAATGCTCTTTAAGACAAGGAACACGACTCAGTTTTTTTTTGGGGAG
>JAUMBK010000289.1:0-10346 GCA_032115795.1 Saprospiraceae bacterium | reverse complement strand
CGAAAAGATACACCCGACATCACCAGTCAAAGTAAACGAATATTTTCCCGGCTGCAAAGGTCCGAAGGTGAAGGGAAAAGAGACTACATCTTCCCGGATTCCATTGCATTCAAACATGTAATTCCTGCATCCGGAGATGCCATCGATGGTAATATATCCATCGCCTTCACCGGGACATGTTTCAGGGATGACTTCATAGGAGACATTAAATTGTTCTTGTTCAAATAGAATTTTGACAAACAGATATTCAGGGCATCCTGAGGGAAGATTTACACCTGTAGGGATAAGCCCTTTTGGAAATTGTTCATTAAAAAGTGTATTAAACAGAATTGTATCTCTTCCCTTTAAGAGTGTCAAAACCAGTGTGTCTGGTTCAAATTTTCTGTACGAAAGAGATACAGTGACGATGGAATCGCAACCTGTGGTGGCGCTGTTTTTCAAAATAACAGTACCAGAAGGCCGTTGCTCATCAAATGTTTCCTGGCCAACGGAGATTTTTTCACCGTAGCAGAGTGTATCGAGCAATTGATTCTGGGAGGGAGAATTGTAATAGAGTGCAATAGTGGCAATCGTATCGCACTGGCCATTTTGTCCCAAAATGCGTTCACTTCCTGAGGGATTTTTTTCATCAAAACGTACTCCGTTGATGACAATAAACTCACCGCTGCAGAGAGTATCAGAATAATTGACAGATTTTATTTTTTCAAATGTCAGGGCTACGTTGATGATCGAATCACATCCATTTTGGCTTGCGTTGGGCAAAATTACCGAACCGTTTGGGTTGGTAATATCAAACACCTGTCCACCTGCGACGACTTCTTCCCCTTCACAAAGCGTGGTAACAATCTTCGTAATGATCGGCTGTAGGACAGTTAACTTGACAAAGATGATAGAGTCGCATTTTCCTTTGATATCCGCCTGAATGGTGTCAACGCCTGTCGGGTTCAGGCTGGAATATATTTTGCCATTGACAACCAATGAGTCTCCAGTGCAAATGGATTGGTTAATCGTACTGATACGGGGTGGGGTTATGCGCCATTTTGTGATCGTATCAAGTGTGGTAACCTGACAATTGGCGTCGTTGACTTCGCTGATTTTTAAGATTAATATTCCTTCATTGAGTCCATAATCTTTGGGACAAAGTGATATGAATCCTTCTTTTTGGTTTGTTTGTATGGATTTTGTCAGAATGGGTGCATTCTCAAGAGAAACCTCATAAACTAAGGAGAAAGGCGGCAGCCCTTTCAGGGAAAGAGAGACCAGATTGCAATCCTGCGCACAAAACGTGCTGTCCCCACTTACCTTGACCCCCGTTTCGTAAAAGACAATTTTTTGACTGGCAGAATATGAAAAACAAGGGTCACTGAAATCAACCGTCCCATTTCCGAGGGAATCCCCACATACAGCCGTGATGTAGTAGATTGAATCTTTCTGAAAGCCTGGCGAAAAGCTGAAAGTGCCGTTTTTTGAAGTAGCGAGCACCGTTCCGATCAATGGTGTAGCTTTCTTGTGGAGGATGAAATAAAACGCATCATTGGCATCTGCTGTTTGATTTTGATTGTGGTTTGCGATAAACGATTGGCCATCGCAAAGAGGTATGGGATTTGGTTGCGTATTTAGGGTGCCTGCATCTGTAATGCAATCGCAGTTTTTAGATCCATTTACAATAAATGTACTGCAGTTGTTTGCATCAGAAATTGTAAAGTTGTAGGAGGTGCCGCTATTGATTGGCTGGGATACAAAGGTGGAGGTGCTTGCCAGACCATTGACGAGATACGTTCCGCTTTGACCACCGGTTATATTAAATTGGACAGTATATGTTTTTGTATCTGACTGGCAAAGAACAAGTACGCTGTCGGCCGAAGGTGTTTCAAGGATGGAAAGCGTTGTAAATCCGGTTTCTGCGCAAAATGCAGAGGGATTGAAGAGCAATTGTATGTTGCCGGATAGGCCTGATGGAGAAAAAATATTGTTGAAAACACCCTCGCCTTCCCACGTGCCTGCGGGAAAGTCAGGGTCCGTGTATGCATCCAGCAAAACTGCACCCTGATTGGCACAGATCGCAATTTCAGGAAGGTCTGGTTGTTGGATTTGCTGGACAATGATTGTCGCTACAGCTGGTGCCACACAGGCTTCACTTGATACAAAAGTGGCATTGTAGCTACCTGATGTGCCTGGGTTTGGAAAAGCATTGTTTGCAATGCCAATTCCCTCCCAATTTCCTTGCGGGAATGCAGGATCCTCTAACAGTGAAAGATTTAGAGTGGAAAACGTACTGCACAAAATGGTATCCCTGAGCAAGGGAAATTGGGTTTCTGTCACGTCAATTACTGTACTTGACGGGAGTGTGCAAAAGGCAGTCGGCGTGTATGTCAATGTGATGGGTCCGCTAAAATTTACAGGATTGAAAGCATTGTTCGCGACGCCGGGGCCGGACCAATTTCCATTAGGAAACAATGGATCTGCCAGGTTGTCGAGATTGACAAGCCCATCTCCTGAACAAACACTGGTACTTCCCAGCACGGGTGACTGGGGTACAATAATTTCAACAGATGTAGTTGCTTCGGTGAAGCATGTATTCGCAGGTACAAATGTCAAGACAACATTTCCCGTTTGGTTTTGTACATTCAGCTGGTTGTTGATGACACCGGGACCTGACCAGGTTCCAGACCCGGCATTTGCGTCTTCGATTGCAGTCAAATCAAAGGTAGTTTGGTTTTGGCACACGGTGGCACTGCCCAGCAAAGGAGCGCCTGAAGGAAGTGCAATAAGGGTGATGGTCGCAGTTGAAAAACACCCGTTTCCATCTGTCATCTTTATATAGATGGTTTCTGTCTGAATGACCTGAATCAAAGGAGACGGAAACTGGTTTGCCGGAACCAGCGGCAAGGCGTTGTAATAGGTAAGCGTGTGGTTACTTGGGTTGGAAATGACATCTTCCAAGTTCAGGCTGCTACCTGTGCATACATCCAGTGAGGCGGGAGCATTCAATTGTGGATTGTCAAGCAGTGTGATGGTTGTTGAGGCCTCCTCCACGCATTGTCCAGTGCTTTGGAATGTCAGTGTTTGTGTTCCTGTCAGGCCGTCTGGTGTAAATACATTTCCGGTTACGCCTGACCCACTCCAGGTTCCGTCTGGAAAGGAAGGGTCTTCCAGGGTGTTTAGGTCAAAGGGGCCATTTGATGCGCAAAGTGTGGTAGTTGTCAACAACGGCAGCTGGTTGGGAAGGACGGTAAAAGTGACAGTGCCGTCATCGTAACACGGATTAACCGGGGTGAATGTTGCCACAATATTTCCGGATAAATTGGACGGGTCAAAACTTTCTCCGGAAACTCCAGTGCCTGACCAGCTCCCTTCCAGCCCTGCTGGGCTTACAAAATCATCCAGGTCGACAGGGCCTTCATTTTGGCAGATGGTTGATGTGGCGGTGAAGGGGATCCCTCCCGGTTGGACAACGACCGGAACTGCTGCCTGTGCGGAGCAGCCCTGCAGGGAGGATACGACATAAAAGGTGGTATTTACAGAAGGATTGACAGTGGTTGTTGACAATTGGTTGCTGGTGTTGGGGGGCGTCGCTGAATGAAAAGTCAGCACAGCACCGGCATTTGAGGATACGTAGTCTGCCAAATCAATGGTGGAACCTGCACAAATTTCAATTGGATCAACTGTGATGTTTGGATTGGGTACAATGGTGACATTGTCTGTCAGTGGTGGTGAAAATGTGGTTGTGCACCCCGTTGAGAATGATGTGATGCTGGTAATTTCAAGCGTGCAATTTTCGTCTATGGAAAAAAAAATCGGATTTGCTGTCGTTGTAATGATAGACGGGCCGTTTCCATCGCAACTTAAGGTGTAATTGTATGTGTAAATGCCCGGCGCGGGAAGTGTAAACTGTACGGTAATCAAACCCATCTCACAGAGAGTGGATTGCACGATGTCCATTCCATACGACGCTGGATTTGATGGTGTCACAACCAATGTAATCTGTGACGGCAGGGATGTACACCCATTCGCGGTGACTGTGGCATAGACAGTGGCATTGCCACTTTGATAGGCAGCGGGATCAGAGATGGCATTTGTCAGGTTAGGGTCACTGAACCAGTTGATTGTGCCATTGCCAACTGCGCCATTGGCATTGGTTAAATTGAAAGTTGCCTGCCCGTTGGCTACCTCGCATTGAGCAAGAGTAACGGGGTTTGCGGCGGGCAATGGCACCACGGTAAGGGCAACAGCGTCTGTAGCTGTGCATCCTGACTGGTCTGTCACCGTGACGGTAAAATTGGTGTTGGATGACAAATTTGACACCGTGATGGTTTGGGTTGTTGCACCGTTGCTCCAGGCAAACCCAGTAGGGCTTGGCGCCGTATTTGAAGCGGTTAATGTATAACTTTGTCCCGCACATGCCGATTGGTCCGGACCCACATTGACGGTGAAGTTGGTACCACCGCTGCTGAAAGTCATTGACCAGTTGTTCAGGAAGCCAATGTCTCCGGCAACATAATCGTTGAGGTACAGCTGCCATTGCCCATCGGCGTCGATGCCATCAAACGTATTCTGAAAGGTAAAGGTGCCCGCCGGACTTGTATTCGGGTAAGGATTTGTCAATGTCGAATTTTGCCTTCCTTCCGGCTTAAACAGGCCGGTAAACGGGGGGCTGCCTGTAATGATATTGCTTCCTGCAGCATCGGTAAACACCGTATTCAGGTAATCGTTGCCGGCACTGCCATTGCCACTTGACAATTCAATAAATGTCCCGTCAGGGGCAATCAGAAAAAGGGCAATATCCCCTGTCCAGGTATGATTGAGGTTAATCGTTACATTTGTGATGGAACTACATCCTCCCAGGACGCCTATCCCGGAAACATTGCAAATGGAGGTGGTAATCCCAACTGTACCCGAAGGAGGAAAGGGCAGATTCCCAATACCGTTGAAGGTTTGTCCGTAAATCGAGGCAGGTACATTGGCAAGTGCCCACATAAATAACCCCACAACGACAGTTTTTACATTTCTCATTGACTACGCCATTAAAGACAGAGAGACAATAGAAAAGGTGGAATGTTGCAATATGGGAAAGAGCAATTTATAAAATCCCAGCTTTTAAGAATAAATAATTACTCTTTTTTCTTGTCTTTTTCCTTTTCCATTTTCTTAAACGCGCCTTTCATCAGCCAGTGGTACCTCAATGCCTCGAGTGTTGCATTGATTTTTGTGCTCGCAGTGTGGAGTTGTTCCAGTGTGGCATCCAACTCTGCGACGGCTTGTTGGACATCACCCGCCATTTGTTTGTCTCTGGTCAGTTTGTCCAATACGCCCTTACCTTGTCTGATGTCTGAAATGGTGCCATTTATGTTCTCTACTGTTGCGTCGAGATGATCCAGAACCGTAACCAGACTGGCAGAGGATGTTTGTAGGTTGGATGTTGTTTTTTTGAGGTTGCCTGTGGCAACAGAATCCTTCATAAAGCCAAGAATCGTATTTTTTTGATCCAGGGAGGCAATGGTTTTATCCATGCGCTGAATGGTCTTGATTGCTTCGTTGGATACTGTGTTTAAGTTTGCCACCGTTTGCCTCACATCTCGGGTTAGTAAGGTGTCACTGAGCAAGGCCCCTACCACCCCTTTCCCTTCAGAAATCTGCTTTGTTATTTTAAGTAATTCAGCGGTGAGGAGGGCGGCATTTTCATTCGTTACGCTAAGTGTGTTGAGCATTTCATCTGTGCGTACCCGGCTCAAAGAGATGATGGTATCGCCCGTTTGTGCGCGCAACCCATCCCTGGTACCGTGCAGGATGTTGACGATCATGTTTCCTACAAGCCCATCGCTTGTGATGGCTGCACGGGCATCTTTTTTCATGTGTTGGAGGATGTCGCCCTGAATGGACATCTCGACGACGATGGTGGTATCGTTTTGCAGCGTAATGTTCTTTACTGTTCCTACATTGATTCCTGAATAGCGCACGTTATTCCCTTCGCGCAAGCCATTGGTATTTGAAAAAACGGAATACAATGGAACCATGTTTCCAAACAAATGCTGTTTGTCACCAATAAACCAGGTGCCGGCAATAAACAAGCAGATACCGGCGATGACAAAGATGCCTAATTTCAGATTTTGGGCTGTTGATTTTTCCATTTCGTTTAGGTTTTAAAGAATGCCTGGACTTTTGGGTCGGTGGATGCGTCAAGTTCTTGAAAAGTACCCTCAGCGTAATTCACACCATCTACAAGCAAAATCATCCTGTCGGCAATGTACCTTGCGCAGTCTACATCATGTGTGATGATGATGGATGAGGTTTTGTATTGTTGCTGGATACGCTTCATCAGTGTAACAATTTCTTTTGAGGTAATGGGATCTAGTCCGGTAGTGGGCTCATCGTACAAAATGATTTTCGGTTGCAAAATCAATGTTCTCGCAAGGGCGATCCTGCGCTTCATCCCTCCTGAAAGCTCTTCAGGCATCAGGTCGATGGCACTTTCCAGTCCCACATTGCGCAGGGCATCCATCACAAGTGGAGTAGCGTCGTCAATTTCTCCAAACTTCCGGGTATGCCGTCTCAGGGGAAATTCAAGGTTTTCTCTGACGGTCATGGAGTCATACAAGGCACTTCCCTGAAACAGAAAACCAACTTCTGTTCGTATGTAATCCATCTGCTTCTCGTCTGCCAGGTCAAGATTCTGTCCCATAATGGTCACTGACCCACCGTCATGTGGTACCAGGCCAATCAGGCATTTGATCATGACGGATTTGCCCGATCCGGATTTGCCCATAATGACAAGAGATTCTCCTTCGTACAGATCCAGATTGAAACCATCAAGCACCATATGGTCGCCAAAATTCTTTTTTAGATCCCGAATTTGAATGACTGGAGTCCTAGTTTCTATTGAGATCGTCATGGTTAAAAGATAATGTCTGTCACCATGACGGAGACAAAGTCGATGATAAATAAGACCATGGAGGTTTCGACGACAGCACTATTGGCAGCGACACCTACCCCTGCTGTTCCATGCTTGCAATAATACCCCTTGTAACAGCCAACCAGGCCGATAGCAAATCCGAAAAAGAACGTTTTTATGGTCGAGGGCATAAAGTCTCCAAAATCAAGAGAAACGAATACTTCATCAAAATAATACATTAAAGATACATCCCCTTTCACATTTTCTACAAGGTATGAACCATAAAGCGCAACGGCATCGCTCATGATTACCAGCAATGGAATCATGAATGTGGTCGCCAAAATCCTTGTTACGACCAGGTATTTGAATGGGTTGGTACCTGACACTTCCATCGCGTCTATTTGTTCTGTAACCCGCATTGAGCCCAATTCTGCACCAATACCTGATCCAATCCGGCCCGCACAAATCAATGCGGTGATGATGGGTCCAATTTCGCGTACGATGGATATCCCCACCATGGACGGCAGCCATGCTTCTGCACCCAATTCCATCATTTTAGGCCGGGACTGCAATGTAAATACAAGCCCGATGATGAAACCTGTTACAGCTACCAGCATCAGTGACCGGTTGCCAATAAAGTAACACTGGCGTAAAAATTCCCTGAATTCAAAAGGCCGGCGGTACACTTCTCTGAAAAAACGGCCGGCAAAGGATGCCAATTCCCCGGTTTCTGTGAGAAAATCGTACAGATTTTGTTTCCATGCTTGAATGACAGTCATTTCGTTATTTTCTTCTTGATTGTGAACCAACCTGATGAGTATGAACTTCACCTGTCAGCGTCGCCAGATCGACCTTTTTTGCAAAGATATTTGAATTTTGCGACTCCATACCTGATTCAAATCATTATCTGGGCAAGCATGGTATGCCAGTACATGAATCAGTTGTCAGGATTTACCGCTGCTTTGAATTGTTTTCACAAGAAAAATATTTTTAATGCAACTGAAACCATTGTCTGAATAATTCTATTTTGTGACACTTTCCAAACATAAACCTCATTAGTATGTATAGATTTCTCTTTTTTGTCCTGCAAATCCTGCCAATCGTCCTTTTTGGCCAGTTTGATCCAGCACAGTTCAGCAATATGAAATTCCGCAACATTGGTCCAGCAGGCATGAGTGGCAGGATCACGGCGATTGATGTCGATTTAAGCGACCCGGAGCGCATTTATGCCGGAGCTGCATCTGGTGGGGTGTGGTTGTCAGAAAATGGAGGTACTAGCTGGGAGCCTGTATTTGATGAGCAGCCCACACTGGCAATCGGGGCCATCCGCATCAACCAGAAAAATCCCTCTGAAATCTGGGTGGGAACGGGAGAGGGAAACCCCAGAAATTCATTGAATACAGGTCAGGGAATTTACAAATCATTGGATAAGGGAAAAACATGGCAGCACATGGGGCTGTCGGGTACCAAAACCATCCACCGCATCATTGTCCATCGGGATAATCCCGACATTGTCTTTGTTGCCGCATTGGGTTCGCCCTGGGGAGCAAACGAGGAACGGGGAGTGTTCAAGACTGTCGATGGGGGGAAAACCTGGCGGAAGGTATTGTATGTCAATGATTTGACTGGTGCCGCTGATATGGTGACCGACCCCACGAATCCAAACAAACTCGTTGTCGCCATGTGGGAACACAAGCGGGAACCCTGGTTTTTTCATTCCGGAGGCAAAGGTTCTGGTCTGTATGTGAGTTATGATGCCGGGGAAACATTCAAAAAGATCACGTCGGAAGAAGGCTTGCCGAAAGGAGATCTTGGCCGTATGGGAATTGCGATTGCACTCGGCAAGCCAGACATCATCTATGCCCTGGTCGAGGCCAAGGAAAATGGCTTGTATAAATCAACTGATGGAGGAAAAAAATGGAACCTGGTTTCCACAAAAAATATTGGCGACAGGCCCTTTTACTACTCTGAATTGTATGTTGACCCAAAAAATGAAAACCGGATTTTCAATGTCTTTACCTACATCACCATGAGTGAGGATGGGGGTAAAACCTTCCGGAATATCGCGGATTATGGCAATGATGTTCACCCGGATCACCATGCATTTTGGATACATCCAGCCAATCCGGAGTATTTGATCGATGGCAACGATGGGGGTCTTACCATTTCACGGGATGGAGGTGCCAGCTGGTATTTCGCAGGAAACATACCGGTGGGTCAGTTTTATCACATCAACGTAGATACAGATTTTCCCTACAACGTGTACGGAGGGATGCAGGACAATGGCTCGTGGGCAGGACCTTCTGCTGTGTTGAAAAGGGGAGGCATTCGCAATGCTGATTTTCAGGAATTGTATTTTGGGGATGGCTTTGATGTGGTTCCTTTTCGGGCAGACAGCCGCTATGGCTATGCGATGTCGCAGGGCGGTAATGTGGCTTTTTATGACCGTGAAACTGGCCGGAATCGGTTTGTAAAGCCCAATCATCCTGATCCACAGGTCACATTGCGTTTCAATTGGAATGCGGCCATCGCACAGGATCCATTTTTGGATTGCGGTGTGTATTTTGGCAGCCAGTTCTTGCATTATTCCAGTGATTGTGGCGATGCATGGACGTTATTGTCACCCGATTTAACAACAAATGACACTACCAAACAGAAGGCCGACAGAAGTGGCGGTCTGACAATGGATGCCACAAATGCCGAAAACCATACTACGATCCTGGCCATCGCTCCCAGCCCGGTTGACAAACAAGTTATCTGGGTGGGTACAGATGACGGCCAACTCCAATTGACCCGAGATGGTGGTACGTCATGGATGGAGATGAGTAAATCATTGCCAGGTCTTCCCGCAGCAAGCTGGATACCGCAGATTCAGGTTTCTCCCTCGAATGCCGGCGAGGCGTGGGTCGTTGCCAATAACTACAGGCGCAATGATGACAGTCCCTATGCGTATCATACCACCAATTACGGAAAAGACTGGACACGCATTGCAGACGCATCCCAGATAAAAGGGTTTGTTTTGTGCATAGTGCAAGACCACAAACAACCCAACTTACTGTTTTTAGGGACGGATGCCGGCTTGTACGTTTCTTTTGATAAGGGCAAGAAATGGCATCTTTGGAATAAGGGCTTGCCGCAAGTCCAGGTCAGTGATATGAAAATTCATCCTGTAGAAGATGATTTGGTTCTTGCCACCTTTGGTCGTGCCATCTGGGTCTTGGATGATATCAATCCTCTTAGAGACATTGCTGCAAAGGGCACAGCATTCCTGGAAAAAGAGTTTCTTGTGTTTTCAACTGCACCCGCCTACCTGGTGAGTTACAAATCCTATGATGGTGTGCGTTTCAGCGGACAGGGTGAATTCAAAGGGGACAACAGGGCATACGACCGGATTGGCATGAATGTCTGGAAAAAGCCTGCAGAAAAAAAGAAAGAAGAAGGTGAGAGCAAAACCAAG
>JAUMBK010000288.1:2788-3266 GCA_032115795.1 Saprospiraceae bacterium | reverse complement strand
TTTCCTTTAAAATGGCGGCACCCGCAGTAGTTGCGGTGCCTTCCACGCCTATGTTGTCTTTTATCAGCAGCGGCATGCCAAAGAGAAGGTGTTTTCTTTTTTCCTTGCTGCGATGCTGGTCACACCAGGCAGCCTGCTCTAAGGCATCGGGGGCGAGACTGATGAGTGCGTGCAGTGTTTTTTCAGGATCTGTTTCATACAGGCGCATGCGATACAGGAAATATAGGGTGAGTTCGGTGTATGAAAACAGCCCATTTTGTACATGTTGCTGTAATGAAGTGATGTCTTTGCCCACAACGAGAGGCTTTAGTGCTTCATACCGTTGTTGTCCAAAGCTATCCAGCTTCGCTGCAAGCGCGGAAAACACGCTGTCCGTCCGGTTGAAATGGGATTGTACAACCTTGTACCGCATTCGTGGATTGGGGTGGTCAGCATTTTCGATAAAGGGTCCTCCGGCCTGTGTTGTGGCAACGCTGGA
>JAUMBK010000288.1:0-2778 GCA_032115795.1 Saprospiraceae bacterium | reverse complement strand
TGTAATAAATAAACAAGAAGTAAATGGATGTTTCTGTTTGGTTTTGTGCGGCAAAAAAGGCATGAGAGGCTGTTTTGATTTTGGAAATGTACTATAATCCCTGATGATATTGCTCTTAAAATGATAGTTTTATTGCAAAGGATACAAAAACACAGCAGGAATCGATTTGTTATTTGAAAAGAAATCAATTCAATGATACGACTGACTGATCGGTTTACCTCCAGGTTGCCTGGCGATGTGGTTGCAGAGAATTATCCCAGGCAAGTACAGAATGTATGTTATAGTAGTGTCTTGCCAAAGGGAATGGCAGCTCCGGCACTGCTGCATTGCAACAGGCAGCTGGCAGAGTCGCTGGGCATTGGGGAATCCGTTTGTTCGGATCCGGTATTTGCAGAATGGATGGCTGGCAACCGGATTGCGCCGGGAAGCACACCGTATGCCATGCGGTATGGTGGACACCAGTTTGGGCAGTGGGCTGGCCAGCTGGGTGATGGCAGGGCCATCAATCTGGGCGAAGTGCCAACGCAGGATGGGTGGATTCAGCTACAATTGAAGGGAGCGGGACCTACGCCGTATTCCCGGACAGCAGATGGCCTCGCCGTGCTCAGGTCGTCAGTACGTGAATATTTGTGCAGTGAGGCAATGCATTGTCTGGGCATACCCACCACCCGGGCCCTGGCGCTGGTTAGTACGGGAGAGGGCGTAACCCGGGATATGTTGTACGACGGGAATCCCAGGGTAGAGCCGGGGGCCATCGTTTGCCGTACAGCACCAAACTTCATTCGCTTTGGTAACTTTGAAATTCTGGCAGCGGATAGAAATCCCGCTTTGCTGGCTTCACTGACAGAGTTTACTATTGAACAAAGCTTTGCCCATTTGTGCAACCAGCCCGATAAATATCTTGCTTTTTTCAAAGAGGTTGCAGAACTTACCTGCCGGATGATCGTGGAATGGCAACGTGTGGGCTTTGTCCACGGGGTAATGAATACAGACAACATGTCTATTCTAGGGCTGACCATCGATTATGGTCCGTATGGATGGATAGACGACTATGATCCCCGGTGGACGCCCAATACCACGGATCTGCCGGGCCGACGATATTGTTTTGGCAACCAGCCTGCCATAGCGCAATGGAATTTGTTGAAGCTTGCCAATGCCTTGATTTCACTGATTGGGGATGAAGGGGCCATCAAGGAGGTTCTCGTAGGGTTTAAGGACCAGTATGAAGAAGGCTATTTGTCTATGATGAGGCAAAAACTGGGTCTGGCGTCACCAGAAGAGACGGATGAAGGTTTGGTATCTTCGCTGGAGCAGACCATGACGGAAAGCCAGGCAGACATGACGTTGTTTTTCAGAAAACTGGCCGATGTCGATGCGGATACCTCACCGGAAGAGATCGAAGCGAATTTTTCCGAGGCACTGTATAGCCTCCCTGTACAAGGAAAGCTGCCTGATGCATTGATGCAATGGATAGGGCAATACCAGTTCCGGCTGCAAAGTGAAAAAGTGGATGCCAGTATACGAAAACAGCGGATGAACACAGTCAATCCGAAATATGTGCTGCGGAACTACATGGCCCAGCTTGCCATCGAGGGGGCAGAAAAGGGAGACCTGTCAGTCCTGAAAACACTATTTACGCTGTTGCAAAGACCGTACGATGAACAACCGGAGATGGCACGATGGTTTGCCAGACGTCCGGACTGGGCCAGGGAGAAAGCGGGTTGTTCGATGTTGTCCTGCAGTTCGTAGGATAGTACGAAATTAACGGGGTTTTGGTCCTTTATCCCTATAAAGCCACTTTTTATGACCAACGAATTCTGGAGGTTTGTGCGTTATTGATCATTTTGTTCATCTCTGTTTCCCACACTTTTGTAATTCTCCCAAATAACATTATTTATTAAAAGGAATAAGTCATTATTGCTAGTTTTATCGTTTCTTTGTCTCCATTTTTAATAAAAATCCATTTTATGCCGTTAAATGAAAAATACATATTTTCAGCTAATTAACCAGACATATTACTTTCCCCAGGAGGGTTTTGACCTGAATCAGGGTAACCTGACTTTTCATGGGATTTCACTCAAATACCTGATTGAAAAATATGGAACCCCCTTTCGCCTTACCTATCTTCCCCGCATCGGCGATCAGATAAAAAAAGCAAAGAATTTTTTTAACAAGGCCATGAAGGCCAATAATTACAAAGGCGACTATTATTACTGCTACTGCACCAAATGCTGTCACTTTTCACATGTAATTGAAGAGGCACTCGAACATAACGTTCACCTTGAAACCTCCTCTTCCTTTGACATTGATATCATCAAAATCCTGACAGAAAAAGGAAAGGTGGACAAAAAGACCATCCTGATTCACAACGGACATAAAACCGAGGATTACCTGAATAAAATAGTGGGCCTGATGAATGATGGCTATGAAAACGTCATTCCGGTGCTTGACAGCAAACTTGAGCTGGACAGGTTATATGCCAAAACCTCAGGCAACCTGACCATCGGACTTCGAATGGCCATCAATGAAGAGCCCCAGTCAGCCTATTATACTTCCAGGCTGGGTATTCGCAGTGCAGAAATCATTGACTTTTATAAGAGTAAAATAGCCAAGAAAAAAAGAGTAACCCTGAAAATGCTCCACTTTTTTGTGGACTCGGGCATCAAGGACAATCTGTACTACTGGGGCGAATTCCGAAAGGCGCTCAAGATTTTTGCCGAAATGAAAAAATTGTGCCCTACGCTCGATTCCATCAACCTGGGAGGCGGTTTGCCGATC
>JAUMBK010000287.1:0-3947 GCA_032115795.1 Saprospiraceae bacterium | reverse complement strand
GAATGTGAAGCCTTCAAGGGTCGATTTCCTGAGATATATCCTTGAGGGTAACGGTTACACGGTGGTGGTCGCCGCATCCCCACCCCCGAAAGCAGCTCCCGCTGCTAAACCTGCGGATGCTGCCGAAACGCCGGTCTCCGCTGACATTACAGCTGCTCCGCCGCCTCCGGAGACCTTCACTGTCGGTGTTACCGATGTGGCATTCAACGCCGTTAACGCCATATACGGACGACTCCTCAGGAGTCCTGAAGGCCGGGTCGTGACCATGGCGTACTGGCAGCAAAGGGACGAGGTTTCGCAGGACAGGATACCTTACTTCGATCGGAAATGATGGCAGGTTTTGTCCCCTGTCAGGAATATCCTCAGTAAAAATATCCGAAGATGATGTTCATTTCATCCTCACTGGTGAGCCCGAAACTGACGGATTTAGTGGTGTTGTTATTGTAGGTGACTTCAGATGTCAGTCCTTGTCCGGGTTGAAGTACGATGGGCGTTGAGAAGGTCTTCATCAGGGGATGCTCCCAGTCCGTGTTCTCAAATATCACTTCTCCGTTCCTGGCACCTCCTGCGATTTTGATCACGAATTTCTCCCCCAGTTTATGCGTGTGTGAGGTCAGTTGGATCACCCTGGTCACCTGTGTGAACGTGAACGTCTTGGTGAGGGTCTTTCGTTGACCTGCGGGGAGGCTGATATCCTGGTTGGCCAGATCCAGCGTTTTGGCTTCGTATTGTACCGCTGACTGGGGCACGGTATAGAAGTTCACATAGTTGGCACCTTTCAGGGTGAGGCCGGTCTTGTTGAAATAGTGAGCATTCAGATCAAGTGGTGTGCCGGCTTCCAGTTTTAGTGCGACGCCGGGGGGCAGGGTGACTTCTTTTTCTGACTCCATACTTCCACCGAAGAAGATGTGGTTCTGCATCTGTGCCAGTGTCAGCAGGTTGACACTCCCATCGGGGTTTCGGATGTCCCGGATCGTTCCGACCATAGGAAGGCCGGTATTGTTCCGGAATGAATACACGAGGAAGTGGTGGCTATTCACTCCGCCCCGCATCAATAGGCGATTGACATAGACCGGTGTGGTATTGGGTGTGTTATACCGCACGAAGATCTCCCGCTCGAAGTTTTTCTGGATGTCGAAAGGTTCGATCTTCAACTGAAAGCCCTCTCCGGCGACAGGAGGGGCCAGTGGAATGACATCTGCCTGACATGCGGATTTATCATCGAGCACCGACATATCAACCTTGCTGCCGGTTTTTTCAGCACCACTATTGATCCAGCGCTTCACAAATTCAACCTGCCCCTTTGTCAAAATAAGTCCACCCATGGGCATTTGGTTGCCGAAATTACCCGTATGGTGAGCTGTCTGGCAAGTGATCTTATGGAACAGGAAACTGTTTTCCGCATCGAAAGGCTTCACCCGAAGCATATTCATAGAAGCTGCGGCTGTATTTTTTGAGATTTTTCCGACGAGGTTATCATACGCCTGACCTTTTGCCAATACCAGACCATGCTGGGCGTATGTGCCATCGGAAGTGGATGCGTGGCAACCGGTGATCGCACAGCTTGTCGTCAGGATCTGATCCTGAATGACATCGAAACTGCTGGCATTGCCACCGGTGGAAGCATCCTCCTTTTTACAGGCCGAGGTGGTAATCGCGATGGTCAACATCGTGGTGGCAGCGGCATATATCCATCTCATGCAATTGAATTTTGCAAAAAAGATAATGAATTTTTCTCAAGTTGTATGTTCATGGCATTGTGGATCATCCTTCCTGTCGTTTTCCGAAGTGAGTATTCCGGGCAAAATTATACTTGCATTTAAATGGCATTGGCCGATCAATAGTCAAGTCACTAGAAATGCCCGGGGAAGACGAGTAGTAATAATGTTGTATATTATCAACATAAATGCTAATTTTGTGGAAAATAAAAAACAAAATTGATATGAACCGGAAGCGGCAGGTGATCTTTCCCAAGTATCAGAAAATACTGGAGCAGGTGGGCGAAAACATAAAGTTGGCCAGGAAGCGGAGGAAATTAACGACGATACAGGTGGCAGAAAGAGCCGGTATTGACCGCACAACCCTGTACCATATTGAGAAAGGCAATAGCAGTGTTTCCATGGCAGCCTATTTCAATACGCTACGTGTATTGGGGCTTCAGGATGATTTTTTGAAACTGGCAGCGGATGATGATTATGGAAGGAAATTACAGGACCTGAGTTTAATTGGAAATAAATAGCAATGGCTTTTAATAAAACAGATATATACGTTTATGCCCATTGGATGGGTATGCGCAAACCAAAATGTATAGGTGTACTAAGTGCCCAACAGACTAAGGGTAAAAAGGCATTTAGTTTTGCCTATGATGCTGACTGGATACGTTCCAAAGAACAGCAGTTACTGGATCCTGATATTGCATGGTTTAGCGGTCCGCAATATCCGAATGGCAAAGAGCATTTCGGGGTGTTTATGGATTCGATGCCAGATACCTGGGGTCGAACTTTGATGAAACGACGTGCTGCACAACTGGCGAAAGAAGCCGGGCGGCCGGCACCGGTTTTGTATGATATTGATTTTTTACTGGGCATATACGATGAAACCAGAATGGGGGCTTTGCGGTTTAAACTGGAAATGGATGGGGCGTTTCTCGATGATAGCCATGGTGTGCCCACTCCACCTTGGGCAAGTGTCAGGGAGCTGCAGCATGGCGCATCAATATTGGAAAGTGATGAAGACAGTAAGGAAGTAACAAAATGGCTGTCTATTTTAATGGCACCCGGTTCTTCATTGGGGGGAGCCAGGCCGAAAGCGAATATCACTGATGAACATGGGCATTTGTGGATTGCCAAGTTTCCATCAAAAGGTGATTCGATTGATAAAGGTGCATGGGAATATCTGGCGTATAAACTTGCTTTGCAGTGTAGTGTTAAAATGCCGGAATCGAGGATTGAAAAAGTGGCCGGAAAATATCATACTTATTTTACCAAACGGTTTGACCGGCAGTTGCATGAACGAATTCATTTTGCATCTGCAATGACCATGACCGGACAAAATGAAGATACCATCAAAGAGAACCCTGCCAGCTATCTGGATATGGCGGAATTCATCCAGTACAACGGTGCTCAAAATAAAGAAGACCTGCAGCAACTCTGGCGAAGGATTGTTTTCCATATTGCTGTTTCCAACACCGATGACCACCTGCGGAATCATGGTTTTATATTGACAGAAAAGGGTTGGATTTTGTCTCCGGCCTTTGATATCAATCCTTCTATTGATAAGGATGGCCTGGCATTGAATATTGATTCGCACAATAATGCGTTGGATTTTGAACTGGCAAAAAGTGTTGGTGAATATTTTCAGTTGAGGGATGCTGAAATGAATACCATCTTGGCAGAAGTGAAAGCGGCTGTTGGCGGCTGGAAAAATGTTGCCCGGGATATTGGCATTTCAAGGGCCGAACAGGAATTGATGAGTGGGGCGTTTCGATATTAAATTCAGGTAGCTTTTGGTATTATTTTCCTTTCACCTTACTCAATTTTTACATCGTTGAATGCATCCATTGCTTCATCGAGTTCCTCATTTACGGTTCTGGCATCGATCTTTGTTTCACGCAGCCAGGTAAGTCCCATAAGTTTTGACACTTTATTTATGCTGATACCTTTCCATAATGCCCAGGTAGCTCTGGTGTGGCGGATCATGCGGAAGGACAATGGTTTTTCTATCTCTGCTTTTTTGCCAGTATCTTTTAAAAAACCAAGCCTGCCATACCTTAGATACTTTCGTGCATTGTTCTGACAGAAACTTTTTTAGTATCAGCAGACATTATGTTGGTCAACCCGGGATTTTTTGTGGGTATGCAATTTGCCCAGCCTTTGGTGATTATTTACCGCGTTCATTAAAAAAAGCCGACAAAGCCATTATTGGGCACAACAAAAAAAGCATCCGAA
>JAUMBK010000286.1:0-12340 GCA_032115795.1 Saprospiraceae bacterium | reverse complement strand
CACCAAAAGAGGCAACCACGGGCTTGCCTGCTTGCTTGATTTTTTCTATTTCATGCCATATAGCATCACTGGTAAAGGCACTGCCACCAGGAGAATTGACACGCAATACAACTGCCTTTACTTTGTCATCGTACCGCAGTTTAGTTAGCATGGATAAATATTTTTTCTCACTCACAACGCCAGGCTCAGAACTTCCATAGACGATCTCTCCTTCTGCATGGACAATGGCTATCTTGTCACCACCGGCAGGGCCATTCTCTGTGTCTGCAGTCTTGTCATAGTCCGCCAGCGACACTGTTTTTAGCTTTTTGGTCTTATTTAAACCTGTTTTTTCTTTTAAAAATTCTTCTACGTCTCCTTTGTACGACAAGACATCCACGAGGCCATTGTCACGTGCCCGCGTCGCTGTACGTCCTCCCAGTGATGACATGACAGAATCCACTTTGGCAACCGTTAGCTCTCTGTTACCCGCAATTTTGGTGACCATAATGTCTTCCATGTCTTCCAGAAAAGTTCTTGTTTGCAGACGGTTGAACTCACTCATTTCGGTGAGCCTGAATGGCTCGGTTGCACTTTTGAAATTTCCGGCATAAAATATATTCATACTAACGCCTACTTTATCCAGCATATTTTTGAAAAAGGGAATTGTAGTACCATATCCTTTTAAGTCTACTCCCCCCTGCGGGTTGAGAAACATTGTGTCTGCCACACTGCACAACAGATAGGACGACTGGCTGTGGCTGTCTGCATAGGAATAGATAAACTTACCCGATTCCTTGAATTTTTTCAAACCATCCATCAAAGCGAGGATACTCGCCTGGCCAAGCATGACAGAATTGTTTTCGATGTAAATACCTTTGATTTTTTCATCCGCTGCTGCTGCATCAAGTAACTGTAAGATCCTCCTTAAACCGAGGGGCACGTCCCGCTCCTCAAACAAAAATGTGGATTTGGGCACATTGTCTGTTTTTTCCGGAATAAATTCCTCGAGCCTGAGTTTCAAAATTGGACTTTCAACGTGTTCTGAGGCATCCGAAAGACCGATGCTTGCCATAGCAATACCGGCCAGAATAAAAAAGCCAGAGAGGATGGCAAGAAAGACACCAAGGCAGGAACCCAGAAGAGAGGTAAAAAAGTTTTTCATAAATCTATTTACGGATAATTCACCCTTTCGGTGTTAAGTTACAAAAGTGACCGACCATGCGCCGGAATAAAACGGTTTCTTCTTTTGGTTTTTTAGCCCATGCCCCTTTCGGGAAGCATCATCCAAAACAAAGTCACACAAAAATAGCCGATTCCGATCCAATTAACTAGCGTTTTTCCCCATGTCCCCTGAATAATCTACAAAGTTCAATGAAATGGCGACAAACGTGCATTAACAAAAAATAAAAGAAAAAAGTTCCTAAAGCGCTGAGATTTCAACGCTTTCACTTACTTTTAGCATAAAAAAAGCAGATGACGGACAGTCTGACACATGTGGAAAATTTCATTCGGAAAGCAGGGGAGTCTGTCTCTTGGTTGAATCTAAGTCTCGTCCTGCTTATCTGTCTGGATGTAGTGCAGCGGTATGCTTTCAACACAACATACAACTGGGTTTTGGATGCTGAGTGGCACCTGTTCGGCCTGGTCTTTCTGCTTGGAAGTGCCTACACTTTGTCAGAGGACAAACACGTGCGTGTGGATGTGTTTTACCAGTCGTTTTCTCCACGAAGAAAGGCTTGGGTAAATTTGCTGGGTACTTCGCTTTTATTGCTTCCCTGGTGTTTTGTTGGCATCAGTACCTGCTGGCGTTATGCTGTCAATTCGTTTTATATCAAAGAGGAATCGCCCAGCCCGGGTGGTCTGCCTGCCTTGTATATCATCAAATTTTGCATGGTGATTTGTTTTTTTATGCTTCTTTTACAGGGTGTTGTCATAGTGATTAAAAACCTGAAAATGCTGGTACGATGAGCTTCGAAATAGTGGCACTTCTGTTGTTTGCCGGATTAATTCTGTTTTTGATGTCTGGTTACCCTGTCGCTTTTGTGCTAGGTGGCTTGTCTGTGATTGTGGGCATCCTGTTCGTTCCCGATTTTCTGGACTTTTTGCCACTGCGCATCATGGGGACACTGCAGAATTACGTGCTTCTTGCTGTACCTCTGTTTGTATTCATGGGGCTTACGCTCGAAAAATCGGGGATTGCCGAAGACCTGTTGACATCCATGGGCATCATGTTTGGCAAAATAAAGGGAGGGCTGGCTTTGTCGGTGGTCATTGTCGGCACATTGCTTGCTGCATCCACGGGCATCGTTGGGGCTACGGTCATTTCCATGGGACTGATCAGCCTTCCTATTATGATCAGAAAAAACTATTCCATTCCCCTGGCTACTGGTATCATCGCCAGTTCGGGCACACTGGGGCAAATTATCCCTCCTTCTGTGGTTCTGGTACTTCTGGGCAGTGTGTTGAATGTACCCGTGGGCGATCTGTTCAAAGCGGCTGTCGTGCCTGGCTTTTTCCTTGTGACAGCCTATATTCTTTACATACTGGTGTTTGCCTGGTTGTATCCGGAAAAGGCCCCTGCCATGCCGGAGGAAGAAATTCGGGCATTTCGCGGTAAGGATTATGGGAAAAGGCTGGCAACTTCATTTCTTTATCCCATGGTGCTCATCGTTGCTGTCCTGGGTGTCATTTTTACCGGGGTTGCTTCTCCCACGGAGGCTGCTGCGGTAGGAGCTTTTGGTGCGCTGTGCCTGGCCTTTCTGAAAAAGAAGCTCTCCTTTGCTTTGTTGCGGCATGTTTCGAGGGAGACAACCCACCTTTCTTCTATGGTTTTTTTAATCCTCGTCGGGGCAACTACCTTTTCCATCGTTTTCAGGGGATTGGGAGGAGACAGAATGATCGTTGATTTAATTCAGGGCAATAATCTGGGGGCAAACCAGTTTCTGCTACTCGTGATGGTGATTGTATTCATCGCTGGATTTTTCATTGATTTTATTGAAATCATCTTCATTATCGTGCCGATTGTCGCTCCTGTGTTCTCGGTTTTTCAGATAGATGCCTTGTGGATTGGCATTTTGCTTGCATTGAATCTCCAGACCTCCTTTTTAACGCCGCCGTTTGGCTTTGCCTTGTTCTATTTGAAAGGGGTCGCACCTCCCGAAGTCAAAACTATTGACATGTACAAAGGGATCATACCCTTTATCTTTATTCAACTGGTTGTGCTGCTGCTGGTTGCGTTTTTTCCGGCACTTATTCGCCTGTATTGAGCGGAGAGTGTTCGTTCATTCCAATCTGTTAATCAAAAAGGGTTCCTGTTATTCCGGGAGGGATTTTTCCCAGGTGTTTGTACGCTTTGGCTGTCGCTTCTCTTCCGCGGGGTGTGCGCTGCAGGTAGCCTTCCATGATCAGGAATGGCTCATGCACCTCTTCAATGGTCCCTGCTTCTTCTCCAACCGCTGTTGCAATTGTGGTAATGCCCACCGGTCCTCCCTTAAATTTTTCAATGATGGTCAGTAAAATGCGGTTGTCCATCTCGTCCAGACCGCTTTCGTCCACGTGCAAGGCATCCAGCCCATATCTGGCGATTTCCCTATCGATGGCACCATTTCCCTTGATCTGCGCAAAATCACGGATCCTGCGCAATAAGGCATTGGCAATTCTGGGCGTACCCCTGCTTCTACATGCAATTTCAAGCGCTCCAGCCTCGTCAATCACCACACCGAGAATTTCGGCACTGCGAAAAATGATTTTTGTCAATGTAGGTACATCGTAATAATCTAGCAAAAAGCTGATGCCAAAACGGGCGCGCATCGGAGAAGTGAGCAAGCCCATTCGCGTAGTGGCTCCCACTAGGGTAAATGGATTCAGGTTGATCTGAATGGACCTGGCATTGGGACCTGAATCAATCATAATGTCAATCCGATAGTCTTCCATGGCAGAATACAGGTATTCCTCTACGACAGTATTTAAACGGTGGATTTCATCAATAAACAAGACATCCCCTTCATCCAGTCCTGTCAATAGACCAGCTAGGTCGCCTGGCTTTTCAAGCACAGGTCCGGAAGTTATCTTTATGTTCGTTTGTAGCTCGTTGGCAATGATAAAAGATAGCGTGGTCTTTCCCAAACCAGGAGGGCCGTGGAGCAAAACGTGGTCAAGGGCTTCTCCCCGCATCCGGGCGGCCTGAATGAAAACGTTGAGGTTTTCGACGATCCGTGGCTGCCCGCTGAATTCCAGCAATCCTTTGGGGCGCAATGCTTTTTCAGCCTGCTTGTCTTCAGGCTGGAAATGCGCCTGCGATGGATCCAGATGTTGGTTCATGAAGGTGTTTGTCAGGCTGAAAATGAGGTGCCGCAGCCACAGGTAGATTTGGCATTGGGATTGGAAAAGGTAAACCCACGGTTGTCCAGGCCATCCTTCCAGTCTATTTCCATGCCCAGCAGATAGATGGCATGGGCCTTTTCCATGAATACCCGAAACCCATCCATTTCATATACTTCATCCTTGTCCTTTTGTACATCAAAGCCAAGCACATAGCTGAATCCACTGCAACCACCTCCCTTCACACCGATGCGTAGGCCATGGTCTTCAGAGAGGTTTTGCTCGCTGAATATCTTTCTCAGCTGGTGAATCGCCTCTTTGGTAATGGTGACGGGCTTTGCGGTAGCTGATGGTACTGATGTCATATTTTTTAAAATTAATTTAGTACAAAAATAGGCTTCTTTTCCTTCAGAAACGTGAGATTTGTGGAATCTTTGCATCAAAACACATTCCGGGCAGCATTGGTTCAGTTCCGTCTGGAAATCATCATTTAAAATGCAATAAACACAAACTCCCCATGGATACTCTGTATGAAATCGTAGGTTATACTGTGCCTGCATTGGTTGTCCTAGCCACAGTATACGTCTTGCTTCGCCATTTTTTTAGGCAGCAATACCAGATTGAGCTCCTGAAAGGGAAACAGGCAGACAGTAAAAACTCCTTTCCTCTCAAACTGCAGGCTTATGAGAGGCTGGCGATGTTTTGTGAACGGATTACAATAGATCCACTTTTTTACAGAATAGCACACCCGGATATGGGCGGACAGGAAGTCAAGAATGCCATGCTCATCGCAATCCAGCAGGAGTACGAACACAATGTGTCCCAGCAGATTTATGTCAGCGAAAATTTATGGAAAATTGTACAGGCAGCCAAGGAACAAACACAACAGCTAGTCGCCGCAGCCAATGGACCATCACCGGATGCATACCTCGCCAACCTCAAAGAAGTCATGGCGACGATACCGGGAGATCCGTTGCAGCTGGCAAAAGCGGCCATTCGTAATGAAGTGCGTACCATTTTGTAAGAAAATGAAGGCATTCACAGCCCGGCTCAGCAAATACGCAATAGGACGTGACCTGATTCAAGGACCATCAAGTTATTTTTAACCTAATTTCGTACCCATGGCAATCAACAGTAGAATCCCAACGAAAATGTATGTGTACTTTGTCGCCCTGGCGTTGGCGTTTGTCTCCTGCCAGAAGCATGTATTCGTGGCAGATGCGTCTGCTTCCTTCCACCGTATTGAACACGGAACAATGCGCGTGGATACGTCCGTCGCCAATGTCATTTTTCCATACAAAGCCAAGGTGGATGCAGCGATGGGAGAGGTCATCGGTCAATGTGACATGGAACTGTTGAAAGCAAAGCCCACCTCTCTGCTCACCAACTGGATGGCAGATGCCGTCCTGGAAGAAAGCCAGTCAGAGACTGCCGGCAACGTTGATATAGCCATTCTCAACTACGGTGGCGTGAGAGTCACGTCAATGCCAGCCGGTAAATGGACCGTTGGTAGTGTGTACGAGTTGATGCCATTTGACAATGTCGTCTTTATAACACACATCACCGGACGTCAGGTACAACAGCTTTGCGACCATATAGCCGCCGCGGGTGGCTGGCCTGTAAGTCATACGTTGCGCTTTTCCTTATTCTATGGTAAGGCGGCTAACATTACCGTGCATGGCCTGGCACTGGATACAACGGCAATGTATGCAGTAGCAGTACCGGATTATATCTTTCAGGGAGGAGACAATGTCACCTTTTTGAAAGAAAGCCCTCACGACAATACGGGATTGCTCATTCGCGACTTGCTCATCCGGCATGTGCGCAATAAAACCAAGTCAGGACAGACCATCCATGTGCTTCCAGATCCACGAATCAACTAACCTTCCGTAAACATGATCAACAGGCGTACTTTTTTAAAGAACACTGCTGGCGCTGGTGCGCTGCTGGCAATCGGCAATACATCACTGGCTGCTGTCGTGGATGGACCGGACTTTGTGCGGGTTTCCATCCTGCATACCAATGACGTGCATAGCCGGATCGAGCCATTTCCGATGGACGGCAGCCGTAACCAGGGATTGGGTGGGGCCGCCCGAAGGGCCTGGCTAATCAACGAGCTACGTCAAAAGCACGAGCACGTGCTCGTGCTTGACTCGGGCGACATGCTCCAGGGCACGCCGTATTTTAATGTCTTTGGTGGCGAACTGGAATTTAAGCTCATGTCGAAAATGGGCTACGATGCTGCGACAATGGGGAATCACGATTTCGATGGCGGACTGGCGCCATTGGCACAACATCTCAAACATGCCAATTTTCCTTTGCTGGTAGCCAATTATGATTTTACAGGTACGGCCATGGAGGGAAAAACAAAGGAATATGCCGTCTTTGAGCGTGCGGGGATAAGGATTGGTGTGTTTGGACTTGGAATTGAACTTGACGGGCTCGTGCCCAAAGCCTTGTACAGCGATACTGTGTATACGAATCCAGTGCCAGTAGGAAATAGGATTGCAGCCACCCTTCGCAATGACCTCCGTTGCGATTACATCATCTGCTTATCCCACCTGGGTTATAAGTATGAAAATACGAAGGTGTCAGACCACGTGTTGGCCAAGGAGACAGCAGAGATCGATTTGATTTTAGGCGGACATACCCATACATTTTTGATAAAACCGGATGTCGTGGCCAATAAAGCAGGCAAGCCGGTAATGATTACGCAGGCAGGGTGGGCAGGTATTTTACTTGGACATGTGGAATTGGTTTTTGAGAGAAATCGACAGGCAAGGTGTGTGTCCTGCAAAAACCTGCTTATTAGCTAGTCTATCCTGTTTTTTTACATCAGACACTTATTGATTATGAGAAAATATTGTATGTATATAATTCATAATAAATAGTATATATATAATATATTGTTGTAATAATACTAATCTTGATTGAAAATAAAAAAAGTAAAAATTTCCTTTGCTTAATTTTTTTTTATCCCTAAAAAAAGTGTCACTTTTGCAACAACCCCAAAAATAAGATCCTTGGTGTGGTAGCGTGAGAAGAGCTGGTCATCTGCCCTAAACCGATTAGCTGGGAATTAAATAAATTTTTTTATTAAAATTGAATGAATAAGGATCATACACACGTCTGGAATCAATGTTTGGATATCATTCGAAAGCACATTGGTTTGCAGCCATTCAAAACATGGTTTGAACCAGTAAAGCCAGTCAGGGTAATCAGTGACATATTGACAATCCAGGTACCCAACAAGTTCTTCTATGAGTGGTTGGAGGAACACTATGTCAGTGAACTAAAGATGGCCATCAAGCAGGTGTTAGGGCAGGCGGGAAGCCTGCAATACCAGATTATGGTCGAGAACCACCGCCAGATTGGCATCAACCCGAAAGAAACAAATGCATTCCCTTCTCAGCAAACGCCTGAAGCCAAATTTATTAACCCTTTCGTCATTCCAGGCATACGAAAGGTGAAGATTGATTCGCAGCTGAATGCACAGTATACGTTTTCCAATTTCGTTATCGGTGAATGCAATAAGCTGGCTGCTTCTGCGGGTATGGCAGTCGCCAAAAAGCCAGGCGGCACCGCTTTCAATCCATTGGTGTTGTACGGTGATACCGGCCTGGGAAAAACCCATTTAGTCCAGGCCATAGGAAACGAAATCGCTGCGATCAGTCCTGAAAAGCAAGTGCTGTATGTCTCTGTCGAAAAGTTTACCAACCAGGTGATTCAGGCCATCAAAGGCCAAACAGTTTCCGATTTCATGCATTTCTACCAGATGGTCGATGTGCTCATTATTGACGACATTCACTTTCTTTCCAAGAGAGAAAAAACGCAGGAGTTGTTTTTCAATATTTTCAACCATCTTCATCAGTCCGGAAAACAAATCATCCTGACCTCTGATCGGTCGCCAAAAGACCTTAAAGACGTGGATGAACGTTTGATTTCCCGATTCAAATGGGGTCTTGTCGCCGATCTGAAGCCACCTGATTTTGAAACCCGCCTGCAGATTCTTAACCAAAAGTTGCTGCAAGAAGGGGTGACCTTCACGCAAGAAATTAAAGAATACATTTGCAGTTACATTAAAAACAACATCCGTGAACTTGAGGGTGTCATCATCTCTCTTGTGGCTCAGTCTACGCTGAACAAAAAGCAAATAGATATGAAGCTCGTCAAAGAGGTCATCCGACAATTTATTTCTCCGGAAGACAGAGAAATTTCTGTGGAAAACATCAAACAACTCGTCGCTAGGCACTTTAATCTTCCGGTGGAAAAATTGCATTCCAAAACACGCATGCGCGAGGTAGTGATGGCGAGACAGTTGTCTATGTACTTGGCAAAAAATTATACCAACAGCTCCCTGAAAGCCATTGGAGATTCTTTTGGGGGACGGGACCACAGCACCGTCATCCATTCGCTGAAAACCGTCCAGGATATCATGGATACAGACATGCTGTTTAAGGACAAAGTAAATGCACTTGTAAAAAAAGTGCAATCAACCTTGGTAAAATTGTAGGTTATTTCATTGAATTGTGTACTTTTGCAGCGCAAAAAGTTGCGTGTATGAACTTTCGGTTTTTTATATTTCTTTTGGTCCTGGTTATGACATCTTGCTCGGGTAGAAAAGAAGAAAGCGGGGATTTGGTCTGGTTGACCGTCGAAGATGCCTCGCGGCTGGCTTCGGATGGGACTGAGAAGAAATTTTTGATTGATGTATATACAGATTGGTGTGGCTGGTGTAAAGTCATGGACAAAAAAACGTTTACTGATCCAGCATTGGTAGCATATCTGTCCCAGAATTTTCACCTCGTCAAATTCAATGCAGAGCAAAAAGAACCTATTGTTTATAAAGGAAAATCATATGCCTGGCAGGATATGGGAAGAAATGGTGTGAATGCACTTGCAATTGAACTATTGCAGGGACAACTAGGGTATCCTTCCTTGATCTATCTCGATCACCAATTCAATGTGTTAAGGGTATCGCCGGGATTTAAAGAACCTGCACAATTGCTTTCAGATTTGAAATCGTTGTAAAGGCATTAATGGGATATTAGCTCAGTTGGTTTAGAGCATTACCTTGACAGGGTAGGGGTCACTGGTTCGAGTCCAGTATATCTCACATGATCGTACAGAAAGTTGGACGATTTCCTTTGATTTATTTTGGATATCCCGTCTTTCAACTTATCTTTGCGTCGCTTTAAAAGAAAAGTAAATAACACAGGCAAAACCATCCACTTTTGATCGTTTTGTTTCAGATACGGTGGGGTGGGTGAGTGGCTTAAACCAACAGTTTGCTAAACTGTCGTACTGGAAACGGTACCGGGGGTTCGAATCCCCCCTCCACCGCTCTTGTGTATCAATTGAATTTTGGCACAAGTCAATGAAGTTAGTTTCGTTGGTTATCAAATAGTATGAAATTCGGATTTGAGTAATTAAATCAGAATTTATAAATTGTACGGGGCGTAGCGCAGTCCGGTTAGCGTACCTGGTTTGGGACCAGGGGGTCGCAGGTTCGAATCCTGCCGCCCCGACATACAAAATGCCTCTCTGAGTTTCAGAGGGGCATTTTTATTTTCACTTTTAGCGTAAAATTGACAAGACCTCTCTAAAAAATCTTTCCTCTACTCTGTAATAGGCCACAATGGTCTACTGTTTACAATAATCGAATCCAGCTGAGGAGCAATGCTTCGACTTGATGTTTCTGTTCTGGTTTGTAACCCACTTTATTTGATTGGCCTGATTTCATAGTGGATTTCGTAGCAGGAAATCAGGTTGGAGAAAAGATCTTCGTACAATTCCTGGGTGTATACCGTACTATTTACAAGGTGGGTAAGAATCGCTTTAAATTTATTTCTGATGTAAAACGGTGGCGATGCAAACCGCAACTTCCGGGATACAACTTCAAATTTGACCGTATTGTAAAATGTGGGCACTTTGCGTGTGTACTTGTTGTTGCCGTCTGAAAAGTAATCAAACGTATATAAACCGAAGAAGCGCTTGTGTGTATAATCTGAATAATAATAGGGGTTTGAAAAATGGGGGACTATGATCTTTTTGACACCATTGGGTTTCAGCACCCGGTGGATTTCTGTCAGTAAAAATTCCAGATTGTCAATGTGCTCCAAAAGGTGGGAGGAGATGATTTCATCCACACAGTTGTCCGGCAGGAATTGCAAACCCTTTTCAAAATCATACACAAAATCGACTCCCGGAAGTGCGATTTTATCAATGCCAATGTACCCTTTCTTTTTTTGGGGTCCGCAACCCAGGTCAATTTTAACCACATCACGAGAAATAATTTCTTGGATATCCATTTTTTATCAGCTTTATACTTTGCCAGAATCAAAAGACCCTAAATATCACACATCTTTATGGAAATGGAAAGAAAATGGCATCAGGTTTGCCAAATTTATTCCAGATTCAAATCTTGGGTGAATCATATAAAAATCAATCGATGCGAATAAAAAAGGCCGGATTACCGGCCTTTCGTATATTTTGGAAAAAAAAAATTACTGAAAAATTTCTGTTCCCGAAAAGTGGAAGCTGCATTCTATGGCTGCGTTTTCATCGCTGTCAGAACCATGTATGGCGTTTTCACCAATGTTTTTTGCAAAACGTGCGCGAATGGTACCAGGCGCTGCTTCTGCGGGATTAGTGGCGCCGATTAGTTTTCGGAACTCCTCCACTGCATTTTCTTTTTCCAGAACGGCAGCTATGATCGGTCCTGAAGACATAAACGACACCAGTTCTCCATAGAACGGCCGGGCCTGATGCACTGCATAAAACTCACCTGCTTTTTCAGCAGATAGCTTGGTGTATTTCATCGCAACGATTTTGAAGCCAGCCTCGTTGATTTGTGCCAGAATCGCTCCGATATGTCCGGCCGCAACCGCATCGGGCTTAATCATCGTAAAAGTTCTGTTTCCAGACATAGTGAATTGGATTTAGGTTTTTGAAAAAGTCCACAAAAGTAGGAATTCTCCTATCAATCACATTGTTATACACCAAAAATATTTTGTTATCTGCAATATATTCGTGACTTTTGCAGCCGTTATGTCAGAAGCAGTAGCAAAATTGAAGCAGGTATTGTCTTTTCCAAGACAAATTTCCATCATTACCCACAGGAATCCGGATGGAGACGCCATTGGTTCGTCCATGGGACTCGCTTCGTATTTGCAAAAAGGTGCTCATCAGGTTCAGGTGATTTTCCCCAGTGATTATCCCACAAGCTATGGATACATCAAGGGTGTTGAACGGGCCATAGTCTTCGACACTGACCCTGCTGCCGCACGCAAGGCCATTGACAGCAGCGACGTTATTTTTTGCCTTGACTTCAACGGGCTGGATCGGGTGGATAAGATGGGTGAAAATATTCAGTTTTCCAAGGCAACCAAAATACTAATAGATCACCATCTTGACCCTGAACCGTTTACAGACATAGAATTTTCAGATACGTCTGCTTCCAGTACCTGCGAATTGGTATTTCAGGTGATTGATGCCCTCGGGGACAGAGATAAAATCGACCCTGATACCGGAGAAAGCTTGTTTACCGGGCTGATTACCGATACGGGTTCGTTTCGTTATGGTACGCGCCCATATACGTATGAAGTTGCCGCTGCACTCAAACAACTTGGCGTAGATGATTACAAGCTTGCGGACAAAATTTTCAATTCCCAGAAAGAGAAACACCTTCGCCTCCTCGGACATTGCCTGGCCAACAGAATGGAAATCATGCGTGATTATGGTGTGGGCATCATGTGGTTGACCCGAAAGGATTACGCGGATTTTGATATTCAGCGCGGAGATACGGAGGGCATTGTCAATTATATGCTCATGATGGAAAAGATTCGTGTTGCCGCCTTCGTTCTCGAACAGCCGTCAATCATCAAAATTTCCCTCCGCAGTAAGGGTGATATCTCGGTCCAGGAAATCGCCCAGAAGTATTTCAATGGCGGTGGTCATAAAAATGCTGCAGGCGGCGGAGTCTATGCAAGTTTGCAGGATATTCTTGAAAAAGTAAAAAAGGTGATGCCGGTACATT
>JAUMBK010000285.1:0-1777 GCA_032115795.1 Saprospiraceae bacterium | reverse complement strand
ATTTGATGGTGTAAATTCCCCCTCTGTGGTCAATTCCGTCTGCATGATGGGTGTTCCCGTATGGATGCCTTGCTTCTGAAGGAGTGGAAAATGCACCTTTGCAAGCCGCCAGCAATGATTCTCCTCAGCTGCGAAAGCCAGTACCGGTTCATACAAGGTAAAATACTCTTCAGGGATAATAATCCAGCTTCCATCGCCTATGGGGAAAAGTGGATTATTTTGTTTGATATAAGGGAAAAGACGTTGCACCGGCAGTACAATGCCATTGATGCTGACAATTCCATGCAAGTCAAACCAATCACCATTGAGCGTCACTTCAGGGACAATATTTACCGTTGCAGGTATCACTTGATTTCCCTCAATTTCTGGAAAATTTACTACAAAATTTTCCTGTATGGTAGCACTGTTCCGTCCTGTCCACTCCAGGGTGCCCAATGGGGTATTGCCGTAAAAGTACTTCCCGTACCCATCTTCCGAAAAGCCCACATCAGCCAATTTCTTTGCAAATGTTGATTCAATGTCTTCCTGGCGAATAAATTCTAGAATTCGGACCTCATCCTTGTTACCAAAATGAATTCTATTTTTTCGCTTCGTTTGTTCGGTTGTGCTAAAGGATACACCGCCGTAGTCAAAAACAATTTCAACATAGTACCGGTTATGAAAAAAATCATGGGTAAATTTCAATGCCGCAG
The DNA here is from genome assembly GCA_032115795.1 of Saprospiraceae bacterium. Lineage (GTDB taxonomy): Bacteria > Bacteroidota > Bacteroidia > Chitinophagales > Saprospiraceae > OLB9. Next base: position 1,085 of record JAUMBK010000285.1, on the reverse strand, counting down.
ACTGCATTGTTGAAACTCGGGTGATTTCGAAACCTTCTGCCTCAATTTCTGCTTTTCCAACGACTTCTTTTACGAATCCTGTAAAATACTCTTTGGTCAGCCTGTCTGGTATAAATATCGATTTGTTTTTCAGGAAGGGCTTTACCTTGGCCGCATTTATACCATCGATTTTGAAGATATGTTTGTCAATCAGGAGTATGGCAGGCTGGTTGGCCAGCAGCACCACGTCATGGTCAGCAGGGACAAGCGCTTCTTCAGGCAACCCTAACATCATAGCGTATTGTATGCCCGTTTGCGATTTTTGGAACTGCAAGTGAGGCACAATCACATCCTGACCAAAAAACAAGGCGGTGTCACAGGCCTTGATTTTGCGTTTTAAATTCAGGCATAGCGGGAGGTTGTGTTCTTTGATAATGTCTAAAAACCTGGTCATTCGGCGATCAATCAAGGCCTGAACAGATTTAGAGACCTGTGCATCCCCAAACAAGGTAGACAAGGATTCTTTTTTCTTTTTATTCTTATTCAATGCCGCTTCTACTTCCTGAGGATGCAACTCTTCGCATAAGACGAAAAGTGGATCGTGAATGGCACGCTCATAGTCAGGCAGATACGAACCAATCGTATCCTTCATGGCAGATGCTTTCACATAGGAAGGACGGTCGTGTGCGTCCACATCAACCAGAAAAGCGGTGGGAAAGACCCAGGGCACGCTTTCCTGCAAAGTGAGTGAATAAACAATTGTAAGCTTCGCCGAATCCATAAATCAACTGCCTTAATGCACAAAAGGCCGCAAAAATAGACATTCTGAAAGAGAATCAATGGATTAGCCTCATTCAATGGCGCAATCTTTTATGAATTCACGAAAACAGAAAATTTAGACTCCACCGGGCATTGTTCCCAACTCAAAATTGCATTTAAAAATGAAAAAATCAGTATTTTGGGGCGGAAACCCAAACCTTACAAAATGAGCCAACAAATGATATTGGTGACTGGAGCAAACGGCCAGATTGGCAGGGTCCTTACTGATGCATTGCAAAAAGAATATGGCCATTCTTCTGTTCTGGCAACGGACATAGCACCGAGAG
>JAUMBK010000284.1:3849-10428 GCA_032115795.1 Saprospiraceae bacterium | reverse complement strand
TGGAAAACTGTTTTCCTCGACAAACGCATTTCCGTCCAGGGAGTACGTCAAACGCCCGGTTCCGCCGGATGCAGTAACAAAAATATCATAAAAATTGACTTCCGGAGCCACCAGAATAGGGGCAGGGTCGTCGATGATCAAGAGATTGGACAAAGCGGTATCGCCCAGTGCATCGATTACAGCAATCTGATACTGACCCACAAGCAAGCCATCAAAATTTGAATTATCCTGATACTCTTTTTGATCAATCGAGAAAAAGTAAGGTGCTGTTCCTCCATACGCAATCGCCTCGATACGTCCGTTTTGATCACCTGCACAGCGTAGCCGGCTCCGTAAAAAGGCTGTGACACCCAAAGAGGACTGTCTTATGAAAATCGGACAGATGAGGCCATCCAGTGTTCTTCCCTGATCATCCACGATATCAAGCAGGAAGCTGTCCTTTCTTTCTTCACCATTGTTGTGTTTGTAGAAAAGACGGGACAGCAGTACATCTTCCAGGGTAAAATAGGTGCCCTGAGTGAGTGATTTGCCCTCCAGAATCAAGCTGCCATGGCGAGGCAATTCCCGAATATTGCAAAGCACAAATCCGGGATTCGCAGTCGATAGTGATAGTTGGCTATCCGTAAAAACTGTGGATTGTCCTTTTTCTGCGAGCAGAGGATTATTGCTCCACACCACTGCCTTTCCTGATGACGCTCCTTTTGTTCGGAAAGCCTGGGCTGGCGAAAACCCATTATCCGTACAGACAGAACTGGCTTTCACACGCCAGAAAAATACTCGCCCACTCTCCAGGCTTGTTACAGCTGATGTATCGGTAGTGAGCGTATTTACAATTACTGGAAGAAATTCGGCGGTATTGCTTACTTCCAATTGATATTCGAAGACACCTGGTTCACCCTTCCACGAAAATAGGATTCGGCCAGCGTTGACATCGGCTTTCCCCGGCAAAGGCGATAGCAGCTGGATATCTGTGGGCGTGTTTTTTTCGTGGTAAAGCGTGATGGGAATCGAAATTCGTTCGTCACCAGACATGCCTGTCAATAAAAATGTAGTCGCATTATTGGGCAAATTCCGAACACCCGCCAGAGTAACCACTCCGGAGAAAGGAAGGTCAAGAGTGGATGGCTGACTGATATCAACGCTCACACTTTGCGGCAATCCTGTTGCGGTCATAAATAAGGGAGTAGCGAGGAGCATATTTCCTTCTGCGGTGAAGGGAATAGAAAGTGTATCTTCCCCACAGAATCGGATGAAGGATGTATCCGTAAATAATTGAAAGGTGGAAGTAATTTTAAATGATGCATTGGATACATCAAAAAAGACATTGTCCGCTGCCTTTACCATGACGCGTGCTTTTGTTGTTGGCAGGCCAGGTGTAATTACTTCAAAACTTCCTGTATTGGGTACGCTTTTGGCCAGCAGGTGTGGGTAGGAAATGCCGCCATCTGTGGATAGATAAATATCGACAATTTTGCAATTTACCGGTGCTAAATCAGTTTTTGACACATTCCACCTGACCGTCTGCTTTGATCCGGCAGGCCAGTTGACAGAGCTCACATTGGGATACGTAACTAAAAACGGGCCGGATGTACTTGTAAATTCTACTACGTGGTTTAATGTGGCGGTGCAGCCAGCTGCCAGGTTGTTGTCCCTGACTGTACAGGTAAATCGCATGGTTCTTGACGTGGTTGGTGTTACCTCCCATTGGCCATGTTTTTTTTGCAAATCAGGAAAATATCGCGTGGGATTGGCTGAGGGCAAGAGAGAACGAAATGCCGGACCAATCTTGCTTGTTGACACAGGAGGCATGGTCGCCGGATCATTGTCTGTTTGTTCCCAGCAATACGTCAATTTATCGCCATCGGCATCTTCCGCCTGCAAGGACAGAGCAAATGCAGTTGAGACAGGAATCGTAAATGTCTTTGAGGCGTCGAGAATCTGAGGCGGAGAATTCCCAATCTCTGTTTTTTCAGCACAGTTGTTGCCGCCGCCGGCGATGATAAAATTCCGGATTTCGGCGATGCTGACTGCGTGGAAATGTGCATCGCTATTGTTTTGTACATTGGGATCACAAATGCCTGCATAGCCCATGATGGTGCTTGCGCTGCCCGGCTCCACAGCGGTTGACAGGTTGCGCTGACAATCGTTGTTTTGTGTATGATTTGCACCAAACTGATGCCCCATCTCATGACAGACGTAATCAATGTCAAACGGATCACCAATTGGTACCGAAAGACCGGTCACACCCCTGGCCTTGCCCCCACCACAAGGCGCCCTCAATTGTGCGATCCCTCCCCCACCGGTGCTGAACACATGGCCAATATCGTAATTAGCACTGCCGATGCGCTGGTCGATTGTCTGCTGATTCTGATCGAGCATGACACCTCCGTCATTGTTGGTGTAAGGGTCGGTTGCCGGATCGAGAAAAATAAGTTTATCAGTATTGGCAATTAATTTGAGTGTAATGGCCACATCCCGTTCGTAGACTGCATTCACTCTTGTAATGGACGTGTTATAGGCTGCGAGTACTTTCGAAATCGTACCGCCATGAAAACGGGCATATTCACCAGTGCAGGCCAGCGCAAGACGATAGGTCCGAAGCTGGCAATCAGCAGTTATGGCTCTGCCAGCATTCTCAGTACGTGACTGGGATAAAATATATTCCATTTCTTTGCTTTCTCCGTCACCGGCTACACCACAAAAAAACTGTTTGCGCGGAGAAATGCCATCTTTTTTATAATAAGCAATATAAGGGCTATCTCCGTCCTGACTCAACGGGTCCACAAGTATAGGCCCTTCCTTGCTTCCCGTGATGATGGCAGCGACACCAAAAGGGGAAACACTCATTTTCATTGCCAGTTGGCCATCCGATGAAACGCCCGTAAAGGAGGTATATCCTGGGTACTTTTGCATCAATGCATCTGAAAAGACGGGTGTTTCACGGAGTGTAAACGCTTCCACATTGCCATCCGGCATGGGTAGGTTGATCGCCCAGGTCTTGTTAGATTTGTTTTCAGCATACAGCGCTGTAAACGCTTCTGCAGAAAATTTCCAGGCACTATACTTCTTGGGCAAACTCCTGCCCTTGGCAGTATAGTCACTGCGATTATGCTCCTTCAATGGCGTCCAGACGACACCCTGCGCATGTATAAATTGGGAAATGACGGCTATAAAAAGCACAGACATCATTTTCAATGGCGACATCGTGTGTGGCATAAATTGTATTCTCTTGGTTGTAACCGCCAAAATACAGATTAAATTCCTACAAATGCAACGAAATGAAAGGTTACCGACGAAAAATCAACAGATAATTTCTTTACACCAGGCAGATTACACGATGTCCAGGGCCAGGCCGATCATTTGTCCGAGAGCAGACTCTCTTTCCTGGCTTGGCATGCTTTCACCAGTAATTAAGGAATCGGAGACAGTACAAATGGTCAAGGCCTGCACTTTGAGTGACATGGCGGTCAAAAAGAGGGCATATGCTTCCATCTCAAGGCAGGCAATGCCCATTTTGGCCCATTTTTTCCAACTTCCTTTTTCGAAGTCATAAAAAGTATCCGAACTCATGATATTGCCGACATGTACGGGCAACTGCAGCTCTCCCGCCCGTCGCATGGCTGCTGATAACAGACCAAAATCCGAGATGGCGGCAATTTCTCCCCGCACCTTAAACTGCTTGCTGAAATTGGAATTTGTCGATGCTGCCTGCGCAATGACGATATCTTTGACATGGATGTGCGGCTGGATGGAACCGGCAGACCCTACCCTAATCAGACGTTTGACACCGTAAAATTTTATCAATTCATAGGAGTATATACCAATGGATGGCATGCCCATGCCCGTACCCATCACGGAGACGGGTTTGCCCTTGTATTTTCCGGTGTAGCCAAACATGTTTCTGACTTTATTAAACTGGTGTACATCTGTCAGAAAATTTTCAGCAATAAATTTAGCACGCAGTGGATCTCCCGGTAAAAGAATTGACTCTGCAATTTCTCCTTCGCTGGCTTCTATGTGTGGTGTTGGCATGAGAACAATTGAATTAGGACATGAATGACAGCCATGGAGGTCTGCCAATCAAGATACATAGCAAGAGTTATGCCACCATTTTATTCAAGGCCTCCACAAAGCGATCCAATTCCGCTGTCGTCGTATACACATTGGGGGTAATCCGACAACCTTTGATTCCTTGTCCATCAATGGGAACAACAAAAATCTGAAAATCATCCATCAATTTTTTTGCCATCAGCGATGCTGTCATACCTGAAATTCCTACGTTGGCAATGCCGCAGCTTCGGTGCTCTTCTTTTGGCGTAAACATTTCAATGCCTGGTAATTCCCGCACCTGCTCTGACCAGTATCTCTGCAAGTAGCGCAACCTGGCTTCTTTTCGTTCTTTCCCTATAGCCAGGTAATAATCAATTGCATCGTTGATTGTGAGGTCGGTATGTGCAGGGTGAGTCCCTGTCTGGTTCAATTTTCGGATGTCTGCAGGATCATTGTTCCACGCCGCAAATGTAGGCCAGATTTGCTGGATCTTTTCTTTTTTTACATACAGGATGCCGGCGCCCAGTGGTGTGGAGAGCCATTTGTGTAAGCTGGATCCGTAGTAATCACAATTCAGGTCATTGATCGCATACTGAAAATGGCCGACTGCATGGGCACCATCTACAAGCACATCGACACCTCTCGCGTGCGCCATGTCACAGATTTTGCGAATAGGAAGGATCTGCCCCGTAATATTGATGATGTGGCATACCATCAGCAGACGGGTTTTGTCAGTAATGGCGGAGGCGTACAAATCAACGATTTCGTCATCAGAGACGGGGTGAGTTGGTACGGAAAGGATTTTATTCACAATGCCATACCGTGAAGCTATCAACTTAAACTGGTTGAGCATTGATCCATAATCCTGCTCGGCCATGACCGCTTCATCGCCAGCTTTCCAGTCATAACCATTGATGACGGAGTCCAGTGACTCGGTCGTATTGCGTGTCACAATGAGTTCATCATGACCACACCCCATGAGATCTGCCAGCCGGGCCGCTACTTTCTCCTTATTGGTAAACTGGACTGTGCGCATGTAATTTGACGCTTCGTAATTCACCATTTTCATGTGCCCGATCAGGTGATTCAGTGTCGCTTCCGGCATAAAGTTGTAATACCCATTTTCCAGATTGATGTACTCTGATTTGAGGCGATACCCCTTCCTGATTTCAGCCCAATAGTCCTCCTCTTTAGCGAGATCGGAAGCAGAAAAACTCGCATAATGCAGGTTTAGCTGCTCTAGAAAACTTGTCACAGAGGGCATGGCCAGTGCTGCCAGTGTTCCCTGTTTGAGAAAAGTACGTTTATCCATGGTTTTCCATTTTAAATTTCAACCTTAATTCTGCGCGGATGCTGACGACAATACCGAAGCCCATACTCGGAACAGATTGCCGGAGCACATTTTTTGTATGTCATCGTGGGTATAACCCCGTTGCAGCAACACTGCCAAAAGATTGGGGTAATCACGCACGTCTTTTAAACCTGTGGGCAGTGAGTCACCAACACCATCGTAATCGGAGCCAAAACCAACATGTTGCACACCCGCGAGGCGAACGATATGGTCTATGTGATCGGCAACGGTCTCTACATCGGCGTAAAGTTTGGGGTGCTTTTTCTGAAATTGCTCTCTGTACGCTTTCGCTTCTTCCGAGTGTTCAGCATACCCCAGATTCGTCAGTTCTTCGCGAAGCTGCTCCCGAAGACTGTCATTGTACCTGTCTATGTTTCCATCGAGAAAGGTTGATCCAAAATTCACCATGATGACTCCTCCGTTTTCTTTCATTTTCACAATCATGTCATCGCTCATATTGCGTTCAAACCCAGGGGTAAACTTTCTACAGGACGAATGGGATGCGATTACTGGCACACGTACCTGTCTGATCACCTGGTAAAAAGCAGAATCAGATACATGGGAGACATCAATCATTATACCCACTTTTTGCATCTCTTCCACCACTTTGTACCCATAAGGACTCAATCCCCGCCAGGTCCGGGTTGTATCATATGATGAATCGCATATCAGGTTATCCTTGCCGTGTGTCAGTGTGATATAGGAAATGCCCCGCTGCCTGAAATAACGCACCAGGGAAAGGTCTTTCTCAACCGGAGCTCCGTTTTCCATGCCCATGGGGAGAGCGATTTTGCCCTGTGCAAAAGCATCCATTACCTCAGCCGGGCTGTTGGCCAGTGCAAAAAGGTCAGGTCTGTTGGCAGCAATGTACTCAATCATGTTGATGAGGCTGTCTGCAAGTTCTCTGGCACCGCCAGTTTCCTGGTATCTGGATGGGATGTAAATGGACATAAACGGCGCATCAAGGCCTCCCTCGCGTGCTCTGAGAAAGTCAAAATCACCCTGATCGGTGGTGTATGGAATGCCAAGATACTCCTTTTCAAGCCTGAAATTGGATACTTTCAGTCTGTAAGGCAGGTCCACATGCCCATCGGTGATGATATAGTCTTGGGCCAGTTTCTTAGCCTCAGTAAGGAAATGTCCGGGAATGGGATTTGTTTGTGACTTTCCCTGAAAGG
>JAUMBK010000284.1:0-3839 GCA_032115795.1 Saprospiraceae bacterium | reverse complement strand
GGAGAATATCACCATACATACCAAGCTAAATACCTGAAAAAATTTGTACATCCGCATCAGTTTATGCCGAAATATACACAGAATCTCAATAAATCAATATACCAGCACTGTCCATTCTTCCACACCTTCCTCCAGATATGTATGCACGGGCACAAAGCCGACCGCCAGGTGGGCCTGAAGAGAGCGCTGATTGCGCAGGGCAACCTCGGTGACAATGCAATCAAAACGGCTCCGGTAAAGGGAAAAATAATATACGTACAACTGGCGAAACACCCCTTTACGCCTCCAGTCGTTGGCAATGCATACCTGCCCCATCACAAGGTAGTTGTACTCTTTGAATGGTTTTCCCTCCCAGCTTAGCGTATCAAGGACGGAAAACATGGGTTGAAGATCCATTACAGAATTCCTGAAAACGGAGGGCATGGCCAATGCATAGCCCACGAGCTGTTCGTTGGTAAGGGCGATAGCATGGGGAAGTTGCGTATTCATTTTTGAAAGAAGTTCGTATGAATGCCTTACAGTCACAAAGCCTTCCTCTTTTTCTGTTTCAGGAGAATGCAAGGAACGCAGGTTTGCTGCCTGTAATGCCAGGATTTGGTCAAGATGGTATTTCGTTGTTGCTGTTTGAAATTGGACTTCCATTCTCCAAAGATAGAAAAAGATGAACAGAGTGACTGTTCCTGCAGAAGTCTGTTTGAAATTCAATATCGCTCTATAAGGATGGGGAAAGAATATGTACATTTGCAGTCTACCAAAACGAATATCATTGACACTGATCAAATCTATTTCCGGGATAAGGGGTACGATCGGAGGGCATGCAGGCAAGAATCTGACGCCCATCGATATCGTGGAATGCACCGCAGGGCTTGCTACCTGGTTAATGAAAAGGAATGGTACCAGACATATTGTTGTGGGGCGCGATGGGAGACTCAGCGGCCAGATGGTAAGCCAGCTGGCTATCCAGACATTGTCTGCCATGGGCATACATGTGACCGACCTGGGCCACTCCACTACGCCCACTGTGGAAGTCATGGTTCCTCGACTGGGTGCCGGTGCAGGCATCATTTTTACTGCCAGTCACAATCCTGGCCAGTGGAATGCTTTGAAGTTTCTTAACCAGGAGGGCGAGTTTATTTCTGAGGAAGATGGCCAGGAAATCATCGATCTGATCTCGGCAGGAGAACTTGAATTTGCCACCGTCGATGCACTGGGTGAGGTAGAAACCTTTGAAGGGAGCATAGATTACCATATAGGCCAAATCCTTGATTACAAGCATGTGCTTGCCGAGGATATAAAAAGAGCAAATCTCCATGTGGTCGTGGATTGCATAAATTCAACAGGGGTACTGGCCATACCTCCGTTACTGGATCAGTTGGGCGTGAGATACACCTTGCTGAACGATACAAATTTTGGACACTTTGCGCACAATCCCGAACCATTGCCCCAGCACTTGCAGGAATTATCGGCAGCCGTTGTTGCAGAGGGGGCGCACATGGGTATCAGCATTGACCCTGACGTGGACAGGCTTGCCTTTGTTTGTGAAGACGGAACCATGTTTGGAGAGGAATACACCCTGGTAGCCATTGCCGATCACATTCTGTCAAGAGAGCCTGGCAACACAGTCTCCAACCTGTCTTCTACCCGCGCACTTGCCGACGTCACAGCACGACACGCAGGGAAATATTATGCCGCAGCGGTGGGCGAGGTGAATGTGGTTCGTGCTATGAAACAGTGTAACGCAGTCATCGGCGGAGAAGGCAATGGCGGTGTGATTGTACCAGATTTGCACTATGGTCGCGATGCAATGGCAGGAATTGCACTTTTCCTTAGTTTATTTGCGCAGCGAATGCTCCCTATGACCCATTTGAAGGCAACCTATCCAGCATACACCATCATCAAGGACAAAGTGGACCTGGACGAATCAAGGCCGGTGGAGCGAACACTGGAAAAACTTGAGAAGGCCTTCCACCACGAAAAGCTGAATACCGAAGATGGGTTGAAAATCGATTTTGCCTCAGGATGGGTACATTTGCGTAAGTCAAACACCGAACCAATCATGCGAATCTACTGCGAAGCGTCCACAGAAGAGGAGGCCAGAAATCTCATTGAACAAGTAAAAAAAATGATGGATTAACAACATATGAATCAACATCTTGAATTCTATTTTGCCCCATTCAGGCAAGCCATCATCGGCATTGACCAGGAATTTGAGTCGCCGTATGGCAGGCAGAAGATCATTTATGCAGACTGGACAGCCAGCGGACGAATGTACAGGCCCATTGAACAGATTTTCCTTGAAAAAATCTACCCATTTGTGGCCAATACGCATACAGAAACAAACATCACCGGTTCATCGATGACGCTTGCATACCAAAAAGCAAGAAGGATCATCAAAAAACACGTAAATGCAAAGGAAGGCGACATTTTAATTTCGTCCAACTCAGGCATGACCGGTGTCGTCAACAAGCTGCAACGAATCATCGGAGTAAAACTCCATGAAAAATTTCAGGAGAGAATCCACATTGAGGAGGATCAAAAGCCAGTCATCTTCGTCACACACATGGAGCATCATTCCAATCAGACATCCTGGCTGGAAACGATTGCAGATGTTGTAGTGATTGCGGCAGACGAGGAAGGCAATGTTGACCTTGCTGATTTTGCCCGCCTTTTGGAAACACACCAGGCTAGGCCAATGAAAATTGCGGCCATCACCTCCTGTTCGAATGTAACAGGGTTGTTTACACCGTATCACCAAATGGCAGGCATGGTACATCGGGCCGGAGGGTATTGCTTTGTTGATTTTGCCTGCGCTGCACCGTACATAGATATCAATATGCACCCGGCCAATCAGGATGAATATCTGGATGCAATCTACTTTTCTCCCCATAAATTTCTGGGTGGACCAGGCAGTTCAGGCATCCTTGTTTTTAACCAAAAATTGTATTCCAACCGTGTGCCTGACGATCCCGGAGGCGGGACAGTGGACTGGACGAATCCCTGGGGTGAGCACAAGTACCACGATGAAATTGAGGCCCGCGAAGATGGAGGAACACCTGCGTTTCTGCAAACAATTCGGGTAGCTATGGCGATCCGGCTAAAAGAAAAAATGGGTACACAAAACATCATGCAGCGGGAACATGAAATCCTGGATATAGTATGGAAACGACTGCCTGCCATTCCTGGAATTCACATTTTGGCCAACCGACAGCATGAGCGGCTGGGCGTAGTTTCTTTCTACATTCAGAATTTACACTTCAATCTGGCAGTGAAATTATTGAATGACAGGTTTGGTATCCAAATGCGCGGAGGATGTTCCTGTGCCGGTACCTATGGGCATTATTTGCTGGAAGTATCCTATGAATTTTCAAAAAAAGTAACGGCTGAAATATCCAGTGGAAATCTCACAAACAAACCCGGGTGGGTTCGCATGTCCTTTCACCCAACAATGACAAACCAGGAAATCATATACATCCTGGACGCATTGGAAAGCCTGGCGAAAAACCATGAAACCTGGTCTGAGGACTATGCATATGATCCTGCCTCCAATGAATTTCATCACAAGCGTTCCGCTGCAGCTGAAGAGAAGGTCATTCATGGCTGGTTTGATGAAGATTAAACAACTAAAATCCATGCGTATATACCTGGACAATGCCTCAACAACGCCTGTTTTACCCGAGGTGATTGATGAAATGACATCCATTCTGAAGGAAGATTTCGGCAACCCCTCCTCCATCCACTGGCATGGCAGAAAAGCGCGTTCCATCATCGAATCTGCCCGCAAGCGCGTAGCCAGAATCATCAATGCCTCTGTCGGTGACATTTTCTTCACTTCCTCCGCA
>JAUMBK010000283.1:0-11461 GCA_032115795.1 Saprospiraceae bacterium | reverse complement strand
AAAAATTACACCAATGAGAAACATCTTACCGTTGTGCGTTCTTTCTATGTTTCAATTTTTGTCCTTGCATGCTGCCAGTGATTTTCCAAGCTGGGGGTTTTTCGGGCATAGATTGATCAATAAGATGGCCATTTTTACTCTTCCAGAAGAGTTGTTTGGGTTTTACAAGCAAAATTTGGCCTATATAACGGAACACGCCGTTGATCCGGACAAACGGAGGTACGCCTCCAGATTTGAGGCAGTACGTCATTATATTGATTTGGATGTTTGGCATAATGATTCCACAGCGCAATTGCCTAATGATTTTCAGGAGACGCTAATCAGGCACGCGAAATATACATTGGTATGTGACCGTGATTCCATTGCTGTACAAATGTACATCCAGTCAGACAGCATTTATTTTTTTCCACAACTGAAATTCGATTGCATGTTTGCCGCACCTTTCGACTCCTTCCTAGCGTATTGGAAACAAGTTGTGGCACCTATGTATTACGATGATGAATGGGCTATTTCAGGCGCCGATCTCGATGATTTTTTTCTTCTGGATTGCTTCGGCAAATCGCATGTAAAATTGCTCATTCAGGATCAGTTTTCCCAACATGGTATTTTACCTTACTTTTTGCAAACAATGCAAGGCAAAATCACACATGCCTTTCACACAAAAGATGTGAAAGCTATAATCAGGCTTTCCGCGGAACTCGGGCATTATCTGGGTGATGCACACGTGCCATTGCATACGACGGAAAATTACAATGGACAAAAAACCGGACAGACTGGAATACACGCCTTTTGGGAAACCCGGATTCCTGAACTCTTTGCTGACGATGAATATGAGTTTCATTTGGAGTCAGCAACATACATTCGAAATAAAGCGGAATACTTCTGGAAAATTGTTCTTCATTCACATAGCCTTGTGGAAGAGCTATTGCGCACCGAAAAACACCTCTCAGGCAAGCTCAGAGCAGACAAACAGTACTGTTATGAAGCGAGGATGGGGAGAATAGAACGAATGCAGTCTCCCGAATTTGCCAGGGCACTTTCTGATGCTCTAAAAGGAACGATTGAGGAGCAGATGCGAAGTGCTGCACAAGCTCTTGGAGATTGCATTTATACCGCCTGGGTAGATGCAGGCCAACCCGTCATTGATGGAAAAATAGAAGCACAAATCAGCGACATCGAGACTAATCCCAAACCAGAGCAAAGGGTAGGAGTGAGGCCTCACGAGAATGACTAATTTGTCTAAAAGGATTATGCACGACCGCCTGATTTTTTACTTTTATTGTAGTCCATAAATAAAAATTCTCCTAAACCGTCAAGCGTAGAATAAAAGGCTTTTCCCTGGTTTGCTTTTGTAAATTTATCCACAAACTGCATTAAATAAGGATCACGTGCAATCATAAATGTCGTAATCGTAATCCCTGATTTTCGGCACATGGATGCCAGCCCAAGCGTTCTGGAAAGGATCATCTTATCCAGTCCAAAACTGTTTTTATAGTATTTCTTTCCTTTTTTAATACAGGTTGGCTTGCCGTCGGTAATCATGAAGATTTGCTTGTTTGGATTCTTGCGTTTCCGTAATAAATCCATAGCCAATTCTATTCCGGCAACGGTATTCGTATGGTAAGGGCCTACCTGTAGGTAAGGCAAATCCTTGACATCAATTTTCCAGGCATCATCACCAAACACAATGATATCAAGTGTGTCTTTGGGATATCGGGTTAAAATCAACTCTGATAGTGCCATTGCCACCTTTTTGGCAGGGGTAATTCTGTCTTCCCCATATAATATCATGGAATGGGAAATATCGATCATAAGTACGGTGCTTGTCTGGCTTTTGAAGTAAGTCTCATGGACTTCCAGATCCTTCTCCGTTATGGTAAAATCATCGATGCCATGATGAATTTGCGCGTTTTTGATCGTTTCGGTGAGCGCCAAATTATCTAGTTTGTCCCCAAATTGATAAGGCCTGTATTCAGAGGTAAATTCATCCCCATTTCCAGGTGAAAAGGTACTGTGATTTCCTGTTTTTGTCTTTTTTAATTGATTAAAGATATCATCCAGTGCGTATTTTCGCAAAGAAGACTCCAATTTTGCTGTGGGCGTGTATTGTAAATTGTTTGCTTGTGCCTGAACACTAATGTATCCCTCGTCTATCAAGTCCTGGATAAAATCGGCGATCCCATACGTCGAATCTGTCAGAGAATACTGTTTGTCCAATTCTGTCATCCAGGCAAGCGCTTCAGGTATCTCACCGGACGTGTGAATAACTAGGTCTTTAAATATTTTCAATAACCTCTCGAATGACGGTACATTCTCCCCCTCCCTGTAATCCGTAAATTGCCAGCCTATCATATTACGTGCATTCTTATGATTGAAAGTGATCAGACATTTCCAGCACTTTCCATGTACTGTCTGCCAAAAGTTCAATTTTTGCTAAAAAAACATAGGGAGACCTGCTGCCCCATTCATCGGGTGACACCATCGAAACAACCCAGCTACCTTCTTTTCTTTCATACAGATAGTAGATATAACCAGGTACTGGCTTAAAACCACAATCCGCCTGGTAAATCCTCTCTGAAATTGAAATTCTGTCATGAATTGCCTGCGCTTGACGGATGAGGGTTTCAACTTGTTCTTTGATTTGTAACAATTGCGTATCCGTCTGCTGATACATCGCCTTCATTGCAATCCCTCTGGTTTTTCCCTTGTCTAATGGTCTGATTATGGCACTGCCGACATGGTGTGCGTAAGGAAGCAAACCAGGTGATTCGGCGATCTTGTCAATGTCAATTGGATTCTTTTCACCCATAGAAAGGTTCTTTCATAGTAGGACAACCAGGATCTATAAATGTTCAGAATTAGACACACAAAAAAAAAGAGGATAAGTTTGTACCCATCCTCTTTTGTCTATATCCATTCTTATGGATTACCTGCCAAACATGATAAATTTTGATCGTTGTCCGCACTGGGCTTTTCCATAATAACCAATTCCCCAGTTTAATTCAAAGACAAGACCCGCAAAAGCAATGTTGGATGTGGTATACCCTTTGCTGTATAAGCCAGCAACATTTGGCAGTGGTGCTCTTGTGTCTGTATTCACTGCAGCAGGACTGACAAAATCAGTAAAGGCATATTCAAAACGCAATCCCAGGATGCCACTGAATCGCTGCTCATTTCCCATGATATTGGCACCAAAGCCAACCACACCTGAGAAAACATTTTTCTGGTACAAATCGGTTCTATCAATTGAGCTTCCCTCTGCATCATCACTCACCTTATTGATAAATGATACTTTTGGACCGATTTCGAAATAGCCTAGGTTCTTGGCATTACGGAACAGCGTGTACACATCCAAAGAAGACCAGTTGATTGTGGTAAGTCCTGTTCCCCCGATATTTTGCAACTCCTGCTTTGCACTGCTTTTCATGATGTCAATGGCAAGGCCGTTATATCCAAAGTTGATTCCAAGCTTCCCCCCAAAACCATAGCCTGAAGAAATGGTGTAATCATATTTATCAAGTTCACTGACCGCTTTATTATACAAGCCGGCAGCACCATATTGTGCCTTTAAACCTGCATCAAACCAAACAATTTTCTTCTGTGCACTCAAGGAGACAACCATCAGAAGTGAAAATAAAGTAATTACCTGTTTCATTATTTTAACGTTTTCAAGATTTGTAATCAAAGGTAATATAATTTTCAATTTTGCAGTTAAAAATTGATCACTTGAAATAAGACAGATACAAAGCCCACAATCAGTCTGCAAAGATGATGAACCATAAACAACATTTAATTGAACTGCGTTGTCCGCCTAATTCAGGTTAGGTTTGGCATTTAGCTCATTTTCAGCTATTTTTGAAAATCAAATCGGATTCATCTTGCTTTCAGTACAGAATCTCAGCATTTTTCACAAAAAAGGGGGTGTACATCAATGTCTGTTGCGACCTGTCAACCTGTTGATACCGAATGGCGAAGTCCTGGCATTGACTGGTCCTTCTGGTGTCGGCAAGACCATGCTGGCTTTAGGTATAACTGGTTTGTGCAGGTATATGCCGTCCATCTCGATAACAGGTGAGGTACATCTTGACGGAGAAAATATTCTGACCATGTCGGATTTGTCCTTTAGAGAGAAAATAGCATCAAACACGGCAATCATATGGCAACATCCAATGGCTGCTTTTAACCCATATTTGCGCCTGCGCTCTCAATTACCCTTTCTCGCAAGCCAAGACCCTGTAATACGATTGGGAGTTATGGAGGAATTCAGAAGATACCTATGTCATGCGAAAGTTGATGATGAAAAAGTAATGCACTCTTTTCCTCACCAATTGTCTACCGGACAACTCCAGCGCGTTTTGGTTGCCCTTGCTATTGCAAGAAAACCAAAAATCATTGTGACCGATGAAGCGACTGCTTCCCTTGATAGAGATACAGCCCAAATCATCATGGAAATGTTGCAAACTTACCACACACAATCCAGATGTACATGGATCCTCATCACACACAATGCAGACCAGATTGCACGCTTTGCAAATGCCGCACTCTATTTGGATAGGGGAGGAGTAAGTGAGGGATTAGGGGCTTCAATCGCTCCGTTGCCACTCAATGAGATAGCAAGGGGTCCTTCGCTTGCGTTGAAAACCAAATCGGCAGAATACCCGTCTGTATCGTTAAATCAAATCCCTGTACTGGAAATAAACCATCTTTCATTTTCTTACTCTTCATCGCCATCCTATCAAAAAAAGAATGGTGCAGACGAAGGCATTCTGGCTAATGTGTCCTTTTCATTCATGCCGGGCAAATTTTACGGTTTGCTGGGTAAATCTGGCGAAGGTAAGAGTTCCTTGGCTAAACTTCTCGTGGGAGAATTAACCCCTTTGTGTGGGGAAATACGATGGAATTCATTGTCAAGTAAAAACAAAGTACAGCTTGTGCATCAGGATGCAATGCTTAGCCTGGATCCCGGCATGCCTGTGGTCGCACAGTTGAAGGAAATCATAGCATGCCATTTTCCTAAAAAGGAGCATGTGGAAAAAATGCAGGAGTTAAGAAAAACCGTAGAGAAGGCTGGGTTGCGCTGGGACGAACTATCGAAATTGCCAGAAGCTTTTTCTGGTGGGCAGTTGCAGCGGATCGTACTAATCAGAACCATGCTTGTTGAGCCAGAATTTGTCATCTTTGATGAGTCTTTTTCTGCACTTGATTGGAAAAGTCTGGCCGAAATTAGCGAACTGATCTACCATTTTTACGATCAGCACCCTTTTACCTCTCTCTGGATCTCACATGATTTCCATTTGCTGCAGGCCCATTGCCAGGAAATACTGGAATTGTCAAATGGAAGTCTCAATTCAAAAACTTCATTCGTATAGAGATAAACCATGAACATTACCACTGCTTCTCTGTTACACCGATAAAAGTTGGAATGGACGTAATTTACCTTGGGGCAGGATGTTTTTGGTGTGTTGAAGCAGTATATGTAAAAGTAAAAGGTGTTGATTCCGTTACTTCTGGCTACATGGGTGGGAGTACAGAAAATCCAACCTACAAGGAGGTTTGTGGTGGACATACCGGCCATGCAGAAGTGATTGAAATCCGTTTTGATCAGAATGTGGTTTCATTAGACCAACTGCTGCAAGTGTTTTGGAAAGTACACGACCCCACAACATTAAACCGGCAGGGGGCAGATGTTGGCACGCAATATAGGTCTGCCATTTTTTACACTACAGACAGGCAAAAAGAAACTTCCATCCATTCAAGGGAAACGGTAGGTAATCTTTGGTGGGAGGGCAAGGTTGTTACAGAAATCTCCCCTGCAACGGTCTTCTATATTGCAGAGAATTATCACCAGAATTACTACGAAAATAATCCCGCACAAGCGTATTGTGCATTCACGATTCCACCAAAACTGGAGAAATTGAGTACATCATTTCCGAATTTAATCAAAAACCAGCATGAGTAAGGTCCGTAATGAACTGACAGCCAACGAAGCATATGTATTGCTCCATAAAGGCACTGAACCGCCATTTACTGGCGAATATGATCAGTTTTTTGAAGATGGGCATTACGTTTGCAGGCATTGCAATGCCAAACTGTATGAGTCATCGCACAAATTTCATTCCGGCTGCGGTTGGCCAGCCTTTGATAATGAAGTAGAATTTTCTGTGGAGAGGGTGCCTGACAAAGACGGTCGACGAACCGAAATCGTTTGTGCCGAATGTAAAGGCCATCTTGGCCATATTTTTCATGGGGAGAGGCTTACTCCAAGAAATGTGAGGCATTGTGTCAATTCACTCTCCATCCGATTTAAACCACAAAAGAAAGATTAGGCTGGATCAAAGGCAGTAGACCAGCCGGCCTGCATCTCTTGTAATGTAGCATTGACCCATGCAAATGCCTGGGAGTGTATATGTTCGCCGGAGTGACCATAGATAGGTTCGCCAAATGAGATTTTTACCTCAGTCCGAAATTTTGAAAACTGAAATAAAAACTGAGGAATAAATTTTTCGACCAGCCAAAGATCCTGCCTGGATCGGAATTCAATTGCCACTGGAATGACAGGAATTCCATGCATAGCTGCCTCCATAAACGTTCCTTTTTTAAACGGCAATGTGTCAGGTGTGATCCCCACAGTTCCTTCAGGAAACACAAGTACATTAAATCCCGACTTGATTGTGTCAACGAGTGTGTTTCTTGCCTGACTGCGTGACTCTTGATCCTGTCTGTTGACCCAAATTACACCAGTTAATTCTGCGCCCCAATTGATTACAGGGTAATGTTTTACCTCCGCTTTTGCAATGACGAAGGCTTTGAGATAGCGGCAAAGGACAATGGGATCCGCAAAAGAACGGTGATTACACACGTACAACGCGGGAAATGTGGCGGGATGGCCTCTTTTTGTAATGCGTATATTCAGCACCGGAAGACACCAGTACTTTAAAAAATGCTTGCGTAGACGCAGTGCACGCACCTTTGAATGCGCACTAAAAATACAACTACTGGCATATACGATGATATATACCAGCATCCCTGCAAAAAGAAATAAGGATCGAATGCCGGCCAGGGCATATCCAAAGGCTTTCAATGTTTGTTCTCAGGTTTCATCTGAGGAAAAAACAGAACGTCTTGTATGGATGGCTGGTTTGTCATGATCATGGCAAGACGGTCCATGCCAATACCAAGGCCCGCTGTTGGAGGCATGCCGTATTCCAGCGATCGGAGAAAGTCTTCATCCAGCATCATTGCTTCCTCATCCCCCCTTTTGCCCAGTTCAAGCTGGGCCTCAAAACGCTGTCTTTGATCGATTGGGTCATTCAATTCGGAGAAGGCATTGCAAATTTCTTTTTTATTGCAAATAGCCTCAAAACGTTCAACCAAGCCTGGCTTTGTAGCGTGTTTCTTAGCCAGCGGAGACATTTCCACAGGATAATCAGTGATGAAGGTGGGCTGAATCAAATTCCCTTCACACTTTTCGCCAAATATCTCATCTATGATTTTTCCTTTGCCCATGCTGGAGTCAACCGGAATGTGCATTTTTTTTGCTGTCTCACGCAAGGCCGCTTCATCCATGTCACTGATGTCTATCCCCGTAAAATGTTCGATTGCCTCAAACATAGAATAACGTTTCCAGGGACGTTTGAAGTCGATGAGGTTTTCACCAACCTGGACCTGTGTAGTACCATGCAAATCGATGGCGACTTTTTCCACCATTTCTTCTACCAGGTTCATCATCCATTCATAATCTTTATAGGCGACATAAAGCTCAATTTGGGTGAACTCAGGATTGTGAAAACGACTCATACCCTCATTTCGGAAGTCTTTACTGAATTCATACACACCATCGAAGCCACCCACAATCAGTCTTTTCAAATACAGTTCATTGGCGATACGAAGGTATAACTTCATATCCAGCGTATTATGATGCGTAGTAAAAGGCCTTGCAGCTGCTCCACCATATAGAGGTTGGAGTATGGGCGTTTCTACTTCAAGGTAGCCACGGGTATTCAGGTATTCTCGGATGGAATTGTACATTTTTGTCCGCTTGACAAACACATCCTTGATATGGCTATTGACGACAAGATCGACATATCGCTGCCTGTATCTCTGTTCAGGGTCGGTAAAAGCGTCATATATGTTGCCTGCTTCATCCTTCTTGACGACGGGCAGTGGCTTGAGTGATTTGGAAAGAAGGGTCAATTCTTTTACGTGAATTGTACATTCACCCATCTGAGTAAAAAAAGCGAAGCCTCTGACTCCAATGAAGTCACCGAGATCAAACCACTTTTTAAATGCATCATTATACAGCAATTTATCCTCACCAGGGCAGATATCATCACGGTTAATGTATATCTGTATTCTACCGGTGGAATCCTGCAATTCAGCAAAAGAGGCCTTTCCCATAATGCGTTTTGACATCAGCCTTCCTGCCAAAGAAACCTCTTGAAAGAAGCCGCTGTCAGCAGAGAACTGAGTTGTAATTTCAAGCGCAGAAGCATTTGTGTTAAATGTGGTACTTGGGTAAGGTTCGATACCTGCTTCAACAAGCTTATGAAGATTCTCCCTTCTGATAATTTCCTGTTCCGTGAGGTGATGCATAAACTCAATGATTTAGTGCGCAAAAATAACAATTCTGTCTAGATTTCTGCATGACAGCCATTCTTATCACGCAGCAATTATATCCTGCAAGGTGAATGAACCTGTACATTCCCACTCATCAACACGTATAAAATGGAATGGGGTGGTAAAAAAAAAGGCCACTCTGTAAAGAATGGCCTTGTCGATGCAATTTTAATATCCTTTCTTAATATCTGCGCTCTCTTGGCTTAAAATTGTTATCTCTACGTGGAGTTTGAGGTCTTGGCTCTGCTTTTTTGCAAACGATAGTCTGACCTTCAAACTGTGTCTCATTCAAGCCAGCAATGGCGGCCATTCCAGCGTCCTCACTGCCCATTTCTACAAATGCAAACCCTTTTGATCTGCCAGTGTCCTTGTCCATAATAACTTTTGCTGAGACTACTTCACCGTACTGTGAAAAAAGATCTGCTAATGCTTCAGAAGTAGTTCTGTAGTTTAGTTTAGCAACGAAAATGTTCATTAAAATAAAATTAAATAAAAAAGAAAAAGGTGAATAAAAAATGCTCACTTTAGAGCGTAATATTCAATATCGTAACAAAGATACGGGTTATTGTAATACAAATCGCATTATTTTGAAATATTTATAACTTATTGATACTCTTTTTAACTAATTTTTAACTCTCTTCCTGTTTTTTCTTGATTATGAATTATATATACAAATATTATTTTATATAAAGAAAAAAGTTTACTTTGAATAGTTCTGTGTTTTTTCACCTTTTATCGTTCTCTGAGAGGTCGAAATTCCTATCTTCGCGTCAAATTCTGACAATGCGACAGCTTACACAGCACATCCTGATGATACGGCCCGCAAACTTTGGCTTCAACAGTCAAACGGCAGTCAATAATGCGTTCCAGACAAGTGACCCCGTCACGGACACAGGCGTGTTACGAAAACAGGGACAAAGTGAATTTGATCACATGGTATCCATCCTCCAGGAAAAAGGCGTACATATTCTGGTAATTGAAGATACCGCCGATCCTGTCAAGCCCGATGCCGTCTTCCCTAACAATTGGGTGAGTTTTCACGAAGGAGGGGAGGTGATTACCTATCCCATGTTTGCCGAAAACAGAAGAATAGAAAGGAGGGAAGATGTGCTTGCGATTGTAAACCAACAGTACCAGGTATCCAACAGGTATTCGTTTGACTTTTATGAAAAGGAAGAACCTCCGCAGTTTCTTGAAGGGACGGGTAGCATGGTTCTTGACAGAGAATACCGGATTGCGTATGCATGTCTGAGCCCCCGTACGTCTGCAAGTTTAGTGGATAAATTTTGTACCCTTACGGGTATGAAGCCGTGTTTATTTTCTGCACACGACAGAAAGGGAAATGAAATCTACCACACCAATGTGATGATGGCGGTGGGTCAGGATTTCGCCGTTGTTTGCCTGGAAGCAATGACAAATGACGCTCAAAAAAACGTGGTTGTCCAAACGATCGCCGATAGTGGCAAAGAACTGATAGAGATTACCTTCCACCAAATGGAGCACTTTGCCGGAAATATGCTGGAAGTGTATGGCACGAATAAGAAGAGATATCTGTGTCTTTCTCAAACCGCTTTTGAAAGTTTGGAGGAAAATCAGATCAAGGCTTTATCTGCACATACGGAATTACTTCCACTAAGTATACCCACCATCGAAAAATTTGGCGGAGGAAGCGTCCGTTGTATGATGGCCGAACTATTTTTAACCCCTAAACCCAGATAGAGCATGTCGGATAGATTGGTAATTGTAGACCAGGACGATCAGTTTTTCACATTAACCATCAATAGGCCTGAAGCCTTAAACGCCCTGAACAAACAGGTATTCACTGAGCTGGAAGAATTTTTTCTACGCCGAAAGGGCGATGGAAATGTAAAAGGCGTCATCATTACGGGCGCAGGTGATAAGGCATTTGTGGCGGGCGCAGATATCAAGGAATTCGCCAGTCTGGATGCAGCCCAGGGATCGGCGTTATCAAAAAGAGGTCAGGATATTTTCTTTTTAATCGAAAGGTTTCACGCTCCGGTGATTGCTTGTGTCAATGGCTTTGCCCTTGGTGGTGGCTGTGAATTGGCGATGGCATGCCATATGAGGATTGCAGCTGATTCTGCCCGCTTTGGCCAGCCAGAAGTTAACCTGGGGTTAGTTCCGGGATACGGAGGATCCCAAAGATTGACGGCACTTGTAGGCAAAGCTAAATCCCTTGAAATGCTCCTTACAGGTGCGATGATCAATGCAGAGGAGGCGCTCCGTCTGGGATTGGTAAATTATGTCATACCACAGGGAGAAATGATAGCGAAGGCAATGGATTTATTGCGTATCATAGCAACCAAAGCGCCGCTTGCAATACAGGAATGCATTCGCCTGGTACACAGTCCTGCCTGCGGAAGTGACGAAGGATACCAGGACGAATATCGCACCTTTGGTAAACTTTTGGTAACCAGGGATGCCAGAGAGGGAGCCACTGCCTTTGCAGAAAAACGGAAACCCACTTTTACAGGAAATTAAGTCATTATGTTTGCATTCCACGCCGATAAAGCAAGGTATTTTCAGATCCAGAAACAAGTCACTGCGGAAGAAGTCATTCCATTTATTGAACAATGGCAGGGACCGCTGGTAAATCGAAGGGTGATGGAAATTGGTTGTGCCGAAGCCGGTGTATTGAAAGCATTGCAACACGTTGAAATGGCCGCGACACAAAGTAGTGGTAATACACGTTTCAAGTGGGACGGTGCTCCACAGATTTATTGGGGCTGGCGTACTCGACCATGCTGCCCGAGGCGCGATGGGCGGCTCACAGCAGAGGGACGCGCCTTCGTGTTTATTTGGGGCAGTACAACAACTCTACTCT
>JAUMBK010000282.1:0-9634 GCA_032115795.1 Saprospiraceae bacterium | reverse complement strand
ATACCAACACATCAGCATAACCATTCTCTTTCAGCCGGCCAAATTGCGCATACCTGACTACATCCCAGTAATGGCGAACCCGTATGTTCAAACCCATTACACTGTTAAATAAATACCGGCCGCTGAAGGAATTTTCAACAATCACCCTGTTCCGGGTCCCAATAAGCACATCATCTGACAACAAACCATCCGGAATGAAAGTCAAAATCGTGCGATTTACATAGCCCGGCTCGTCAGTAATAAAGGTTAATCCGGATGAAGGGAAAATCGACAATTTGTCTGAAAACCTGACCCGTGGTGATACACCGATGGTCGCTGTATGCCTTCCCTCTGCGTCAAACCAGCGATAACTTACCCTGACATCGTATGCAAATGGCTTGCGATAATCTGACGATACAAATGCACCAACGACATAATTGCCGGGGATCGCAAGAAATTTACTGAAATCGACTGTCCTGGGCTCAAAATAATCATATGCGCCCACGGGTTCCAGCCGGGCATTCCAACCAACAGCAAACCTCGATTTCCAAAGAATAAAATTATCAAAACTGACATTGTAACCAGTGAATACATCAGGCTTATACAACATGGCATATGTTGTAGATGCCGTCAGCCGAACCTGTTGCAATGATGCAATCGACGGCTTGTATTCAACAAAAGATCCCGTGCCACCAAAATACTTTTCGTTGGGGCTGTATAAAAATCCCATGTCGTTGGGATTATACTTGTCCGACTCAACACCATGAAGGAGGGCATATGTCCATTTTCCGCTTACCTTGCCTGCAGAAACATTGTACGTGTGACCAACAATAGACATATCAGAGAAGACTTGCCGCGATACAGCGCCTGAACCCTGTACCTCAAATTTCTGGTCAGCTGTACGCAATCCAAAAAAGGTACCGGTGACGTTGGCATCCATATCTGCCCCCAGTCGATACACGTTGGTATTGATGACGCTGACGTAGGAGTTGTTTGGCAAATTTTGATCAAAAACCAATGCACTGTAATTGGAAATTGGATTGGTGTTGATGGCCCGCTCTTTGCCCGAAAGGTCCCTCACAATGGCTTCCTCTGACCCAACCAGTGCATTAAAAAAACCAAGGCCCGTCCCCTTCACTGTCCTGCCAGAAATTTTTGTGGCATTGTACAATTGACTGGTTTCCGGATTGCTGACCACCGTCTCGCCTTCTTTCAGTTGATTGTATACATCATAATAATGAAGGGGTCTGCTGCCAATTCTACGGGAATAAAACAGCCTGCCTTTGTTAAACAATTCGGTTCCCTCGGTAAAAAACTGCCTGTTTTCTTCAAAAAAGACTTCAAAGGGAGACAAATTCAGCACCTGCCTGTCCGAGATTACCTGGCCAAAGTCTGGAACCAACGTCATATCCAGCGTAAACGCATCGTTGATGCCATATTTCAAATCCAGCCCTGCACTGTAGGCATTCCCTGCCGATAACTTACCTGAACCCGCCGAAGGATCCAACGTCGTATTCAAATAGGCAGACAAATACGGTGTCACAGACAAACGAACAGGGCTGACAATATCATGGATGCCCTCAAGAAGACCCGATTGCTGTGCCCAGCCGCGGATTGTCGGATCAATGGGTGACCAAAAGGAAGTTTCCCTGAAACGGCGTATTTCCCTGCCAAACTGAATTCGCCATGATTGCTGCTGTTCAGATGGAAATCGAAGTGACGAAAGCGGAATCCGAATTTCTGCTACCCATCCCAGCGAGTCTATCCGAACCGCACTTTCCCACACCGCATTCCAGTTTGTGTCATCTATCTGATTGGAAACAATGGCTTCAAGCTGCACGCCAGATGCGGTTACGGTAAACAAAAAACCATTGAGCCCGCTCTTGTACGTATCCACAAAAAAACTAAAGTTATCTGCGTTGCCCTCCTGGTCGCGTAAAGAAAATTCATGCAATATCTTTTCAGGTTCCGGATCATGCATACGGGCCCCTATGTAAATGGCATTGTTGTCATACGCAAACTGTACCTCTGTAGCAAAAGATGGTTGCGTCCCCGGCACCGGCTCCATTTGTACAAACTGACCTCCCATTTCTGCTGCACGCCAGACTACTTCATTCAGTTTTGCATCCACAGTGACAGGTTCTGCGGTGCGAAACGCCGAAAGCACTTTCGTTTTCGCATCCCCAGACTGGCTCACCAAGGAGAAAACACTCAAAAGAAATAGAAAACTACAAATGATGCGATTCATTCTTTCTTCATATTAAAACTACAAAGATACGATACCATTTGAATCAACCTTGGAGAACAACCGACTTTTCCACTTTTTTACATCAGCCCAACAACACATCATGGCAGGAAAAGCATTGATCAAACCGCTAATTTTATAATCAAAATGCACAAAATGAAAGCAAATTGTTATTTTGCCATCTTTTATTAATCGTTGAAAACGGGACTTGATGAAATTGGTTTCTGCAAGTATGTTGGTGCTGGTCGCGCTTTTTCACAAAGGAGTCGCACAAGACTGCAATTTTTCCATTTCAATGCCACAGGATATTACCATCTGTGCACCTGGCAACGTCGTCATTCCCGCAGACATCACTGGGGAATACTTTAGCTTTGAATGGACGGGCTCGGATGGCTATGCAAACAATACGTCACTGAGTCCAACAGTCCTCGTCACCCAAACAACAACCTATACCTTGAGCGTATTAGGTGTACCCAGCACAAACCAGATTCTCAATGGTGACTTCAGCAGCGGCAATACCGGATTTACGACCGATTATTCCTTTGTCCAGGACCTACCGGGCAACCAGAACGAGATGTATCCCGAAGGGACATACACCATAGTCACCAATCCAAATTTCGTCCACAATGGTTTTTCCGCCTGCAGCGACCATACCGGTGGAGGAAATATGATGGTGGTCAATGGTGCATCAGCACTTCAGGAAGTTTGGTGCCAGAACATCACCGTAAATCCCAACAGCAATTACATCTTCCAGGCATTTGCAACGTCCGTCAATCCGGCCTCACCCGCCATCCTTCAATTTTCCATCAATGGAGTCTTACTGGGCAGCCCGTTTAATCTTTCCGGGGCGGTATGCGATTGGGAAGAGTTCTACACCATCTGGAATTCAGGCAGCAATACGAATGTCGAGATTTGCATTACCAACCAAAACACCGCTGCCGGTGGCAATGATTTTGCCATAGACGATATTTTCTTTAGCGAATTCTGTAACGACGAAGAAGAAATAACTGTCTTCCTGCAGGAATTCGACGCCGAAATTTCATCCCCTCCCCTCCTAAACTGCCAGAATCCGGAAGGTGTCCTCTCGGCCAATGCCGTTCCTGCAGGAAATACATACAGCTACCAGTGGAGCACCCCAGATGGATCTATCACCACAGGTGCAGGACAACAGTACATAAACATCAATGCGCCGGGTACGTACATTGTCACTGTCACAGATGATGCCGGTTGCACCAAAGAGACATTCGCTGAAGTGGAGGGAGATTTTGAACAACCAGATGTTTCCATCATTGGAGTACCCATCATTTCGTGTACGTCGCCGGTCACTTCGCTTTTTGCCGCCTCGTCCAGCACCCCAATCGGGCCATTCACCTGGACCCTGCCGGACAAGTCCACTCAGCAGGCACAAAATATCGATGCCAGCCAGGCAGGGTCGTATCAGGTGCAAACCACCGGGACAAATGGATGTACGGGCACAGCAATGGTAGACGTATTCTTTGAAGCACCCGATTATATATATCAAACCCAGGTGGAAGGTCCCCTGACATGCACAAATACAGAAACCAATGTCGTGATTGTCGTTTCTTCCGCCTTTGACAGCCTTTCATGGCATGGGCCGGGAATTCGTTATCAGTCTGCAAACAGGGACACTATCACCGTGACAAAACCAGGATATTATGTGTTCTCCTTGTTTATTGGCGAGGATTGCCAAAAGTCAGACAGTGTGCTTGTCAGCGAACTTCCCGCACAAGTGCTCTATTCCCTGTCAAAGCCAGATACGTTAACTTGCCTGAAAAGGCAAACCCAGGTCAATTTTACACCTCTCTCGCCTGTAAGCCGCTGGAACTGGATAAGCAACGGGCAGGAAGTATTCACCAACACATCCCTGATTGCTATGAATCCGGGCAATTACTTTCTGGAAGTGTTTGACAATCAGGGATGCCGCAAAACAGATACAGTCACCATTGCAGGCAACCTTGCCACTCCCGTCATTTCCATCTCAGTTGACTCCATTCAATGTGCGACCAACCAGGGTGGATTCAGAATCAGTGCCGACGACAATTATACGTACAGCTGGTCGGGCACTGGCTCTACATCCCCAAACCAGGTATTCAACAGCCCCGGCATATACACCCTGACGGTCACCGGCGAAAATGGATGTACATATACAACCTCGCTCCTGCTGCCGTCAGCAAAACAATACCCGGTTCTGACAGTAACCAAAGATACAATTACCTGCAAAAAGACAACCGGAATTGTCACACTGACAAGTTCGCTTCCGGCAACGGTCTCCTGGAATGGACCCGCAGGCCAGTCCGGCTCTTCTCCCACCATTGCTTCCACATTACCCGGTATATTTTCTTTCACAGCGACATCTGCCAGCGGTTGTACTGCGACCATCCAGGCAGAAATATTGATCGATACGACCAGACCTGTACTCGTTCTTTCACCGTCACTCACCCTGACCTGCCAGTCTCCCTCTGTCTTCCCATCGGGATATGCAGCAAACTATACTTCGTTTGCATGGTCAGGACCGTCAGCCTATACCAACCAAACCACGCTTTCCCCTTCTCTTTCGGTCCCCGGCATCTATTCGCTGACATTACTCAATGCCAACGGATGCACTACTGAAAGGAATGTGCGCATCGTAGAAGATAAAACTCTGCCATCCTTTACACTTCAGGCGGACAATATCACTTGCCTGCAACCTCAAACGCCACTCCGGCTTTCCGGAGACGCAGGCATATTGTTTTTTGATGAAAAAGGAAATCAGATAAACGATGGCCTTTTACTCAACTCTGCAGGCAATTATGCAATCACCGCCATCGGCCCGAATGGATGCAAGCATACCAAAACAATCACTGTCAGCGCGTTTCTTGATGCTCCGGATGTAGCACTGGATTCCATCTTCCTGTCCTGCCGCTACCCGCAATCCAAAGCGGTGGATAAAAAATTCAATCCGGAAAATACATATCTCTGGCGTGCAGGTACCAATTCCATCGAGTCTGATTCACTGACGATCACGTCAGGCACTCCCGTGAGTGTTACAGTTACAAACATTTATGGATGTAAAACCACGGTCGAAGTTCCAGTAAAGGAAAATTTTGACAGACCCGAAGCAAACATCTCAGGACCATCTGCCATCCCTTGCCAGGAGAAGGACATCATTTTACAGGTTGACAAGCCCCAGCCATTTACCATTTATAGCTGGTCAGTCCAAAATATGCTGAATACCATCAGTTCTTCCCTAACCGTTGCTGACAGTGGCACAGTGACCCTCACTGCCTTCAATGAAAAAAACGGATGTTCCTCTACCACCGAAAAGGTCATCGCAAAAATTACCGGCCCACGGGAATTGCCTCTGAATATACTTCAACCCAAATGTTTTGGGGAATTTGGTAAATTGACTATCCTACCACCCAAAGAGGGTACACCCCCATTTACCTGGTTGCTTGATACTAAAACTGTTTCTCAAAATACAGAAATAACAGTCTCCTCAGGCAAACGTGAACTGGTTATCACAGATAGCAACGGCTGTACACTGAAAAGAGAAATTCTCATTGACAGCCCTGTGAATTTTGCTGTCAACGCCGGCAGAGACACCACAATTGCATATTCTGACCAGGTGGACCTCTCTGCCTTCACCACTTTGGCAGAGGCAAACAGACAAAGCATTACCTGGACCCCGGGTGAATCACTCAACTGCCGTGACTGCCTTCGCCCAAAAGCAAATCCGGAAGCAGATACCCGCTATACAATCACTGTGACAGACCAGAATGGGTGTAGCCAAACCGATGATGTATTGATACGCGTCAGATTTGATAAAGGCATCGTTGCCCCCAATATAATGACGCGCAGGAATACGGGTGGAAACAATCAGTTCACCCTCTTTCCGGTAAAATCTTCCGTATCAAAAATCAATTTACTGACTGTGTACGACAGGTGGGGAAATATGGTTTTTACAGTTTCCGATATTGAGCCGGGCAATCCGTCACTAGGCTGGGATGGCACACGCAACGGCTACCCCATGGCGCAGGGAGTCTATGTGTGGATTGCGGAAGTGACGTACAAAGATCAGTCAACTGAATGGCTCAAAGGGGACATTACCGTCATAGACTAAGGTCATGGCCATGGTGGGCTGGCTGTTTTCGCCCTCTTTGCAACTTGTGCAAATCAAGCATCGGTATCTGATTTTGAAGCCCACAATTCCTAAATAAAACCCTACCTTTGCAGCCGGATTTAAAACAAAATGTATGTTCAGAACGCATGATTGTGGTCAGTTGCGCATCTCGGATGCGGGCAAAGAAGTAACGATTTCCGGCTGGGTCCAGAAAGGACGTGATCTTGGAGGATTGACTTTCGTTGATGTCCGTGACAGGTATGGTGTCACGCAGTTGGTTTTCAACATGGACGAAAATGCTGAATTGTGTACCAGAGCAAGAAAACTCGGCAGGGAATACGTAGTCCAGGCCTCCGGCATCGTCCGCGAACGTTCCAGTAAAAACCCACAGAGAGCAACCGGTGACATTGAGATTGAAGTAAAAGAATTCATCGTTTTAAACGAGTCGAAAGTTCCTCCATTTACAATTGAAGACGAAACCGACGGAGGCGATGACCTGAGAATGAAATACAGATACCTGGACATCCGGCGAACACCTGTCCAGAACAACCTTATTTTCAGGTCGAAACTGGCCTTGGAAACAAGAAAATATCTGGATGGCCAGGGCTTTGTTGAAATTGAAACACCCTTTCTGATTAAAAGTACGCCAGAAGGAGCAAGAGATTTTGTCGTCCCGAGCAGGCTCAATCCAGGGCAGTTCTATGCCTTGCCGCAATCACCTCAGACATTCAAACAAATCCTGATGGTGGCGGGCATGGACAGATACTTTCAGATTGTAAAATGCTTCAGAGATGAAGACTTACGGGCAGACAGACAGCCTGAATTTACCCAAATCGATTGTGAAATGGCCTTTGTCCACATCGAAGATATTCTGCATACGTTCGAAGGGCTGACAAGGCACCTGTTTTTGCATACGCTGGGCATCGACCTGGGCACATTCCCCCGCATGTCGTATGATGAAGCCATGCGGCTATATGGTTCCGACAAGCCCGACCTGCGTTTTGGTATGCCGTTTGTCGAAATGAACGACTTTGCCAAAGGCCATGGCTTTGGTGTGTTTGATGAGGCAGAACTGGTCGTAGGCATCTGCGTGAAAAAAATCGCAGAAAGCTATTCCAATAAAGACATCAAGGACCTGACAGAATGGTTGCAACGGCCACAAATTGGCGCCAAAGGACTGGTTTATGTAAAATACCAGGAGGACGGCAGCATCAAATCATCCGTCGGCAAATTTTATTCTGATGACATATTGCAACAATGGGCAGAGACGTGTGGGGCAGAGAAAGGCGACGTTCTGTTTGTTCTCAGTGGTGAAAAAGAGAAAACCAGGAAACAACTCAGTGAATTGCGCCTGGAAATGGGGCGCCGGCTACAACTGATGCAGCCGGGCGATTTCAAACCGCTGTGGGTCGTCGATTTTCCATTGCTGGAATGGGATGAAGAATCAGGCCGATTCCATGCCATGCACCACCCATTCACCTCACCTAAAAAAGAAGACATTCCGCGCATGCTCCATGGGGACCATGAAACCATGAAATCGCTGAAAGCAGATGCATACGACCTCGTCATCAACGGAGCAGAAATTGGAGGTGGTTCCATCAGAATTCACGACAGAGAGTTGCAATCCAGAAATTTTGACCTGCTTGGTTTTACCAAAGAGGAAGCAGAAGCACAGTTTGGCTTCCTTCTCGGTGCATTTGAATACGGTGCTCCTCCCCATGGCGGACTGGCCTTTGGTTTCGACAGGTTGTGTGCGGTGATGAACGGACAATCCTCCATTCGTGACTTCATCGCCTTCCCTAAAAACAACCAGGGCAGGGACATGATGATCGATGCCCCTTCACCCATCCACCAGGAACAACTCAAAGAATTGAATATCAACATTTTGCCGGAAAAAAAATAAAACCAGCACGCAGCCAATGTCAAAACCAGCCATCCCCAAAGGTACCAGAGATTTCCTGCCCCACCAGGTCATCAGGCGCAATTTCATCTTCTCTGTCATCGAGAACGTGTTTCGCACGTTTGGATACCTTCCGATAGAGACCCCTGCAATGGAAAGTCTGCAAACACTCACAGGCAAATATGGCGAAGAGGGAGACAGGTTGCTGTTTAAAGTGTTAAATAACGGTGATTTTATGGCCGATGTGCCGGATAGCCTGCTCGAAGCCAGAGATGCAAT
The DNA here is from genome assembly GCA_032115795.1 of Saprospiraceae bacterium. GTDB lineage: Bacteria > Bacteroidota > Bacteroidia > Chitinophagales > Saprospiraceae > OLB9. The sequence goes on along the minus strand of JAUMBK010000282.1, from coordinate 1,111 downwards.
GAAATTGGTTCCGGCCATCTCAAAACGTGGCTTGCGCTATGACCTGACCGTGCCTTTTGCCCGCTTTGTCGTCATGCACCAACACGAAATAAACCTCCCGTTTAAGAGATACCAGATACAACAGGTGTGGCGGGCCGACAGACCTCAGCGCGGCAGATACCAGGAATTTTACCAGTGCGATGTCGATGTTGTCGGCTCCGACGCTTTGATGTACGAAGCAGAATTAGCTCAAATTTATGCGGAAGTATTCCGCAGGCTGAATGTCTCTGTTCAGATCCTCATCAACAACAGAAAAGTATTGTTTGGCCTTGCCGAAGCTGCCGGTATCGCAGATAAATTTATGGAAATGACCATCGCCATTGACAAAATAGATAAAATCGGTGCCGATGGCGTTAGAAAGGAAATGGCAGAACGCGGCATCGGGGCCGCACAGGCAGAAAAAGTCCTCCAACTCCTGCAAACAGGGACAAGGCAATCCCTCAAAGAAGCATTTGCTCCCGAAAGCGAAGGAGCCAGAGGATTGAAAGAACTGGAAGAAGTCTTCACATACCTTGGAGACACAGTGCCTGAATTGACTTTTGATGTCAGCCTTGCCAGGGGCCTCAACTACTACACTGGTTGTATTTTTGAAGTAAAAGTCGACGGCAACGCTTACCCGGGCTTCTCCATGGGCAGCATTGGAGGAGGAGGACGATACGATGAACTGACCAGCGTTTTTGGTTTAAAGGGAGTCTCTGGTGTGGGCGTTTCCTTTGGCGCGGAAAGAATCTATGATGCAATGGAAGAGCTAGGTCTTTTTCCGGAAAAACTGGATACCGACATTGCGATACTGCTCGTTGCGTTGGATATGGAAAGTCACCTGGAAGCTTTCAAACTGCTCTCTCAATTGCGCCAGTCGGGCATTGCCTGTGACCTCTATCCCGAGCCGGCAAAAATGAAAAAGCAAATGTCGTATGCCAATGCCAGAAACATCCCTCTTGTGGGCATTATCGGCGAAACCGAGCGCATCAACCACACGGTAACCGTCAAAAACATGACGACAGGAGAGCAGTCCGATATTGCCTGGCAAGACCTTTCGTCCATACTCGCGCACTAATCCAGCCTGAGATCA
>JAUMBK010000281.1:0-13350 GCA_032115795.1 Saprospiraceae bacterium | reverse complement strand
GTAACATTCATCAGTCTGGCAAAGGTTATTGTTCCATTCGCCACCGTCGTATGTGTACCAGTTATCCGGCTGCTCAGGGTCTAATATATCGCAATTGTCAATTAGAGGCAAACAGACAATGCCTGTCTTAACATTAACATTAATGCAATCAAATTCAAATGGTGTGCTATATATTGGCATAGTATTATTATTTAAGCAAATCCACAACAGAAATCATTTGGCAATCTAACTCGCATCCAATTACCTCCGGAATTAGTGGTATCAAATGATAGCCATTCCGGATTGTCTTCACTCCAACATATTATAGATATTCTACATAAGTTGACCAGTGATCACCAATGGCAACCCACCGATTACCGTAGGTAAAGGTATCTAGAACACTATCGGAGGGAATGCCTGTATCGCTGCGTGTAAATCCTAAGTTAGTCACTAGAACATTCTTTGATGGTGTCCATACTAGTGGCTCAAATTGCCAACCACTGAATCCACTGTAGATGCCACCAGTAGTTCGAACACGGGCACGAGTTCTGTATAGTCCGTCCCGCTGTCCTGTTATAGTTGCCGATGCCACACTACCATTTGCGAATAGTGCGCTGTTAGTTACCGTAGTCAGTAGGGAGAATGGCCCCAGAATACCATCAACTATTTCCGCTTGCCAGAACTCTACTACATTGTATAGTCCAGTTGCGGGTATCACTACATTCACTGTATAGTTGCATGAAGCAAACTCGGAATCTATTGCTGTAAATCCTCCCAATCCTACAACTCCTGCTACTGCGTGTACTGTAGTCACTCCTTTGTTGAAGGCTACTGCATTTACCGCTGACAGCGTAACCGGACTTGCCTGTGAGCCTATCGTGGTAGCTCCCGTTGTGTAATACCGGATCAGATAGTCTGATGCACATGCCGCATTCACTCCCGCTGGCTGCAGATTCTGGTATGCGCTGCATGTTCCTGGATCTGTGCTTACTGTAAAGTCGGATGGACATGTGATTACAGGTGCTACAAACGTGATTGTTTCACATGCTGTTGTCGCACACAGTGGACTATCGCTTAATGATTCAAACATAAATAGGCTCGAAATTGAGAAACTATATCCAAGAGTACAATCTCTGGAATGCTGAACAAAACAAAGTTCATCACCCGCATTTACATTAACAGCATAATTGCCATCTTGATAAATGTAGCCATAAATATCAGATACCGTAGAAGTAACCCCATTTACAGAGATGTAGAAAGGATCCCAATACGCACCGTCAGCATCCTGGCTTACATAGAACCAATCGAAAGCAACGGCACCAGATGAAGGAACTGTTACGCAAAGCTCTGTGTTCACAGGAGTCTCTGATCCATCATCACATGATCTTACACCCAGTTGTGTAGGGGTTATTAAGAATTCTCCATCACCACCATTATTGTTAAATCTCCAATTTTCAGGAGCAAATGCACCATTAAACCCAGATACAGAACTATAGAAATTCGCATCAGCAACACTTACGCACAACTCGTAATCACCAGGTGTAATGGTTGTGAATGTCCAATCTTGACTAGCTGTTGTGGCTGTAACTGTTGGACCGCCTGCCAATGGTGTCAATGACCAGTTGTACAGGAAGCCATCTCCGCTGCCCGCGTATGTGTCTGCCGTTGCTGTTACAGGCTGCGTTACACAGGCCTCTTCTACTACATCCATTATCACAATCGGTCTGTCTACCACACTCAGGTTTATCGTAACTACTTTATAGCAATCTGACTCACCATCGCCGTCAATATCCTGACCTACACGTACGTACAAACTTCCCGTTGTACCTGTATAGGTAAACGGTAACGTACTCGAAACCAAGCCTTCTGTGCCTTCTCCTGCTGCGGCGCTGTATGTGTTATACACTCCCGCTACAGTAATTCCTGTTGGAAGACTGATATTCAGATCCGTAAAGGTTCCCGTATTTCCTCCTGGAGTATTCGGACACGCTTGTTCTGTTACATCAGATATCGCTGGGAAGCCCTGGATTGAAAGTTCAAATGTCGCTGCTTTTTCCGCACACTGGCCACAGCGCTCCCATACTTCATATATGCCAGGTATATATACCTTCTGGAAACTCACAGGGTTGCCGTCGCCGACAATCGTCTGTACCAACGCATTGCCTATTGGCTCTGCATTCGGTGACGTAGACGGATTAAAGTACAGTTCATACTGACAGCCCGGACGTGATCCCGATGTCGTACCCTCAAACAAAAAGAAATTTGACAAATTAACGCTTACTCCTGTCATCTGTGAACTCATCACATAGCAGAACTGGTCACCTGCATTCACCGAGTGGGTATAGGTTCCCATATTATAGCCGTACATCGTCAGATCACTTGGATCAAATGAAGATAATACTTCAAACGCTCCGTTGATCGTTACTCCAAATTCTGAATCGTTTCCGCCGTAGTAGTAGTTTGAATGTATCCAGTCAAACGATATATTGCCATCTGCAGGAACTGTGATACACGCCGTGGCTGGCATGTTGGATGCCGTTACTCCATAAAATGCAGTAGACGATACGCTCCATGCATAGGTCCAGTAGCCCATCAGTCCCGCTAACTGCCAGTTTATTGGTTCAAACGGTCCTACATATCCAGCATACACAGGTGGCTCGTTGTATACATTGTGGATTATCCAGCCGGTGTTGTCTTCACACTGTACTGGCTGATTTGGATTCACCATCCAAGGCTCAACGACAGGGAAGTTAGGCTGAACAGTGATGCTGAATTTCACTTCAGGACCAGTACATACTGTGCTTGTAACCTGATCATAATTTGGATCATAATAGGTCTTTGTAATAAACGGAGTTACTCCAATAGTAACCACATTTGGATAGTTTTCACCGTTCTGACCGTACCATTGTAATTCTGGCAAGTTGTTTACAGCTTCGAAGTACGTACCTTCTTTCACTACAAACGTATCAGAACTGGTTACTTGATATTGAATTTTAGCACCGTCCAATCCACCATAATAAAAAGCGCCCCAAGGACCCTGACTATCGTATTCTGTAGGTTGTGGATCTTCAAGAAGACACTGCGGAACCATTTGTTTGAAGTACTGCAAGTCAATCTTACCTTCATCACCCAAACAAACTGTAATATTATTAGGCGTGATAGCCATCACTGGTTCTGGTAAAATACATGTCTGTGCAGTTCCAAGACAAGCGTCAGAAATAACGGCAGGATTACATGTATTACCCGCTGATTGTGGATCAACCGGGAAGATGACAGTGTTACCACCACAATTCAACGGTGTGATACCGAAACAGCTTGTTGTTCTTACAGGAGTCACCTCAACCGTATAACATCCAATCGCACTATTGTTAAAGATTGGATTGTTCTGCCATGCTGATGTATCCGAAGGAACATTTGTGTTATCTATAATTCTATAATACCACGCATGACCCGCAGGTGGAGCAACCTCAGTTTGAACATCTAATGTATTTCCAGAACATACAGGAGCTACAAATAAATCTGGTGCTTCCGGGAATGTCACAAATGGACGGAAAGGTGTCCAAGCCTCCATGCTGCTGATTTCACCTGCTGGTGTATCACCACAGGCTTCAGTCAGTCTGATGGCAGCTGTAATTGTGTTACATCCAGGAGATGGAGCACTTGCGTTGAAAGCAAAATTGATTGCAGTCAATTCAGCAAATGTCACAGGACCATAAGGAGTACCATTATTAGTACCGCCGTAGACAATTTCCATGCCTTCAGGAACAGAAAATCCATCAGGGAAGTCAATGTCTACCGTAGAAATATTTACCGGACCACCACAGTTTTGAGACAACGTAATGGATGGTCTTAATAATGTATCAGACAAATCAGGGAATACAACAAAGTCTGCACTAACAGAGCAAGCGCCTGTTCCTTCCGTTCCTGCTGGTGTATCACCACAAGCAGACGTAGTCACATAGGCTGCGGTCACAGTGTGACAACCTGCGTCTACATTGGCAAAATTACCTGTTGTATTTGTATAAGAACCTTCGCCGTCGATGTCATATCTGATTTCAAAACCAGGATAAGATGTTGGTGTAGCTGACCATGTCACCGTTGTAGCTGTTACTGTTTCTGTGTTGCCACCAATTGGCATGACATCCATTGTCAAACCAGACATAGAAGGGAAAATGACTGTATATACTGTATTGCTGGCGGCACAAGCATCACCAGTTGTGTATGTTCCAGCATTGATCGCACCACAACTTGCAGTTGAAACATAACGAGCCTGCACATCATAACAATCAGGAGTCGTTGTGCTTGGAGAAAATGACCAGGTATCTCCACCATCAATGCTGTACTCAACAGAGAAGTTTGGCAATGGAGTCACTGTCGGCAAATCAAACATTTCAGCACAAGTATTGTCTGTGGCAGTGATGGTTGGCGCTTGTGGTATAACTACTAACGAAAGTGTGTTACTAACTCCGCAGGTAGCTCCGGCAGTATTGCCTGCAGCACCATCAATGGTTGCGCCACAGTCACCGTCCAATGTCCAGCGAGTCTGAATCTGGTAGCAACCAGGATCGTCCATTGTAGCAAGGAAAGAAGTTTCATCAGTATACCACGTTCCACCATTGTCACTGCTATATTCCAAATCAAATCCCTCATCTAGAGGATCATCATTTTGAATATATCCGAGCGTTAATGAAAGGTCATCCAACTCACATACTGTAGATGTAGTGGTAGATGCATCACCAAAGCCAATGACAGGTGCAGTTGGGAATACAACCACGCTTACCTCATTGCTCTCATCACAATCTGTGTTTGTTGACGCAGTATTGGCAGGGGTAGAACCGCAAAGAGCAGTGTTTACATACCTTGCTTTTACAGTGTGACAACCGATTGTAGAAGGAGGAGAAGCCATAGATGTATATTCCACACCGTCAATACTGTACTGCACTGTGAAACCTGTGTAACCATTTACTGTAGGTAAAGTAAAGGCTGTATTACAGGTATTGGCAGGGGCATCAATCACTGGTTCTGCAGGATAGATTAAGGTACTGACAGATGTACTTTCAGCGCAAGAAGCATCACTGCCGGCTGTACCTGCGGCAATTGTTCCACATGCGGATGAAGTCACGTATCTCGCCTTAATCGAATAGCATCCTGCAAGATCTGTGCTTGGACTAGCTTCCCACGAACCCGAATTATTCAACTCAAATTCTACACTGAAACCTGAAACGGGTGTCACATCTGGAAGTGTGAACATCGCATCACAAGATGGTGTAGGAGGTGTTAATACTGGTGCTGTAGGGTAAATCACAACATAAACCGAATTACTTGTATCACAGGCTGCTGTGCCATACGCTGGTGCTGTGGTATTTCCACAATCTGACGCAAGTACATATCGAGCCTGGACTTTGTAACATCCGGCATTAGTTGTTGAAGGAGAGGCTAACCAGCCTGTCCCTATATTATATTCTACATTAAAGCCAGAAACTGCAGTCACCGTGGGGAGAGTAAACATGCTGTTGCATGTACTAGTCGGTGCTGTAATCACAGACGCTGTAGGGAAAATAACCACTTTCACTTCATTGCTTACTCCGCACAAAGAAGCTACGTCACCTGCGGTTGAAGCCGCAGTTGCACCACAGGCATCTGTGGTTACATACCTTGCCCTCACTGTATGACACCCAGGTGTTGTTGGGATTGTCAATGAGCCAGGCACAGCGTACGTACCCCCATCAATACTGTACTGCACAGTAAACCCATCCACAGCCGTAACTGAAGGAAGGGTAAATGCGGAATTACATGTATTATCCGGAGCAGTAATCACTGGTGCCGTTGGGAAGATGGTCACATAAACCCCGTTACTGGCATCTGTGCAAGCAGACACAACATTGTCTGAAAAAGTACCAGCAAACGTACTGTTTACAAATTCATCATAGCAGGCGCCACAACTAGCTTCGTTGGTCGTACAACTCTCTTCCAAAACATACCTCGCCCGGATCTCATGGCAACCAGGGGTAGTTGTGGAAGCATCCGCCGACCAATCACCACCGTCGATGCTGTATTCCACTGAGAATCCAGGCACATTGTCTACAGTAGGATAGGCAAACATGGCGTTGCATGTGTTTGCCGTCGCTGTAATGACAGGGGCTTGAGGATAGACAATGAAGTTGTATGATTTTCGACAAGTGGAAGGGGAGTTACCATCCGCTACTGAACCAGGACAATTTGCCATTTGACGAATCATCACGTTATGGCAACCTGGAGTCAGGTTTGTTGGAAACGTAGTTCCATATGTCCCTCCGTCAAAACTATATTCATAACTCAAACCAGTTGATAACGTCGGAAGACCTGTGATACTTGTCACAGAACCACTTTCAGAATCATCTACAGTACAAGTTGTATTGACTGTAATGTTGTCATCACTCAAGTCATCTAACAAAACAAAATTCGTGTTGTTTGAAGTAGGCGAAGTTGACGTACCGCAACCAAAGAAACCAGAGACACCTGCCTTCGGGACCAGACGGTAACGAATGGTATGGCATCCTCTGGATGGTGGGACTGCCGCAAGATAACCTTCAGGTACAAAAATGGAGGTGCCATCAATTGAATACTCATAATCCCAGCAAGAATACACTTTACCTTCCGGATTAATTGTAGCATCACAAGTGAGATTACCCAAAATTTGAGCACCAGTCAATGCAGTTGGTCCTGCAGTCCCCAAATAAATTCCGTAGAGACGGAATGTGTTGGGAATACTGTCACCAGCCACATAGTTGTTGCCACCGCATCTCACGTTTGCCGTGGCAAAGATTTTCACCGTGAGGCAGTGTGCCCCCGGAGCTATGCCCGAAAAGACCGTGTTGGTTACAAATGCCCCACCGTCGAGACTATACCTATACTGGTACCCTGTCCCCGGTGTGGTGGGAGATGGTGTGATGTTGGAAATAGCATAGTTTCCACCGCTTGTACACGGAGGATCAGATGGACTAAAATCCACATCACTCAACGTGGGGGCACTGGGACATGCCTGCCCACTCAGAGAGACGGATCCCATCGTCACTGCGAGCAACATCACCGTCATCCCCTTGAGAAAATTGTAGAAAGAAACTTTCATGAGATTTTGTTTTGGTTATGAAAATTGAAAGAGTTTGGGTTTGTTATATAAGTAATGAGAATCACTTTTAATCCAGGGCTCAGGCCACATGGATGAAAATCGGCAGGAAACCGGCAATAACGCCGTACCCAAACCTTCATCCAGTTGATGAGATGCGCGTCTGTTTGGTATAAATAAAATGTTAAGACCTGTAAATTTTTTTTCCTGAAAAGGAAAAGTTTTACTCCAGAGAGGATAAAAACAATCAAATTCCGGACTGCCAGAACGGCTCCGAAACTCGATTGGGAAGCATAAAACTTCAAATTTCTCATGGTTGGTTTACAAAATTTCTTGATACATACTACGCTCCTAATCAAAAAGTTGCGTAAAATATACCCGGTTCTATAATCTCATGTGGAGACACTACCATCCCACACATCTACGCAAAGGTAATTTACAGCAAGCATTCAGACAAATTTTTGCGTACTTTTTTTTAGATATATTGATTTTTTTCTAATATATGTGGAAGCGAAAAACTCGCCCGCTTTTTCATATTGCTTAATTTATGTAATTTTCAAACCAGGTTTTAATTAGTGTTTTTCACCATGTTTAATTGATTATAAGCGTATTTATTACATATTAGATAAATTCATAACCTTCTGCAAATACATCACTCTCACAATTCCCTCCTCTCCCCCCTACCCTGGATGTCAACATGGTCATTCGCATAAATTCACCGGTTTGGAATCCATTTTTTATATTACAGCATTATTACATACAATATCCCGTTCATGAATTCATTCTCTCTTCATTTTTGAAAACCAAACGACTATCTATTTTCCCTGTACAGACACAATTTGACATTTCACTTTTCGTACGTCCGTTCAAAAACCCATCGACCCATAACCGTTTTTTTCATGTATCCTCGCGTTGTTGCCTGCAAATGAGTATCTTTACTATATATATACATTAATCAAACTCATCACCAAAACAAACATGTATGAAACGATTTCTTACACTTCTTCTATTTCCGTATGCTTGTCTCCTGCAAGGGCAGGCAACATTTACTGACAATTTTGACACCTATGCCAATGGTGCCTACATTGCACAATCCAATAATAAATGGACAACCTGGTCCAACAAGCCCGGTACCGGCGAAGACGCCAAAGTATCCAATGAGAAGGCATTCAGTGGCACGCAATCACTGAAAATTATCAGTAGCTCTGCCTCCGGTGGCACGACAGATCTGGTACTGCCCTTTGGAGGAAGATACACCACAGGCAAATTTAATTTTGGTTCAGCAATGTTTATACCGACTGCCAAAAACGCCTATTTCAACTTTCAAGCGACACAAACAATTGGCCAGACATGGGCGCTGGATGTCAACTTCAACACCAACGGCACGGTGACATTTAGTCGTAGTTCAGTGCCTTTGCTTACCACATCCTACCCAGTCAATGCTTGGTTTGACCTCGAGATCGACATTAACCTGACATCGAATATCTGGAAGGTTCTAATCAATGGCGAATGCCGAGGGGCCTTTTCAAATGCAACCAATAGTGTCGCTTCAGCAGATTTTTATCCTACTGACGGCGCCTCACTATACTATATGGATGATGTCCGATTTACCTATAACCCGGTAGCCACCACTGTCGCATTGGATGGCTCTATGGCTGATTTTACATGGTCAAAAGGAAAGCTTGCAGGTACAACAGACACGCCTACAGTCGCTTTGAAAAACAATGGAACCACCACCATAACAGAAGCAGAAGTGACAATTAAAACCAATACAGGCATTATAGAAGAAATGGTCACGGGTATTTCACTCACGAAAGGACAAAAATCGGTTTTGTCATTGCCGGAAGTAACACTGCAAGCCGGACAGAATACAATTGAAGTACTCCTTACCAAGGTCAATGGGCTTCCCTCCGATGAAGAGACCTGCAACAACAAACTCCTGTTCCTGCTTACTGCACCGGTACCCGCAGAACACAAAGGTGTTTTGGTGGAAGAAGGTACCGGGACATGGTGCCAGTGGTGCCCCAGAGGCGCTGTATTTATGGACAGATATGACGATTTTTATCATAAACGTTTCATTCCGGTTGCTGTACACAATGGTTCTTCAGACCCCATGCTGAATGCGGAATACAATAACTTCATGGCCTTCTCTGCATTTCCAAATGCGAAGGTAAACAGAGGGGCAGAATTGGATCCCTCTGCGTCCGAATTGCCGTTTTTAACAGACATCAGCAAAGCGCCGATAGCCAAATTGATCCCCGGAGCCCGGTACAATCCAACTACCCGCCAATTGGATGTCTCTGTCCAGGCAGAGTTTTTGGCAAATGCTTCGGGCCAGTATTATGTTTCACTGATTCTAACAGAAGACGCTGTCAAAGGCACCACTACCGGATACAACCAGGCGAATGCGTACGCAGGTGGAGCCAATGGTGTGATGGGCGGATTTGAAGTTCTACCGAATCCGGTTCCCGCAGCGCAGATGGTTTACCATCACGTGGCAAGAGCCGTTTCTGGACTGACAAGTGCACCTGCCAATACGTTTTCCGGTACATTTACAGCAGGAGATACGAAAGTGCTCAATTACAGTTTTACACTGTCACCTTCATGGAAGCCTGCCAACATGCACATCATCCCAGTATTATTGAAAGGTACAGCCTACCAAAATGCCGCCACTGCCACGATCGATGAAGCTACCGCAAATGGCTTTTTGAGTGGTGCGGAAAACAATTTTCTCCACGAAGCACATGTGTCTGTATACCCAAATCCGGCAGATGCCATCACCGGTATTCACCTGACTTTACCCGTGCCAGGAGAAGTAAACGCACGCTTGTTTTCGGGCGAGGGTCAATTGGTTTTATCCCGAAACTATGGAAAACAAGAGGGTGATGTCGTCCTTCCTGTTCAGACAGAGTTGCTGCAACCGGGCATTTATGTCCTGGAAATCATCACTCCCTCCGGTAAGAGATTGGAAAAAATACAGGTTATACGCTAAGTACTGACGTAATATATATACATATACGAAAAGGAGGTTGTTTGTAAAGACAGCCTCCTTTTTTCATTTCTACAGCAACCATTTTAAATTGGATGCGTTTTCTTTGAAAATTTATATGGACTCTGTTGGAAAAATAGTGCTTGCCGTGGGTGGTGCAAGTGGTGCTATCTACGCGAAGCGATTGATGGAAAAACTGGTGCCATTTGCCTCTTCCTCCTCCGTCGCAGTGGTCATGACAGAAAACGCCATACTTAATTGGGAACTGGAGATTGGCCAATTTCAACAGCAGACATGGCCTTTTCAATTCTATAGCAAAAATGACTTTTTTGCCCCTTTCGCTTCCGGTTCTGCCCAATACAAAACGATGATCATTTGTCCCTGTTCCATGGGACTCGTCGCCAGGATCGCCCATGGCATCTCTGACGATCTGATAACCCGTGCTGCCGATGTGGTATTAAAAGAGCGGCGAAAACTGATTGTGGTTCCCAGGGAAATGCCGTATAGCCTGCTCCATCTGCGCAATATGGTATCTCTTACCGAAGCGGGTGGCATTGTTTGTCCGGCGACGCCCTCCTTCTATCATCGACCCGAATCGATTGCAGATGCAGTGGATACCGTTGTTGACCGAGTGCTTGATCTTGCCGGAATTCCTGTTGACACACAACGCTGGAATGACATTTGACTCTGCCTTAAAGCAAGAAAAGAGGAAGGTCATATAATTAAAAACACGCAGAAACAGAATAGTATATGTATAGTAGTTTACGCGAAGTTGTTGCTGACCTGGATAAACAAGGGTTCTTGTTGAAAATTGACCAGGAAGTGGATCCGCATCTGGAAATGGCAGAAATACATAGGGAGGTGTATGACAAAGGTGGACCTGCCATCTATTTCAGTAACATAAAAGGCAGCCCCTTCCCTGCCCTATCCAATCTGTACGGCACCATTGACAGAACAGAATATCTGTTTAAAAAAACGCTGCCCAAAATCAAAAAAGTCATTGAACTGAAAGCGGATCCGTCCCGCTTGTTCAAGAATCCTATGCGTTATCTTACAACCCCGTTTACCGCACTGACTGCCTTGCCGATGAGGTCTGTTTTTCGTCCGGCAGCAATGTACGCAAAGACCAATATACAATCATTGCCCCAAATCAAGTCCTGGCCTATGGATGGTGGTGCCTTTATCACATTACCACAGGTCTGTACGTTGCCTCCCGGCTCAAAAGACATTATGCAATCCAATATCGGTATGTACCGCATTCAATTGTCGGGCAATGACTACAAAATGAATGAGGAAATCGGCCTGCATTATCAGTTGCACAGAGGCATTGGCGTGCACCATACCTTATATAATGCATCACCGCTGCCGTTCAAAGCATCCATTTTTGTAGGCGGACTCCCTTCGCATGCCTTTTCGGCAATCATGCCCATGCCGGAAGGACTATCGGAGTTTACATTTGCAGGCATGCTGGCAGGCAGGAGATTCAGGTATACCTTTGATCAGAATGACCATATCATTTCGTCTGATGCCGACTTTGTCATCACCGGTACAATCGTCAAAGGAATAAAAAAACCAGAAGGTCCCTTTGGCGACCATCTGGGATATTATAGTTTGCAGCATGATTTTCCTGTAATGAAAGTGGAAAATGTCTATCACAGAAAAGATCCTATCTGGCATTTTACTGTTGTGGGAAGACCACCCCAGGAGGACAGTAGCTTTGGATATCTGATACACAAACTTGTCGACCAGCTGACAGGCCAGGAATTTCCCGGACTCACAGATATCCACGCGGTTGATGCGGCCGGAGTCCATCCCCTCTTGCTGGCCATGGGCAATGAACGCTACATGCCGTTTCGTGAGAAACAACCGGAAGAGATCTTAACCATCGCCAATCGCATTCTGGGATCGGGTCAAACATCACTGGCGAAATACCTGATTATTGCAGAAACGCAAGACAATCCATCCCTGGACATCCACCATTTGCCTGCTTTTTTTCAGCATGTTCTGGAGAGAATTGACTTTACAAGAGATCTCCACTTTCAAACAAAAACGACAATAGACACACTTGATTATTCAGGAGATGCCTGGAATGGAGGCTCAAAAGTAATCATGGCTTGCAGGGGAGAGAAGGTCAGGCAGCTCTCCTCCACCATCCCCTCAGAATTGCATCTGGGAAGTGACTTTCAGGGGAATGTGGTTATCCCTGGCATCCTGGCAGTACAAATGCCTGCATTCATAGATTATGAAAAGGAGGGCAATGAAATCAGCAGTTTACTGCAGAAGTGGCAACACCAGCCACTTGACGGTTTCCCATTGATCGTATTATGTGACGATGCAGCATTCCTGTCAGCGAATATGGAAAATTTTGTCTGGGCCACATTTACCCGATCAAACCCGTCACATGATCTATATGGTATCCGTGAATTCATTTCCCACAAACATTGGGGATGCAAAGGGTCGCTTGTCATCGACGCACGCATCAAGCCACACCATGCTCCGCAACTTGTCTCAGATAAGGATGTCCAGGATAAAATAAAATCCATGCTACCAACCATCTGGGCACAGTACTAATGTCAAACATCCATTAGAGGAAATCTCATTTATTGGAGAATGGATATGATAGTCTGGATTCCTGAGGAAAGGCCTTTCCACCCAAGCAGGAGGACAACACAAATGACAAGGATGCCAAGGATATTTTGAAACAACGAATTTACGTGGGTTTCGAGGGTACTTTTTTGATTGACTGCCCACAACAAAAAGCACGCAATCACGGGCAACAGGAGTCCATTGGCAAATTGTGCCAGACTGATAATCTCGATTGGCTTAAAGCCCAATGAAGCGAAGATTCCTCCGGTTAGTAGCACAACCATCCACGTGATTCTGTATCCCCAAAATGTAGGCTCCGCACTCCAACCAAACAATTCTCGGGCCACCAGGCCTGCTGCGAGAGGCGCTGTGATGGCCGATGTAAAGCCGGCAGCAAAAAATCCAAGGCCAAACATCCCCCTGCCAAGTTCACCAAACACGGGCTGTAATGAAACAGCAAGATTTTCTATTGTAGGGGCAGCATCCGTCGATACCGAAGCTCCAGTGATGATGATGCAGGCGGAAATCAACCCTCCCAATCCAATAGACAGGTATATGTCATTGCTCACAGCTGGCAATGACGCAGACAATTCCACACAGCTGGCCATGTGAGCAGTTCCGACCCCAACGTACAAATTACACACGCGTGCCTGCAGTTCAACCCCGCCGCCGCTTGCTTCAAACGCCAAAA
>JAUMBK010000280.1:11188-21449 GCA_032115795.1 Saprospiraceae bacterium | reverse complement strand
AATACACCCCACAAAATAAGTACAATGCCGGATAAAAAAGCTAAAATCACCGCCTTATCCCTGACAGACATGGCATAGGAAGAGATTGGCTTTGAAAGGGTAAAACCCTCTGTATCAATGCCGGCAGACAAACTCTCCGCAGGCTGCTGTTGGATTTTCTTAAAGTAGCGCACATTATACCATGCAACGAGCGACAATGACACAAGGCATAGGACAAGTCGCAGCCATGCACCTGAGTATAAAGGCAGTTCGGCAATGCGCTGCCCGGTACCTACCGTATATGGATTGAATGGAGATGTGCCAAAGCCTACCGTGATTGCGGCCACTGAAATACCCGCTGCCAGCATCAAATCACTGCCTATAGCCAGGCTCAACACACAGGCAATGGGAACCAGTGCAATGTTGTTTTCATAACCCACAAAAACGCCCAGAGCCCCAAAAACAAAGGTCATAAGGACGATGAGCGTTACTTTTCGGTGGATACCCAGTGATTTGACCAACGATCCTACAAAATTCTCAATCGCACCGGAATCTTCCATAAATCCAAACATAATACCACTTGCCAAGACGATAAAAATAATGTCAATCGCCGTTTTAAAACCGGCAGGGATAGCCAGAAATACATCAAAAATACCGAGCGGTGTATTGGGTACATACTCAAATGACCCTGGCACTACCCTTTCCCGCCCTTCCACGATAACCCTTTCAAACTGGCCTGCCGGTATCAAATGGCTTAGAACTGCCGCGATACACAGCATACCGAAAAGCATGACTACAGGATGCGGGATATACTGGTACCATTTTTTTTGCCACATAACGCATGTTTATGTTAAAGAGTGTACAGAAGGGATTTCCATACATCAAATATATACACACAATACCACTTCTGCTTACTTAATTGACTCGTATCTCACTTTTCCATCTGTGATGGTCGTGATCACTTTGGCTTGGAGGATCTCTTCTTCAGAACAGTGAAGTAAGTCCTGCGACAAAAGTACTATGTCTGCTACTTTTCCGGGGGTCAGAGAGCCTTTCCACCCTTCCTCAAACGCAGCGTATGCATTGCCAAGTGTATAAGATAACAACGCTTCTTCCCTTGTCATTTTTTGTTCGGGAAAAAAAAGCTGGCCTGTGTCCGGTCGACGGCGGGTAACGGAGGCATAAAAACTTTTGAGAGGATTGACGTCCTCTACAGGTGCGTCGGTACCGTTGGCGATGATGACGCCTCGATCCAAAAGCGAACGCCAGGCATACGCTCCCAGCCGCGCCCTTTGGGTGCCGAGACGACTCACAACAAATGGTGCATCTGATGTACAGTGAATGCCCTGCATCGAAGCAATAATTTTTCGGCTCGCAAATCTTGGTATATCAGCTGTATCCAGATGCTGGGCATGCTCGATGCGCCAGCGCAGGTCGTTTTTATCTTTGTGCTGGTCCATCATGCCTTCATAAATATCAAGTACAACCCGGTTTGCCCTGTCGCCGATGGCATGAACACAAAATTGCATCTCTTCTTTCATGGCTTCCTCTGCGATCTTTTTCACGTCATAAATATCGGTTGTATTTTGCCCATAAAAGCCGGGCTTGTCAGCATAGGGAGTCAGAAGCCAGGCTCCAAATGCACCCAGCGCACCATCTACTTGAGATTTGATGGCATTGCAGGTGTAAAAGCGGTTACCCACGCCTACCTTCTTATATTTCCCGACATTGCCAACCAGTGCTTCAGCATTTTCGCGGGCCATGACATACAAACGTACGTTCAATGAGCCCCGGACAGCGAGCTTTTCATACTTTTCCAACTCACTAAATGTACTGCCGGCATCCTGAAATGAGGTGATGCCCTTTTTGAGGCACTCCTCCTCCGCCTTGGCAATTGCCTGATGCCACATTGAGTCCAGAACCTTTTGGTCAAGGCCCGCCTGGTAAGTTCTGTAGCTGTCGTCTATGATCTTCATCGCCTGCTCTTCAAAAACACCGATGGCTTCGCCAGAGACATCGCGCACAATTCGTCCACCCATGGGATTCGGAGTTTCTTTGGAGATGCCCGACAGTTCCATCGCCTTTTTATTGGCAAACAAAGCATGCCCGGAAGCGTGATACAAAACCACAGGATGGTCGGGACTAACTTCACTCAACCGGAAGTGATACGGATAATGATTTACATTTGCAGCCGGAATGGAATCCCATTTTTCCTGGTGCCATCCTCTTCCGACAATCCAGGTACCCTGACTAACCTGCCTTGTCCGGTCCGATACCATTTGTACGATGTCTTCCCAGCTACGGACAGTGAGAAAATTCAGATTGATGAGACTGTATCCAAGACCCGCATAATGACCATGACCCTCAATAAATCCAGGCATCAAAAACTGTCCTCCAGCATCCAGCATCTTTGTGTCGGGTCCCCTGGAAGTGTGCAATTCCTCCCAGTTTCCAACTGCGGAAATCAAGCCATTTTTGACAACCACTGTATTTCCGGCCGTCGTGGAGTCGGCCGTAAAGAGAGTTGCATTGTATATGATCAGGTCGGCGCTGTCTGTCACTTTGCAACTGACAAAACAAATACAAATAAAAATGAACGCGATACTTACCCTCTGCATGCCTGTTTTTTTGCTAAAAATAAGGAAGCGAAGGGGATTAACCTAACAATCACGCAAAAATGAAAGGAAGGGATGCCTTCCATTCATTTACCGGGATTACTTTGAACCAGTTGCTTTTTTTCCTTTGCCCGCAGCGTTGGAAACGGCAGGAATGGCCCCCTTTTCAGCTGTTGTAGCTGCGGTTTTTGAGCCAGACACTTTCTTTGGCTTACTCTCCGTACCTGCACCAGGAGTTGCTGCGTCTGTCAGGTCGAGTACACTATTTTCATCGCCAAACGGACCAGCCACATACCCATCTGCCTGAGCATCATTGATCCATGTCTGTCCATCCAGCAAATATCTGAACTGGTATGAAGCACCTGTTTCCAGGGCAATCTGGGCACTGTACGTGTTTTTTGTCTTTTTCATCGATGGAGCAGCTGCTGGATTCCATCCATTGAAATCACCCAATACCTGGATCGATTTTGCCCCGTTGGTGTCTTCTGCAGGTATATTGAAAGTCACCTCACAAAGGGAATTGCCTGATTGATTTTTTTTAACTAAACTCACAATACGGTATTTAAATTAGAAAACAAACTTAGTGTCAATAAAACACTTTGCAAAATTACAATATATTGTTTGTTGAAAATGAATTTAAAAGAATATTAACAATTATTAACATGCAAATCAGCATTAAAACAAAATAGTCTTTAACCGAATACTTGCTTTGACTAAAAAAGAGAATAGATGTAATCTTCCATTACGGGGGCATAATTGCGGTGTTCTTCCACCAGTACAGCGGATGCAATGTCGTCGGATTGCATGTCAGGCAGGACAGGTACGGTGGCCTGAAAGAGGATTCTCCCCTCATCGTAGTGTTCGTTGACGAGATGAATGGTCATGCCCGTCATTTTTTCTCTTTGCTTGAATACAGCCTCGTGTACGTGGTGTCCATACATCCCTTTGCCTCCATAGGCTGGAAGCAGGGAAGGATGGATATTGGTAATTTTGTCGTAGTACATGCCAACCAAAGATGCCGGTAATTTTTGGAGAAAGCCGGCTAGGGCGATGAAATGGATCTTGTATTTTTCCAAAACAGGCATAATGTAATCAGCCTCTTTCCATTGGCTCCTACTGATCACAACTGACGGAATAGCAAATTGGCGAGCAATTTCCAACACGCCTGCCTGCGGGTTGTTGGATACAACGAGGGAAATGCGAATGTCCGGATGGCCTGAAAACCAGTGCATCAACGCTTTGGCATTGCTGCCTCCTCCTGAGGCAAAAATGGCGATATGAACCGGAGCTTGCAACATGGAAGAATCAGTTCAACACTGCATATTTATCCCCTTTTGCCTTATCCATGCCAACCATTATTGCTTTCACTTTGGATTTTTGGCCTTTGTCTCCCAGCTTGAAAATTTCGATGATCTCATCTTTTTTTGTGTCGCCAAACATCTGAAGAAGGTACGTATCGGGATACTCAATATTGCATTGTCCCATAGACGTGAGTGCACTGAGCATGACCGCCCTGCTTTTGTCCGCATCTTCAAACATTTTGTCGAGGCTCATCCTATGGTATTCATACAAAGCCTGCCTATATTGCCTCATGCGTGGGTTCAGGACATTTTCTACCAGCCAGAACCTGTTTCGCCTGCTACTGCCGTCGTTTTTCCACCCGTCATCGCGTACGAAATTCGAAGGCAAAGAGGTAATGATGCCCTGCGCCAACAAGAAATGTTGTTCTCCGCCATTCAGCGAAAATGAATCATAATCCATTCCCAACGTATAATAGGCATAAAAACTCAAAATGGCCGACAAATTATCATAAAACGTGTTGGTCGTTTTGAGTAACGGATTTAAGCCGTTGTATGTAAATGAAACATTTTTGTCGATTAGACTGATCAATGGACTACTGTACGTCGAGCTGAATACAGGACGTTCTGACTGCCATACCACCTCAGCCCTGAAGACATTCGCCTGCAATTCTTCCGTAATGGTGATTTGCACAGACCCACGAATTCTTTCTCCTGACTGGAATTCATCCTCAGTCCACCGGGTTGTATTCAGAAATTCAAAAATATTTTTTTCCAGATCGGCAAAAAAAGCCGGGTCATTCGTCAGTGAATTGATCGATGACTGCGTCACCACCGTTGCCTTGAAGTTCAACTCCTGCGCCAAAGTCAGGGTACTACAGAAAACAGTAAGGAAAACGAAAAAAAAACACGTACGCATGTTACTGAATAAATTTAGATATGAAATACGAAACAATATCCCTGGCCACTTCTTCCTTGGATTTCAGCGCAATCTCCACCACCTCGCCATCAGCACTTATCAAGGAAACCTGATTGGTTTCTGTTTCAAAACCTGCGCCGTCATTCCTCAGTGAATTTAGAACGATGCAATCCAGTTTTTTGGTGTGTAGTTTCTGCTTCGCGTGGTGCATTTCATTTTCTGTTTCGAGGGCAAAGCCAATCATTACTTGTCCACTCTGCTTCTGCGAGGCGATCTCTGTAGAAATATCGGGATTTTTGACCAGTGTCAGTTGCAGTTCATTTTCTGTTTTTTTTATCTTACTTTTCACGGATTCAATCGGCCGATAATCGGCCACAGCGGCTGCAAATATAACCCAATTTGAGGAAGACGCGTATTTTTTACACTCCCCGAGCATTTCCCGGGCATCTTCAACCCACCTTACGCTGGCTCCTGCGGGATAAATGTCTTTTGGCACAGGACCAGAGACGACAGTGACTTCAGCCCCCCTTTCCAGGCAGGCCTTGGCCAGTGCAGCACCCATTTTTCCTGAGCTCCGGTTGGAAATGCACCTCACCGGATCGATGGCTTCGCGGGTGGGACCGGATGTAATCAGGATTTTCCTGTTTTTCAAGTCTTGGCTTCGCGAAAAAAACTGATCCACCGCGGCAACAATGTCAGCAGGCTCGGCCATTCTTCCTTCGCCGGTCAGTCCACTGGCAAGCTTTCCCGTCCCAACTGGCAACAAAATATGTCCGTCTCTCTGCAATGTTGCAATGTTCCGTTGTACCGACTTGTGGTGCCACATGTCTACATCCATTGCGGGTGAAATCATAACCGGACATCGTGCAGATAAAAATACCGCCAGCAACAGATTATCTGACATACCATTGGCCATCTTTGAGAGCGTAGTTGCTGTACAAGGGGCAATCAACATCAGATCGGCCCACAGACCAAGAGAAACATGGTTGGTCCAACTTTGATTCTCCTGCATTTGGTAATACACCGGATGGTCCGTCAGTGTTGACAACGTAAGTGGGGTAATAAATTCAACAGACGAGGGTGTCATCACTACCCGCACTTCGGCCCCTTCCTGCATCAGCATCCGTGCAAGAATAGCAGATTTATAGGCAGCAATACTTCCCGTAATGCCCAGAATGACCTTCTTGCCCTGAAGCATGAACAGGATTAGGATTCCTCGGTATGGTGTTTCGGCTCCTGGTATGCAAACGTAAGGCCTTTCTTTAAGTATTCTTCCGTTGCAATAATGGCTGGATTGGGGAGCCTTTCATAAAACTTGCTTATTTCAATTTGCTCTTTGTTTTCGAGGATCTCCTCAATCGTTTCAGAAGTCGTTGCAAATTCATCCAACTTACTGTGTAATTCATTTTTCAATTCTACTGCTACCTGCTCAGCCCGACGGGTAATGACCGCAATTGCTTCGTAGATGTTGTTTGTGGGTGCGGTCACCGCTTTGATATCTCTGGCTTTAATGTTTGGATCGAGGCCTTGTACTTTTGATTTGATATCTGTTGTCATGCTTTCATTTTTTTTAACTCTGATAATGCCTCCTTTTCAATACTACGGGCTTCCTTGCCCCACTTTGATTTCGGGTGCTTTTTTACAAACGTTTGGAAATGGTTCAATGTTTCATTGAAGCGCTCTTCCTTTTTTTCATATATACTTTTTGTAGCCAGGATAAAACTGGATTTCAAAATGAGAAAACGGATTTCCTCTACTTTTTTTGATTCAGGAAAATCCTTTAAGGTATTTTGGAAAGCAGTCATCGCAGCCTGATATTCTCCGATTTTATAATACAAGTTTCCTTGTTCAAACGATTTTTGCTCCATCTTTCTGCGCATCTCATCAATGAGCTGGTTGGCAGTCGCCGCCCTCTCCGAATTGGGAAACATATTGATAAATTGCTCAAAACCCTCGATGGCTTTTGCAGTATATGACTGGTCAAGCTTGTAATTTGGGGAAAGCCTATAATTGGCAAACGCGGCCATATACTCCGCTTCCTCCTTGTTGACGCTGTTTGAAAAAGTACCCGAGTAATTTTTAAAGTACGTTGATGCCAAAATGAAATCTGACTGGTGGTAATGGGCCCAGGCATATTTGTAGAACAAATCTTCTGCCTCCTGTCTGCCTCTGTAATATTGGATAATGATATCATACAGCGCAATGGCTCTGTCGTATTCCTTTTCGTTGTAGTATTTATTGGCTGCAGCATAAATTTTTTCAGGCTGATTGCTTGTTCGCAACGCCTCAAATTCAGACTTGCATGATGTTAATAAGATGCAAGAAACCACTATGGACCAAAAAAGTATTCTCATAAAAAACGCAAAAGTACTGTTTTTCCGTCAAATGTATAAGTGTCAGCGGCAAATTAGGAAAATCTGGCAAAGTGCAGTGGTAAGTTTCAAAAGAAGAAACACTGTTTATTTGGTTAATTTTATCCTAAATAATGCAAGCAGTCTGATACAAGTATGGAATTTTTATTACTTTTGTTTAATTTTAAATTAAAAAGAAAACATACCATGAAACATTTGATTTTATTCTTCGCTTTTGCATTTTTTACAGTCACATCCTCAAATGCACAAAGCTGCAGTAAGGCGGCCGCAGGCAAAGCATGTTGTGCAGCAAAAAAATCTGCATCAGCAAGTGCATCTACTGACAATGCAGTTCAGATTGCAAGCATTAGTAACGTAGAAGCAGATGCAGCGGTAGTTGCTTCTAATGGTGCTATTACAAAAAGAACGTGCGAAATGTCTGGAACAACAACGTACTTTGAAAAAAGTGTTTGTGCACATTCTGGCAAGGTAAGCTGGGAAGAAGTACAGTACGACGTCAACAAAAAGGCATTTACGAAAGTTGCTTCCGCAAGCATGGAAAAAGATGAAAACGGTGCAAAAGTAGAAACAAAGTCTTGCGCCGGCAAAATGGAAGGCAAGGCATGCTGCAAAAAAGACGGTGCGAAGTCATGCGCAGCTCAAAAAGCAGGAAACAAATAATGTAACCTCCTGAAAAAATGAAAAGCCGGTATCACCGGCTTTTTTTTTGCCCGTACGTTTGCTTCATTCAGGCAGGTAAACAACTGAATCCGTATCTTTGTATTTCGTAAAGACCCAACAATGTCTACCAAACAGATACCTTATCAAATGACAGGAGGCATCCCTGGAGAAATGCCTGCACCCAAATCCCCAGATCCATCCCTGTCACACGCACCCAAACGAAATATCGACGATGTGTTGTCCAAGGAGGAATTGGGCCTGGCTGTAAAAAATGCACTCCGGTATTTTCCACAGTACTTGCATAAAAAACTGGCTGCAGAATTTTATCAAGAACTAAAAAAATATGGCAGAATCTATATGTACAGATACATGCCGGATGAACCCATGCATGCAAGGCCCGTTGGTGTCTATCCTGCAAAATCAAAACAGGCAGCCGCGATCATGCTGATGATCCAGAATAATCTGGATCCAAAGGTGGCAAAACACCCGCAAGAGTTGATCACCTACGGCGGCAATGGCGCTGTCTTCCAAAATTGGGCGCAATACAGACTGACCATGCAATACTTGTCAGAAATGACAGACAGGCAGACGCTGGTACTGTATTCCGGACACCCCCTTGGCTTGTTTCCATCCAGTAAAAATGCCCCCCGTTTGGTGGTAACCAATGGAATGATGATTCCAAATTACTCAAAGAAAGAAGACTGGAACAAGTTTACGGCACTGGGAGTCACCTCCTATGGCCAAATGACCGCTGGTTCCTTCATGTATATCGGTCCGCAAGGCATTGTGCATGGCACTACGCTCACCCTCCTGAATGCCGGTCGCCGCCTCGGACTTGGGACGGATTCGTTAAAGGGGGTGTTGTTTATTACCTCAGGCCTGGGCGGCATGTCCGGCGCACAGACAATCGCTGCCGTCATCACAGGGGCCGTAGCCATCATCGGGGAAGTGGACGAAGATGCCATCAAACAACGCATTGTTGATGGATATGTCCTTGAAGAAAATGTATTCAGCAACCTGGATGAATTGTGGAAAAAAGCGCTTTTGTGCAAAGAAAAAGGCATCGCCACCGCCCTCGTTTATGCAGGAAATGTTGTTGAATTGTGGGAATCCGCTGCAGAAAATAAGATAAAAGTAGAATTGGGTTCTGATCAGACCTCCCTGCACAACATTGAAAACATGGGTTATTGTCCGGCCGGCTATACTTTCAGCGAAGGAAAGGTGCTGCTTGAATCCAATCCTAAAAAATTCGACAGGGAAGTGCGGAAAACACTCATCCGCCACGTTCAGGCGATCAATGCATTGGCAGCCAATGGCATGTATTTTTGGGATTATGGGAATGCCTTCCTAAAAGAGGCAGGGGAAGCCGGAGCCGATGTATGGAAGAGCAAACGAAAAAAAATATACCGATATCCCTCCTATGTTGAGGATATTATGGGTCCGTTGTGTTTTGATTACGGCTTTGGTCCGTTCAGATGGGTATGCCTGTCAGGAGAAATTAAGGATTTGCAAACCACCGATGCCATTGCCGCCAAAGTATTGAAAAAAATCAGAAAAACAGCGGCCCCATTCATCCAGTCTCAAATTACAGATAACATCCATTGGATCGAAAACGCGGAAAAAAACATACCCATTGTAGGCTCCTTCTCCAGAATATTGTACGCAGATGCGAAAGGAAGAATTGAAATCGCCCTTGCCTTCAATAAAGCTATTCGAAAAGGAAAAATCAGCGGCCCCATTGTGTTAGGCAGAGATCACCATGACGTATCGGGTACAGACTCTCCATTCCGGGAGACGGCCAACATTCATGATGGCTCAAAGTTTACTGCAGATATGGCAGTGCATAATTTTGCCGGCGATGCCTTCAGAGGCGCAACGTGGGTGTCCCTGCACAACGGTGGAGGTGTAGGCTGGGGTGAAGTGATTAATGGTGGCTTTGGCATGGTGATAGACGGTACAAAAAGAGCCGAAAAGAACATCAAAGACATGCTTTTCTGGGATGTCAACAACGGCATTGCTCGTAGAAGCTGGGCGCGAAACGAGGGAGCCATGACTGCCATCCGCGATGCGATGCAGGAAAACCCTCAACTGCGTGTGACATTACCCGAGCTAGCTGATGATAGGCTGATCAAGCGTGTGGTAAAATGACAAAGGAGGCTTTGTCTGCAGTACATAAAACCAGACTCCTCTACAGGGGGGATATGTGGGCTGCCGGTTTTTATCTGTTGTCAGCAATGGTGTTGTTTTTTGCAGCATTGCTGCTCCAATCGCTCCAACTGACACCAGGATTCGAGTACCTGGCTATTAGTTTCCACATGTTTTCTGCATATTGCCTTGGGAAAGGGCTGTTTTTGTTTATCACATCCCGCAAAAGATACAGGCATTGGCTTGGCTATATCGACCGCAATATTGGACCAG
>JAUMBK010000280.1:10879-11178 GCA_032115795.1 Saprospiraceae bacterium | reverse complement strand
CGTTGAATACCAAAGAAATTACCAGTGAAATCGAGTACACACAACAGAGAATTGAAAAAAAAGGCAGAAGCCGCCGGTTTTATGTTTGGGTAACCATCAGTTGCATCATGGCATGTGCTACAACCTTTTTTAGTCCCTTAAAACCAATCATCTTGGGCACCTGCATCCCGGTTGCCTTAATTGGCATGATCGAGATGGGTGTCGGGCTGTTGACTGAGTTCAGGTTGCGTGAATACCTCCGATTGTTGCAGAGAAGTACGTTTTAACATAGCCAGTCACCTACGTCAGCAGAACTTGGT
>JAUMBK010000280.1:0-10869 GCA_032115795.1 Saprospiraceae bacterium | reverse complement strand
GTCAATATTGCTTTCATTTTTTTACGCCGGGCAGCACTCAGCAGATTTGTTTTGTCAAATTTTTCCTGTTTTGAAAGAGCACTTTTTGTGACCTTATGTACTGCGACTTCGTATTCCGTAAAAGCCTTAAGCAAAGACTGGTACTGGTCCTCAGTTAGCCTGAGACTTTTGCGCAGTTTTTCTGCGTTTTCCTTGGCAATTTCTGTAGGGCTTTGGACAACCACCTCGCGTTTTTCTTCCGCTTTTTTGGGGAGTTTTTCCTGGGAAACTGCACCCTTCAATTGTGCCTGTGCCATAGGCAAGACAGAGAAGTGCATAACAAAGATCATCCAGCGCATTGCAAACCATATTTTTGATGTAAACACGTTCTGACTGCATTTGTTCGCATCCTGATTCTTCTATCTGCAAGCCAACATTGTTAGTTTATTTGGTACATTTGCAATCTAATTTTTTTACACTTGATGAAGGTGATCATTATCGGACCGGCATATCCCTGGAGGGGAGGACTCGCCACATTCAATGAGCGTATGGCCAGAGAACTGATAGACACCGGATATGAAGTTGTGATGTATACATTTTCACTCCAATACCCCGCATTTCTCTTTCCTGGAAAAACGCAGTACAGCGACAGTAAGCCACCCAAAGACCTGGTGATACACTCATGCATTAATTCCATCAACCCAATCAGCTGGATAAAGACAGCAAAAAAAATACAGAAGGAAAATGCAGATATCCTGATTGTACGCTATTGGATGCCGTTTATGGCTCCCTGCCTGGGCTCAATCCTTCGCATCATTGGAAAGAAAAAAAACAAAGTCAGGATTGCCCTCGTAGACAATGCACTACCGCACGAAAAAAGACCGGGAGACTCGCTGCTCACAAGGTTTTTTGTCACCTCATCGGACAAGTTTGTCACTATGAGTAAAAAGGTGGCATCGGATCTGGCGTTGTTCACCTCCGAAGCTGCGACTGTCATCCCTCATCCCTTGTATGACAATTTTGGTGATAAACGCAATGCCTTGGAAGCTAGGAAGAAATTGCACATTCCGGATGACGCTTACGTCTACCTTTTTTTTGGCTTCATCAGACAGTACAAAGGCCTGGATTTGTTGGTTCAGGCATTTACCCAATTCATCCAGACAAACAACCATCGTAAAAGGTGCATTTTGTTGATTGCCGGAGAATTTTACAGCGGCGAGGAGGAAATCAAGTCAATGATTGCCCAGTCAACCGCTGCGGGTAGTATATTTTTGCATGACAAATTTATCAGTGATGAAGATGTTGCTTACTACTTCAGTGCCGCTGACTGCGTCGTACAGCCCTACCGAAGTGCCACTCAAAGTGGCGTGACTCCATTGGCCTACCACTTTGAAGTCCCGATGATTGTGACAGATGTGGGCGCCCTCGCAGACATGGTACCCCCTGGCATTGGCCTTGTGTGCCAACCAAATGAAGCATCTCTTTCCATGGCATTGGCGCAAATGCACGCCTTTGATTTAGACACTTTCACAAAAATAATCCGGGAGGAAAAGAAAAAATACAGCTGGAATTCCTTTATCCACGCCATACTAAGCTTGGCAGAAAAGAGTAAGCAAAATGGGTAAGATTTGCAGAAGCCGAGCACCTTTGAGACTCGGCCTTGCAGGCGGCGGGACCGACGTAAGTCCTTATTGCGATATGTATGGCGGACAAGTTTTAAACGCAACAATCTCTTTGTTTGCGTATGTCGACATCGAAAAAACCAATGATGGCAATCTGACTTTTGAATCAAAAGATTTTGAAACAATTGAGGTATACCGAATAGGAGACCAGATTGTCGCCGAAGGGGAATTAGGCCTGCTAAAGGGAGTCTACCTTCGTATTTTGAGAGATTATCCATTTGATACAAAAGGTTTGAAAATCACCAGTTATGTTCAGGCACCGCCGGGTTCCGGCCTGGGTTCCTCTTCCACATTGGTGGTCGCACTCATCAGTGCCTTTGTAGAAACGCTCCAGCTGCCTCTGGGTGAGTACGATATTGCATCCTATGCCTTCGATATAGTGCGAAAAGACCTGAATCTGGCAGGAGGCAGGCAAGACCAGTATGCGGCTACCTTTGGGGGATTTAACTTCATGGAATTTTACAGCGACAATAAAACGATTGTCAATCCGTTGATAATCAAAGCGGACTATAGTTTTGAACTGGAAAAAAACATGGTCTTGTTTTACACATCCAGAAGCCGAGAATCATCGCGCATCATTGATGAACAGGTTTCCAATGTCAGGACAGGAAACCGAAAATCCATAGTAGCCATGCATCAAATAAGAGAACAATCTGTTATGATGAAGGAAGGTTTTTTGAGAGGAGAACTCCACCGGATCGGTGAAATATTTGTGTACGGCCATCTGCACAAAAAAACATGGCCTCCAAAATCAGCAATGATCACCTGGAAAAAATCGCGACAGCTGCGAAAGCGGCCGGTGCCACAGGAGCAAAAATCAGCGGCGCAGGAGGAGATGGGTATATGATTTTCTATTGCCCCGGCACCACTCGCTATCATGTCATCAAGGCTTTGTCGGCCTTTGAAGGAAAAACCATTCCTTTTTTATTTACTGAAAATGGATTAATTCAATGGAATGCCAGCAACAAATAAACTCGAATATGGAACAGATAAAAAACATCATTCAAGCCTCCATCGAAACAAAAAATCAAATCCTTGCATCCCAGGAAATGTTGGAAAAAATTCAGGCTGCGGTGGATGTGATTACCGCTGCATTACTGAATGGAAATAAACTTCTTTTCTGCGGAAATGGAGGTAGTGCAGCCGATGCACAACACCTGGCAGCAGAGTTTAGCGGTCGCTTTTATAAAGACAGAAAAGCGTGGCCGGCAGAGGCATTGCATACCAATACATCTTACCTGACAGCGGTTGCCAACGATTACAGCTTCGATCTTGTCTATTCCAGATTGATCGAAGGCATTGCGCGGCATGGAGACGTTGTCATCGGCATGTCAACCAGTGGAAACAGCCAAAACATTCTCAATGCCTTGCAGATGGGCAAAAAAATGGGGCTTTCCTGCATTGGCTTTACAGGAGTGTCTGGTGGAAAAATGAAGGAATTGTGTCAAATTTTACTCAATGTGCCATCTGATGATACACCCAGAATCCAGGAGTCACATATCATGTTGGGGCACATTATTTGCCAGCTTGTGGAAGAAAATATTTGCCGCGAATGAGCGCAATGATGGAAGCAGTGATACTTGCCGGCGGCCTTGGCACGCGGTTACAAGGAAAAATCCCCGAATTACCTAAATGCATGGCCCCTGTGGCGGGAAAGCCATTCATTGACTACGTAAGCCACTTTTTGCTGGGGCAAGGTGTACGTAAGGTGATTTTCTCCCTTGGTTATAAGCATGAAGTTGTACTGAACCATTTAAAGCAAGTCCATTCCTCGCTTGAGTACGCTGTATCCATTGAACAACAGCCCCTAGGTACCGGTGGAGGGAACAGTGTTGGCTGACCAACAAACGCAAGGCAAAGAATTTCTTCTCTTGAATGGTGACACACTCTTTCTAACCGATATTTCAGAACTCAGACCAAGGCATGAAGAAACACAGGCAGTATTGACAATGGCATTGCAGCCTATGGTCCATTTCAACAGGTACGGTTCTGTCATCATTCGCCCGACAAACCAGGTCATTGGATTCGAAGAAAAAAAATCAAGTGACACAAGGATTGATCAACGGAGGCCTGTACCTGGTCAATCGCGACTGGCTGTATTCACTTGGCTTGCCCCCTGTTTGCTCTTTCGAAAAAGACGTGCTTGAATCACACGTAAATAAAGGCCGATTCTACAGCTATGTTTCTGATGGATACTTCATTGACATCGGTATCCCTGAAGATTATGACAGAGCAAATCGTGAATTGGGGGATAGCTATAACAATTAGTCTGTTCCATTGTTTGTGAAAGGATAAGAGGTTATGTAATGGAATTTATCAGTGTATTTGATGTGTTTAAGATTGGAGTGGGTCCGTCATCCTCACACACTTTGGGACCGTGGAAAGCGGCACTTCAATTTATTCAGCATTGCAATCAAACAAGCAATCTAGAAACAGGGGCTTCAATCAGAGTGCATTTGTACGGCTCACTTTCATTGACGGGCAAAGGCCACGCAACCGACTTAGCGATCATGATGGGACTCATGGGTTTTGATGCCGAGACTGTAGATACTGAGAAAATAAATGACTATATAACCACATTAAGGCAACAAAAAACGATTTCAGCGTATGGCTGTACGATGCATTTTGATCCAGACAAGGATATCCATTTTGAAAAGGAATTTCTTCCCTACCACGCCAATGGCATGTTGTTTCTGACAGAAAAAGCGAATGGCGATACATTTAGCCAAACTTTTTATTCTGTAGGAGGTGGCTTTATTATCTGGGAAGGTGAAACTGCCGCAGAGATGTCCCACACCAACAAACATCCATTCCCTATCAGTCAAAACAAAGAGCTTCTCAACTATTGTCATTCACAACAAGCCAATATTTCAGACATCGTTTTGCGCAACGAATTGACTGACAGGACATTGCCTGAAATTGAAGAGAGACTCATGCGGATATGGGATGTCATGCTGGAATGCATGTTTCATGGATGCCACACTACCGGCTACCTTCCCGGTACACTGCAGGTAAAGCGAAGGGCCGCCGAGGTAACGGCCAAATTATTGCCCAATAAAAATTATGAAGATAAGGAAGAATGGCTGCAACAAATCAGGTCCGTTTCACCGGGATTTCAGGACACCATAAAATGGGTAGGAAGTTTCGGGATTGCGGTAAATGAAATCAACGCGTCATTTGGCAGGGTGGTGACTGCGCCTACGAATGGCAGTGCTGGTGTTATTCCAGCTGTGCTGATGTATTATCTCTGTTTTGTAAACAAAGAAGCCGGAAAAGAAGAAATCGTGCGATTTTTGCTCACGGCGGGAGAAATAGGCAGCCTGTTCAAAAAGGGATCTACTATTTCTGCTGCCATGGGAGGATGCCAGGCAGAAATTGGTGTGTCATCGGCCATGGCGGCTGCGGGACTGACAGAACTTCTCGGCGGCACTCCGGAGCAATGCACCATTGCTGCTGAAGTCGCTATGGAACATCACCTGGGCATGACT
Organism: Saprospiraceae bacterium; assembly: GCA_032115795.1. Classification (GTDB taxonomy): domain Bacteria; phylum Bacteroidota; class Bacteroidia; order Chitinophagales; family Saprospiraceae; genus OLB9. Next base: position 5,720 of record JAUMBK010000280.1, on the reverse strand, counting down.
TGTGACCCTATCGGAGGGTTAGTTCAGGTTCCTTGTATTGAACGAAATTCAATGGGCGCCATCAAGGCCATCAACGCGTCTGCCATCGCCATGGACAGAAATCCACAGGATATCAAAGTCACCCTGGATCATGTCATTTCAACCATGTGGGAGACTGCAAAAGACATGAACCGAAAATACAAGGAAACCTCAGAAGGAGGGCTGGCTACGGCGGTCAACCTCATCGACTGCTGATTCATTTGATTCCCGTTTTTTCAGACAAAGAGCGTAGTCAAAAGCGAGATACTACCCTTTCCCCTCCGCTTTTTTATGGTCTTCCAGAAACTTTGCAAGACCAATGTCCGTGAGTGGGTGATTCAACAGGCCCATGATGCTCGAAAGTGGGCAAGTAACCACATCAGCGCCTGCCTTTGCCGCCTGCACGATGTGCAACGGTGTGCGAATGGAGGCTGCCAGAACCTCTGTGGCATACCCCTGAATGGAATAGATGGAAACGATTTCTTCAATCAGTTTCATGCCATCCCAATTGATGTCATCCACCCTGCCTACAAATGGCGATAAATACGTCGCCCCTGCTTTTGCTGCAAGGATAGCTTGTCCGGCTGAAAAAACGAGTGTGCAGTTTGTATTGATGCCCTTCTCAGAAAAATAGGAAATCGCTTTGATGCCTTCTTTGATCATAGGCACTTTCACGACAATATTGTCTGCCAGGTCGGCCAAACGTTCGCCTTCCTCAATCATGCCTTTATAATCAGTGGAAATGACCTCTGCACTGACATCACCTTCGACAAGCTTACATATTTTCTTGTAATGTGCCTGTATATTCTTTCCCCCGGTGATGCCCTCCTTCGCCATGAGAGAGGGGTTGGTAGTTACGCCATCCAAAATACCAAGATCAAGCGCCTCCTGAATCTGATCAAGATTGGCAGTGTCGATAAAAAACTTCATAAATTGAAATACATTAGAAGGGTAAAAAGTGAGGAAGCACACCAAACCGCTCAACCTCCTACCCTTGCTGCATTTCTGCCCTGGGGGATTCGGAAGGAGCTGGCCGTATGCCCCTCACACTGCAAAAGTACGGCCATTTTTCCGATTAAACAAGATTCATTCCCCATATGAGAAAATATTCCACGGAAATCGTTTCGGTGGATCAGCGACAATCTCCACAGGTTCGTTTTTTACAGGATGTACGAAGGACATTTTATGGCAATGCAATGCAATGGACTTGTCCTGAAGAGGGTATTCCGCTCCATATTTTAAATCGCCAATGATGCTGCAGCCAATTTTACTCAACTGCGCCCTGATCTGGTGGGGCCTGCCGGTGATAGGGCATACTTCCAGCAAAACCTTTGCATCCAGCTCCCCTTTCAATTGGTAGGTAAGCACAGCCTCTTTTGATCCTGCCCTTTTACTCGCATAGGCTCTGACAATGTTTTTTTCCTCATCTTTTACGAGGTGGTGCGTCAACGTACCTGTCAACTCCTCTGGCCTGTGATCCACGATTGCCAGGTACGACTTACTGATTTTTTTTTGCTTCATCAACTCATTCATTCTCACCAGTGCCTTGGAGGTTCTGGCAAAAACCACTACCCCACTTACAGGCCTATCCAGCCGGTGAATGACACCTAGAAAAGCCTCGCCCGGCTTATTGTATCGGATTCGAATATACTCCTTGACAGCGTTGGCCAGTGTGGCATCCCCCGTTTCGTCTCCATGAACTAAATCACCCGCAGCCTTATTTATGGCAATCAAATGATTATCTTCAAATATGACGGTCAGGCCATGCAGGTTTGTTGTGCGTCTCATCCTGCAAAAATACTGTTTTATTTTTTGTAAAAGCTTGGATGGCTAGATGCGATTCAATGGAATGAAGAATTCACCGTTGAATCAGAAATATCAAACTACAGCAAATTACATGAACTCTTAGTTCAATTTATCCTGAAATACGCAATATTCGTCTATTTAAAAGAAGGTAAACAAGGGAGACGCTGTATATTTGAGAAAATCGAAGACCCAGCTCTATTCATGCTTAAAAGCCATAGAAGACATCAGATCCAGGTGAAAGCCATAGCGGTGTACCACTTCCTCTTCTGGTTGATATTACTCGGTATCATGGTCTCTTCGGGTATGAATGAAATGCCTCCATTGCAGGCCGTGACCACGGCAGTCACCAACCTCGCCTTTTTTAGTGCCATTGTCTACTTCAATTGGTTTTATCTCTTTCCAAGATACATGAAGGAAAAAAACTTCATTGTGCATATTGGATTGTTATTGGCAACTGCCGTCGTGCTCACTCCCATCAAAACACTGAGCTTGTATTACATGTCCTTTGGCAATACCCGACTCCAGGCGTATTATTTTCAAAACCAATCCTATATCTTCCTTTCCACATTTTTTATTGGTTTGTCGGCAACGATTTACAAAATCATGACAGAGTGGGTAATCCAGCAACGGGACAAAAAAGACCTTGAAAACAAGACCTTGCAATCCGAACTCAAATTTTTGAAATCACAAATCAATCCGCATTTTTTATTCAATACGCTGAATAGTCTCTATGCACTCACATTAAAAAAATCTGATCTTGCGCCTGACATGGTCCTGAGACTTGCAGAAATGATGCGCTACATGCTGTACGAATGCAACGAAAAAGAGGTGTTACTGCAAAAAGAAGTGGCTTACCTCGAACATTATATCGAACTTGAAAAACTCAGGCATGGAGGCCGAACAGAAATCAAATTTACCATCGAGGGGCGCGTAGAGAAACAGCTGGTAGCCCCTCTGGTGTTTATTCCATTTCTCGAAAATGCATTTAAACACGGCAGCAGCCACCAACTTGATCAAGGGTTTGTTCACCTGACGTTGTTGATCAATGAGGATGATATTCAAATGACGCTGAGCAACAGCAAGCCCAATACCGGTCCCAAGCCAGCCAACCACAATGCCGGCGGCATAGGCTTGTTAAATGTGCAACGGAGGATGGATTTACTGTATCCAGAAAGATATAAGCTACATATTGAAGAATCCCCAAACCAATATACTGTTTACCTGAAACTACAATTGTCTCCACAATCCAAAATCACATAATATGTCATCCATCAAAACACTGATCATCGATGATGAGCCTCTGGCCCAGGAAGTGCTTGAAACATACATTCAACAAACACCGGTTCTCGAGCTTGTAGGCAAATGTTCCAATGCGTTTCAGGCACAGGAGGCGTTGCAGTCAATGCAGGTTGATTTGCTTTTATTGGACATTCAAATGCCGCAAATCTCAGGTATTGAGTTTCTCAAATCACTCGCAGACCCTCCTCTGGTCATTTTCACTACAGCGTTTCCAGATTATGCTGTTGATGGCTTCGACCTGAATGCGGTTGATTACCTACTCAAACCTTTTTCTATTGACCGGTTTACAAAAGCCATCAACAAAGTAAGCGCACTTTTATTGCAAAGTAAAGCAGAAATAGAAAATCACACTGATCCACAGGAGGATTTCTTTTTTGCCAAGGCGGATAAAAAACTGATAAAAATAAAACACAGTGATGTTTTGTACATCGAAGGATTGAAAGATTACGTCATTATACGCCAAGAAAGTGGCAGAGTCATCACTTTACAAACTATGAAGAGCCTCGAAGATAAACTACCCCGGCAAATTTTCAGGCGAATTCACAGGTCGTATATTGTCAATATTACCCGGATAACAGCCATCCTGGGCAACCATGTCGAACTGATGGAGGCGGGGAAAACAAAAATCCTGCCGATAGGAAAAAATTACAAAGACGAATTGCACGACGTTATTTATAAAAATAAATTGTAATTCATAATTTACTATAATACAATTATTTATAAAAAAGATATATTTTTAATGAGTGCTATCTTCGAATGTAATCCAATCATCTTGCTCTAAAGAATCCCTCTTTTTTGGTTATTTTAAGCGCTTTTGAATCTGCTCTTGTAAATGTCCCCTCGACCTTGCATAAAAACTCGTTGGTCGCCTTCCGGCATCCTCCCCAATCTGAATAATCATCCAGAATGATGCTTCCTCCAGGCAGAAGCGAGGGGTAAATTCGTTCAAGTGCCGTTTTAACGGGTTCATACCAGCTGGAATGCCGGAGGATCAGACAGTCTGACGGCACTGTCCTTAATAACGGTACCTATCCCATTGTTTTCATCCATTTTACTAAAAGTACAATTCGGGGAATACTCAAATCCAGAGATCTACCACTATTGCCGTACCTGAATATGTACAAGGAATGCGTAAAGAAGTATCATCCCGGATTCGATCTGGACCTTCATGCATTGCAAAAAATCAATAAGAAACAGTCACTGTTTTCACGATGGTTTACCCTTTTACCATAAGGAGATGGAATTCTGAAAATTCAGGTAACTTGGTAACTGTTTATGAACAAGGTGAATTTCGTCTTGCCTCAAAATAAGATGAACACGGCGCAGCCTGCCAGATATCCGGCCAGCGAAAGCAATGTGATGTTTCTTAAATACCAGATAAAATCGATTTTCTCCATGCCCATGGCTGCCACGCCCGCAGCAGATCCTACAACGAGCAGGCTGCCTCCTGTACCCGCAGTATAGGCAATAAAATGCCACATCGCACTATCTGGAGGCATTGTATACATGCCCATGGCAGCTGCCACGAGCGGCACATTGTCAATGATAGCTGAAATAACACCAAGCAGAACGGCAATGACATTTTGGTTGGGTATGGCGGTAGACAATTTTTCTGCCCCATACCTAAGCATGGACATGCCATCGATGGCAACGGTTTCAAATGCTGCAATGGCCAACAATATTCCAAGAAAAAACAAAATACTGGACATTTCAATTTTAGCAAGGGCCTTGAATGGTGAATACATGCTATTCTGGCCTATAATTTCTTTTTCCCCGGTAGGTAGGTATGTAGCGATACCCCATAAAATTGACAAACTAAGCATCATCCCTGCATAGGGAGGTAAATGCGTCAGGGTTTTAAATACGGGCACAAACAGGATAAGCAGCAGCCCGGAAAATAGCATGGGTTTCGAACTTTGCAGTAACGAGAATTGAGTTGCCGGCTGATCTGCATCGGTGTGAAGTTCTCCCTGAAAGATTCGACGACGGGTGGCTAAAACGTAAGGGACGACAAAACAAACGAGGGAAGGGAGTCCGACGTGAGCGATCAACGCTTCCGTTGTAAGCTTACCTCCGATCCAAAGCATGGTTGTGGTCACATCGCCAATAGGGGACCAGGCCCCTCCCGCATTTGCAGCTGTAATAATCAGTGCAACATACCAAATTCGTTCTTCCCGTGACGGAACTAATTTACGCAAAATACTGATTAATACAATCGTTGTAGTTAGATTATCAATGATTGCGGATAGAACAAACGCCAAAATTCCTGTAATCCAAAGAAGTTTGCGTTTATTCCTTGTGGCAATCCAACCGCGAATCACCTCAAATCCTTTATGCAAATCAATCAATTCAACCATTGTCATGGCGCCGATAAGAAAGATCATGATTTCCGCAATCTTTCCGATGTGGTGGAGTAAAACGGCCGAAATGGGGGATTCACCTGACTGATGACTCCCGTCCGCTGGTGAAGTAAATGTAAACAATGTACCATGGGTATCCATGATTTGTAACACTTCTTGTTGAAATCCAAGCGCCAGAAGCGTCCACATCAACACCCCCATGCCCAATGCGGTAGCCAGTTTATCCAAGCGCAAAGA
>JAUMBK010000279.1:0-5725 GCA_032115795.1 Saprospiraceae bacterium | reverse complement strand
ACCTGACAGTGGCCCAGCAGGATAAAACAGCACACATCACATCCATTCATCGCATTCATTCCGATGACTACGTTTGGCTGGACAGATTTACGGTACGTAATCTGGAGTTGTTGCAGCCCGCCCATGAGTCGGGCAAAAGCCTGAGCCAGGTATTGGATGCCACGGTGACACCCATGGGTTCGCGATTGTTAAAGAACTGGATTCTGCTGCCCTTGCTGTCGGTTGAAAAAATCCAGCAACGGCAGGAAATGGTTGGCTTTTTTGTAGAAAAATGCGACATCCAGGAAGACCTGGCGGACATGTTGCGCCAAATTGGAGATGTGGAGAGAATTGCTTCCCGGCTCGCCATGGAACGCATTTCCCCGCGTGAATTGTTGCAGCTAAAGCGGTCACTTGAAATCCTGCCTTCCATCCAGGCTTTTTTGCGCAACACAAACAATCAGCCTCTGGCACTGCTGGCAGACAAAATCAACCCATGCACCGAGCTTCATGCAGAAATTGGCCGAACATTGACAGACGATCCTCCCGCAATCTTAGCCAAAGGCAACGTCATCCGGGAGGGCTGCCATGCCGAGCTCGACGACCTGCGTCACGTCATCCGAAATAGCAAAGAACTCCTATTGCAAATACAGGTGACCGAGGCCGAGCGAACCGGTATCTCATCCTTGAAAATAGGATATAATAATGTCTTTGGTTACTACCTTGAAGTTACAAACAAATACAAAGACCATGACCGTATCCCCGAAAGCTGGGTGAGAAAGCAAACGCTGGCCAATGCCGAGCGATACATTTCAGACGACCTCAAGCAACTTGAAACCAAAATTCTGACGGCAGAAGAACGGATTGGAGAGCTCGAAGAAATGCTGTACAGCAACCTGGTAAGAACAGCGGCAGGGTATGTGGATACCATACTGCAGAATGCCAGGCAGATTGCCTTTGTGGATGTGGTCCTCTCCTTTGCCCAGAACGCAGTAAAATATAATTATTGCCGGCCAGTGGTCGATGATAGCCTCGAAATCAGCCTGCAGGAAGCCAGGCACCCTGTCATCGAACGTCAACTGCCCATCGGCCAGGATTATGTACCCAATGACATTACCCTGCAAAACAACGACACACAAATCATGATGATTACCGGACCGAATATGTCGGGTAAATCTGCTGTCCTTCGCCAGACTGCGCTCATCACGCTCATGGCACAGATGGGTTCGTACGTGCCGGCAAGGTCAGCACGAATTGGAATTGTTGATAAAATATTTACCAGGGTAGGGGCAAGCGACAACATTTCCAGCGGTGAGTCAACCTTCATGCTCGAAATGAATGAAACTGCCAGCATTATGAACAACGTTTCCACACGAAGTCTCATCCTGCTGGACGAAATCGGGCGGGGTACATCCACCTATGATGGTATCTCCATCGCCTGGTCCCTGGCTGAATACCTGCACAACGGGAAAGTCAAACCCAAAACGTTATTTGCCACACATTACCACGAACTGAATGAACTGGCAGGAAAGTACGACAGAATCAAAAACTACCACGTAGCGACCAGAGAGGTGAGCAATAAAGTTGTCTTTTTGCGCAAGTTGGTAGAAGGTGGCTGCGAGCACAGCTTTGGTATCCATGTGGCTGCGATGGCCGGCATGCCCCGTGAAATCATAAGCAGGGCTATGGAAATACTCGAAGACCTCGAGCAAAAATCCATTGATGCTGATGGCGCAGAGCAACATTCTGTGCGTACCCAGGCAAGGCAGATATCTCCGGCCAACATGCAACTCAACTTATTTGAAACCGCCGATCCTGTAGCTGGCCAGATACGGGAGGAAATTGCAGGACTGGACATAAACACCATGACACCGATCGACTGCATGTTGCGGCTGCGTGAATTGAAAAAGCTGATTGACAACACAAAATAAAGTGAGGAAAATCATGCCCGTTTTGGTCATAATAGTAATAAAAACACGCGCTCATTTACATCCATTCAAGCGTAAGAATGTTATTATGAGTAGACGATTACTAAAAGTATAAATGATGAAAACCATGCAAAACATTCGATTTTTTAGTTACCTGATTCTTTTCACACTTATTTTCGGCTCATGTGCCCAAAATCCGGTGACCGGCAAGAAAGAGTTTATGCTCATGACCGAGGAGCAGGAAATATCCCTTGGGGCGGAGGCTGATCCGGACATTGTCAAACAATACGGTGTTTACAATCATCCCGTGTTGCAAAAATTTGTGGAAGACAACGGCAGGAGAATGGCTGCGCTGTCGCATAGGCCAGGGCTCAATTACCAGTTTCGGATCCTGGATTCGCCTGTATTGAATGCGTTTGCCCTTCCGGGGGGCTATGTCTATTTCACGAGGGGGATTTTAGCACACTTCAATAATGAAGCTGAATTTGCAGGAGTACTTGGCCATGAACTGGGACACATCACAGCAAGGCATTCGGCCAAGCAGTATAGCAAGCAAGTCATCACCGAACTCCTAATTCTCGGAGGGATGCTGGTTTCAGAAGAATTCAGGCGATTTTCGGATGTGGCACAGCAGGGGGCGGGGCTTCTATTTCTGAAATTTAGCCGGGACAATGAAACGGAGTCGGATGAGTTGGGTGTCTCCTACAGTACCAAGGCAGGCTACGACGCCAGGGAGATGGCCGGATTTTTCAAAACACTGGAGAAACTCGGGGCTGAAAGCGGAAGTATTCCTACCTTTCTCTCCACACACCCGGATCCCGGAGACAGGTTTACAAAGGTTGGCAAGCTGGCTGATCAGGCGCGGCTGGAAAGTGGAAATCAGGATCTGAAAGTCAACAGAAATGACTATTTGTCCATGATAAATGGCGTTGTCTATGGTGATGATCCCAAGCAGGGCTTTGTGGATGATGGTGTTTTCTATCATCCCGTGATGCGCTTCCGTTTTGACATTCCCAAAGGGTGGAATGTGCAAAACATGCCCTCACAGGTGCAGCTGGCTCCGGCAAATGGAAAAGCCATGTTGGCCATGTCAATGGCCGAGGGAAAATCACTCGAAGCAGCCCGTGACAAAGCGGTTGCCGACAATAAGCTGACTGTGATTCAAAGCAGTGAAACCACCGTGCATGGCTTGCGGGCCTTGCGGGTTCTGTCAGAGATTCCTGCCGAAAGCAGTCAATCCACGTCCCTGAAAGTGCTCACCTATTTTATTGCATTGGATGAAAGCATCTTTAAATTTCATGGCTTGAGCAGCCTGACCGATTTTTCTTCCTTCGAATCCGAAATGGCAGCGAGCATGACCAGCTTCATGAGGTTGACAGACCCATCCAAGCTGAACAGGCAACCAATGACCATCCGAATAGTGGAAGCAAGGGAATCCGCAAGCCTGCAGAAAGTGCTTGAAAAATACCAGATGCCCGAAAAGCGATGGAAGGAATTGGTTCTGCTTAACGGATTGGAGCTCAATGATATGGTGGAAAAAGGCACATCTGTCAAGATCCTGGGTGGTCAATTCAATTAGGCGCAATAAAAAAATTGCGCCAAAAAGTTTGGAATAATTCAATCAATTCCCCTATCTTTGCGTCGCTTTTGGAAAGACCAAATAGCTTTGATGCGGAAGTAGCTCAGTTGGTAGAGCACGACCTTGCCAAGGTCGGGGTCGCGGGTTCGAGTCCCGTCTTCCGCTCCACTTTCAGCCTGCCAAGGCTGTTGCCCGGGTGGTGAAACTGGTAGACACGCAGGACTTAAAATCCTGTGGCCATTGCGGCCGTGCCGGTTCGATTCCGGCTCCGGGTACTTTCCTCAGATTTTTCTTTTCTTTTTTATCTCATTGACGATTGAGTCAATAAATATTTTATTTTATTGATTTTTAGCAATTTAGCTCGCTCACTGCAAGGCGATGTATGAATACTTTGAGAAAGGGAAGATGAACTGATTGGAAATAGCACAGAAATTGGTGAGCGTACACCATGTCAGCAAAAATAATTACAACAAATCAGATCACCTTTTATTGATTTGTAAAAATGCTTGTATATTCGCTTAACGCAAAAAAAAACTGCACCAATACGGCTGATTCCTCTGTTTTGGGGAAGTTTTATAGCGTGTATAAGCTAGTTATGTGGCATTTAGAAAAGAAAGTAACTATTGATAAACCGAAACATCTTAAATAAAAAAAATTACAAGAAAATGAAAAGGATTTACATTATACTATTTAGTTTAATTATTAGTTCTTTGTGCTATGGCCAGAAGCTGAATTGGATTCCCTTTGAATGGGTTAGTGACAGCGTTTCTGGAAAATATTATGATAAACTTGCTATTAACATTCCAATTTCAATTGATGGCTTACCACATAAATTCAAAATGCAATTTGATTTAGGTGCCGTAACAACCGTTATATATGGGAACTCTATTGCTAAATACCTCGATAAATATTCTGGGTTTAATAATAAAATAGATTCTACTAAAAGTTTTATAATCAACGGCCAAAAAAATCCTATGTTTAAAAATGTTGGTTTGAGTCTAGGAAATGTTTCATTCGGAGAAAGAAATATCGGCTATTTTAAAGATTATGGAGAACCGATTCCAACAGATTCGATTTATACAAGCACCGAAAAACATATTGGAACCATTGCCCCTGACTTATTTAAAGACAAGTATTTAATCATCGATTATCCTAACAAAAGAATTTGTGTTACCAAAAATCTACCAAGAAAATTAGCGAAAGTAGATTTTCAAGCTTGTTCGATTACAAGTGGACGTGTTACCATTCCTTTGACAATTAACGGTAAAGTTGAGAACCTAATGTTTGATTCAGGTTCAAGTATGTTTTCTCTAATTACATCCGAGGAGAATGCAAATCAAATATCTGTTAATAACATCATTGATTCGTTAAGTGCGAATAGCTGGGGAGATAATATGACTGCTTATGGAAAAAAGATAACTTCTGAAGTCAAATTTGGCAAAACCATTTTACAACCATCTAATGTTTATTATGTAAAAAATGAAATGATTGCAGAGTTCTTTAAACAGCAAAATATTTGGGGAATTACTGGGAACGCCTATTTCTTAAACAAAATTGTAATAATTGATTATAAGAATAGCCGTTTCGGAATAAAATAAACGCCACATAACACGGGTTTGGCAAAAGTGGCGGTTCAGTGCTCCGCATCAACATTTGTGGTGAAAATCGCCACCTTCGCCAAGCCCGATACGTTGGCGGTAATTATACGAAACCTGACCGACAGAAGAAAATTAGCCTTAAAATATAAAAATAATTCGTATATTAGGAAAATGAATTATCCAAATGCACCAATCCGAGAAGCTGTCTTTGACATAAAGGTTGATAGATTAAATATCAAGCAAATAGAAGATTTAGCTGCGTTCAAAGACCTTGTGAAGGACAACTTTCCTATTGAAAAAAAGAAACATAATGTATCTGGGCTTATTCAATTTTCGGCAGACAAACCCATTGAAAGTGCTGCTCATAGTGATTTAACTGGTTATGTATTTATTTCTGAAGACCAAACCAGACAACTTCAGGTAAGGATTGACGGAATAACACTAAATATTCTAAAACCATACGAAAATTGGGAAACCCATTTTGACCAATTTTTAAGAATGTGGGAGATATATAAAAAAATGTTTTCTCCCAACAACGTTATTAGGATTGCGAGTAGATTTATAAATAAAATTGAAATCCCTATCCCTTTTGGCGATTTTCAAGAATATATTTTGAATATGCCACCTATTCCAAACTGTCT
>JAUMBK010000278.1:0-13990 GCA_032115795.1 Saprospiraceae bacterium | reverse complement strand
CGGTATTTTCAATCATGTTTAGCGTCTGGGAATGAACATCTGCTATCTTGTACCAAATACCCCCACTGCGAATCACTTCATTCTCCTGCTCCTTGCCCCAGCTGCCTCCCATGTGGACAAAAACAGATTTGTCATCGAATAAAACTTGCAGGGAATCCACATTTTTTTCCGCCATCCACGACCATTTTTTTTCAGAAATTGCTAAAATATTCTGCTCCTCACGATCAGGAAATACGTTTTGTGCCGACGAAAACTGGAGGCCTCCATCTCCATTCTTCGCAAACTTGGATTTCAGACCATGAATTCTTTTGTACATTATGGGTCAACACAATCTTGGTTTGCTCTGCAAAAAGCAAACTGGCAATGCCTGTAAACGACAGGGTCATGGCAATGCCTACGCTGGCATGCACAATTACTCAAAAAACTTATTGAAAAAAGTAAAACTATCGAAAACCCTTCCTCATCTTTGCACACTAAAACAGGCTTTCCTTCATTACCCCGGACCAAAAGAAAAAAATTGAAGCAAATCAGACCCATTTATTCACTGTTCTTCCTTTTGTCCCTGTTTGGACTTTTCGGGGTAATGGATGTGGTTCTGGCAAAAAAGCAATTTGTGCTGTGGAGTGGTGTCACTGTCAAAATTCCGTCATTGCAATCTGTCTTTGAGGAGCAACAAAAGGCCGATATCTCTTCCATTCTGGCAATGCAGGATAGCCTTGAAGAGACTTCCCTTGCGGGGATCGACAGCACCATTCACGTCATTCTTGGTGACACGACGGATCTTCTTCGACACAGAGCGGTTCTGGATTCCTCTATCAACGTGCGTCAGCCCATCGAATATCCGGGCAATAATCCTGATGCCATGTGTCATTTTTTCCATGCCCTGGCGAATGAAATACACAAAAGCCGGACCCTCAGGATTTTGCACTATGGGGACTCTCAGATTGAGGGTGACCGCATTACCGGTTATCTCAGAAAAAGGCTGCAGGCTAATTTTGGAGGCAGCGGGCCGGGATTTCTCCCCATTTCGCCGGTAGCTCCTTCGTCTGACATCGAGCAAAGCTGGAGTTCCAACTGGAAGAGATACACTTGTTTTACAAATATAGACAAACGTGTACCGCACAATCAATATGGGGCAGGCGCCGGATTTTGTCGTTTTTTACCTTATCCGGCACCTGGCGATACTGCGGTATTTGCAGAAGCCTGGAGTAGAGTAAAATACAGGCATAAAGGGAAAAGACAAAAACAGAAGATCAAACTGTTTTATGGAAATGCATCCACAAAAACCTTTGTTTCACTGAATAGCGGAGGGCAGCTGATTGTGTCTGACAGCCTGCTGCGCGGGGGCAATTTTCACATTAGCCAATTTGAACTTCCAGAGGGCGTTTCTGACCTCACCATGCATTTCCAGGGACAGGACAGCCCTGACATATATGGAATGTCACTTGAAGGACAGGGAGGCATTCTTGTTGATAATTTTGGATTGCGCGGCAGTTCCGGTACCTTTTTCAACAGAATGGACCGCCAGCAATTACAGGCATTTTACGATCATTTTCATGTCAGATTGATCATCCTGCAGTTTGGGGGCAATACATTGCCGTATACTAAGAGCAAAGAGCAGGCAGTGCAGTATGGCAAATATCTGAAAGCACAAATCAACACATTAAAAAAACTTGTTCCCTCAGCGAGTATTCTCGTACTTGGCCCTGCGGACATGAGTGTAAAAGAGGGGACTGTCTATGTTACCCATCCACAATTGGAAGCATTACGTGATGCCATCAGGGATGCCGCTTTTAAGACAAATTGTGCTTTTTTTGATGTGTATGAAGGAATGGGAGGCAAAAACAGTATGGTTAGCTGGGTAGATGCTGGGATCGCATCCAAAGATTATATCCATTTTATGCCAAATGGGGCCAGAAAAATCGCCACAATGCTCTATGCGGCGATGTTGCAGGATTACAATCATTACATCCGAAAACAGGTGCCATGCAGGGAATAAAAATGTGCCTTTGGCTCCTCTGTGGCCTTTGGCTGGGAACAGGAGCTTGCCAGTATCAGACGTATCCCTTCCTTGATTTGAACCAAAATTCTATCAAATTTGGGCATGACTCCACAAATTTCATGCGATTTCTGGACAAAATGCAGGAATTGAAAGAAGGCAGGCGCCAGAGAGTCACTATTGTTCATATCGGTGGCTCACACGTCCAGGCTGGTTTTTGGACTGAAGCACTGCAAGACAGTCTTCAGCATTATGCAGGAACAGAGGGAGGAGGGAAATTTTTGTTTCCATACCAATCGATTGGATCAAACGGGCCTCCGTCTTACACTTCTTTTTCATCCACCAATTGGTCTGTTTGCAAATGTACAGGCAAAACTGAATGCCCAGAAATCGGACTCTCCGGTATTGCGTTATCTACGGTTGATTCGTCCGGCACGGTCGGATTTGTGCTGCGACCTTCTTCCGGTATCAGGCAATTTGATTCGGCAAAAATATTCCACGGTGGATCTGCAGCCTACCTTCTTTCAATGGAGGGAGTTGTCCCTGATGAATATGTCTATCAGTACAATATTCACGGTGCATATACGCGCTTTCTGTTTCCTCCAAAGCGAGATAGCCTGGTCATTGCCTTTTCAAAGATAGACACAAGCAATACACCATTTTCTCTGTTTGGGCTGACGATTGAGGATAGCCGTCCCGGTGTTTTCTGTGCTTCGATTGGAGTCAATGGAGCCACGACATCCTCCTTTTTGAAATGTGCTGCATTCGCCAGGCAAATTGAAAGCCTTGAACCCGACCTGGTTATTTTTTCATTAGGTGTAAATGATGTACAAAATATTCATTTTTCAGCAGATAACTATGTTGCAAACTATGATCATCTTGTTTCGTCCATTCGCGAGGTGAAGCCGGACTGCAGCTTTTTGTTTACCACTGTCAGCGACCATTACAGAAAAAAGAAGTATCCCAACAGGAGAACCTTGATTGCCAATGAGGCACTCAGCCATTATTGTAGGGAAAAAGGGTATGCATTATGGGATTTGTTTCATGTCATGGGAGGATTTAGAAGCATTGTCCTGTGGCAACGGGCAAACCTGGCAGGGCGGGATAAAATTCATTTCAGTGCCTCGGGTTACAGGTTGCTGGCAAGATTGTTTTTTCAGGCCATCTTCCCACAAGAAAAACGAAACTAAAACAAAATGAAAATGACGCTGCTTTTCTTTTTGCTGTTTGGCCCGATTTCTCTGGAGTGGCCTTCATTTTTACGGGATACTTTCTTCTCGTGGGATCCTGCCCATCCTCTCACATTTATGCAGCCCTATTTTTGGTTCTTTTTTACTGTCGTTCTGCTATTTTATTCGTTTTTGTATCGACTCCATTCCCTCAGGACTGCTTTTTTGCTGGCAGTGTCTCTCTATTTTTATTTTAAAACGAGTGGGGTCTTCCTATTACTTCTCCTGTTTACCATAATCAACGATTACACCATCGGCCGGGCCTTGTACAAGGCCACCGACCAATCAGTAAAAAAGGTACTTCTGTCCGTAAGTATTTTTTGCAATCTCGCCCTTCTTGGCTACTTCAAATACGCCTATTTTTTTCTGGAAAGTTACAATCAGATGGCTGGAAAAAAAGAGGTGTTTTTCAATCACTATGCCCATTTTACAAATACCTTTTTTAGCACGCAATTGAGTGTTGACAAGCTTGTACTTCCTGTGGGCATTTCTTTTTTTACATTCCAAAGTATTTCCTATATCGTGGATTTGTACCGGGGCAAGGTCACTCCGGTGAAAAACATGCTGGAATATGGTTTTTTTGTCAGTTTTTTCCCGCACCTGGTCGCTGGCCCGATCGTCAAGTCCCACGAATTTTTACACCAGATCCGCCAACCCTATGTCTTGTCCAGACTGGATTTTGGCATGGCAGTGTTTTGGATACTCAATGGGTTTGGAAAGAAAGTACTGGCTGACTACCTGGCTGTAAATTTTGTTGACAGAATCTTTGCCCAACCCTCCCTGTATTCCGGAGTGGAAGTAATCGCAGGCATCCTTGGCTACTCTCTGCAAATTTATGCTGATTTTTCAGGGTATACGGATATGGCTATTGGCATTGCCCTGATTTTGGGTTTCCGGCTGAAAACCAACTTTTTATCCCCCTATAAAGCAGCCAGCACAAGTGAATTCTGGCAACGGTGGCACATTTCATTATCCTCCTGGCTAAAGGAATACCTGTACATTCCGCTTGGTGGCAATAAGTCAGGCACGACAGGCTCGTATTTGAGTTTGGGGGCTGTCGCATTGTTTGCAGGCCTGATGGTTGGTGAGGCGTGGGTTTTCTTTTTCATAGTTACGCTGGCTGCCATCATCGCCGCAATGATCTGGTTTTACCCTGTGGTTAAACAAGGTGTAAATACGCATGTCAACCTGCTCGTTACCATGTTGCTGGGTGGACTCTGGCACGGTAGCAGCTGGATGTTTCTGATCTGGGGCGGTTTGAATGGCCTTGGACTGATCATTCATAAGTGGTGGCAAAACGTGTCTCCATGGAAAGACAATACCTCACCTGGATACAGGGCATCCATGGTGCTTTTGACTCTTCTGTTTATCAGCTTTACCCGCATCTGGTTCAGGAGTGAAAACCTCGAAACAGTCGGCCATCTTTTTCACCGGATTGGATACTACTTTGGGGCCGAGCACATTGGAAAAATGGCTTCTGCCTACGCGCATATTTTGTTGCTGATGCTGGCAGGTTATTTGATACACTGGATACCAGAAACGAGCAAGGAAAAATACCGTCATTGGTTTGCTAATTTGCCATTGCCGGTGTTATTCTTCTGCACAGCTGTTGCCTGTTTGCTTTTTTACCAGGCGATGTCTGCGGGGATGCAACCGTTTATTTATTTTCAGTTTTGACAGGTTGAGCAAACTGGTGCCTTTCAATTTGGTTTGCGGGTTTTTGACCGACCTGATACTCACTTCCCACACCGCTCGAGAATACGTGTTCCGATGGCCCTACCCTGAACAACACCGTTTTTGATTGCGGGCATAAAATGGATGCCGCCATACAACCTCGAAATCGACGCCTCCTGAACTGCCTGTTCAAAAGATGAAAATGCGCGTTTTTCCAAACCAAATTCCACTTCAGTATCATCAACATAGGCAAAGTTGTCTCCCAGCAGCCGGGTTAAAATGACGCCTGTCGCTCCTGAGGCAACACTATGTCCGCTTGTATATTCTGCAAAAGGAGGTGTTTGCAGCAAGGGCAGCCATTCCGGGTCTATGTGCTCATTGATGACCGTTTCCGGACGAACCGCATTGCTTCTGTATTTTTCATCCCAACAGCTGATAAAGGCATCGAACAGGCCGATGGAGACGAGGGCGTACGCTTCCACAGCCTGAATCATCGGGCTGTTTGCCTTCTTGCAGGCCAGGCCCACAATATTGATCCAGTGTCCGCCGGGAGATATCTTTTTTGTGGCATGCATGACGTGGCCAGTCACATTCAGCTTATATGGGTTGCAATCCCAGAAATTAGCAATCGCCTTTTGTTCTTCCGTTGCATTTTTTACGGTTTCATAGACTTCCATTACTTCCCTATAGTACTGGCTATTTTTATCAGCCATATTGAAGGGCGTAGGTGGTTTCGGCTTAAATTGGGATGCCGAATCCATCAACATAGGGCGTATTTTATTCCAGGATGGTTCGATGCCATCCATGTATCCGGGGGGTGTGGGCCGCCATGTGGCCGGATCACTTTGGATACTGTATTTTGGAAACGAACGCGTCTGTTTGTAATTGTCGGTACCGGCCCATTTCAGAATGTGTGCGGCGACTGAATCGGCATACTGTTGACTGCGTTCGAAGATGGCTTTCGGCATGCCTGTTTCCTTGTATGCCTTTGTCGCCATATCGATTTGTTTTTGTATGGAATCTTCCGAAAATATGAGTGCTTTCCCTACCTTCAGCATTGCCAACGTGGCAGACATTTCAAAACAATATTCTTCTCCCGCTACAGGCACGGGGCCAGCTGGCAAATGCATTATCTTGCCTGCCAGGCTTTGATAGGCTGTGTCCTTCCACCGCATCGCTTCGTAGCCTGCAATATTTGAATAAGCATAAATGCGGCTGGCAACCGGTGGAGAAAAGATATCGTGTACGATGACATCAGTCAGGGCTTTTAAAGAGGTGTGGTATAGCGCAGGACTGGCCGTTTGTAAGCCGTAGTCTTTATTCTCTTGCTTACAAGCGGCAATAGCCAGCATTATGAAAAATACTGAAAAATATCGAAACATTTGAAATGCATTTACTGCAACAAATATAGTTTCTCCAAAAGAAAAGAATCAACTTCGGGTCACCCATTTTTATGCAACATCGTGAAATTCCAAAAATAAAATAGAAAATGCATCATTTGCGTTCTGGTAAATTAAACCTTCCGTCCTTTTATGAGTCTATTCTTTGTTTTGAAGCGGTAAGTTGTGAAATACAGCGACGATATGGCCCTGGTAGAACGAATTCTGAACCCCAACACAAGAGAAGTAGGATTCAGAGAACTGGTAGTGACATACCAAAAAAGGCTCTATTGGCTGATTCGGGGAATCGTAGGGAGCCATGACGATGCAGACGACGTGGTGCAAAATACATTTTTAAAAATAGCCCGGCATATGCGTTCCTACAAAGGCGAGGCGGCTTTGCTGACATGGATGTATAAAATCGCAGTAAATGAGAGTGCGACATTTCTGGCGGCATCAAATCAGTTCCGCAGGGCAATGCAAACTGCAAGCCCGGCCACTGCACTTTCTTCATCAACGGACTTGACGGAGGAAGGGATTGTCGCCTTTCTCGAAAAAAGCATCCAGTCTCTGCCTGAAAAACAACGGATTGTATTTTGTCTTAGGTATTTTGATGGCATGCCCTACGAACAAATGGCCACAATGACCGGCACCTCAGTTGGGGCGCTGAAAGCATCGTATCACCATGCAGTTAAAAAAATTGAAGAAGCAATTTCAAATGGAAAATATACCGATTAATCCGATCACAGACGAATTGGCAAACCTGGCCCCAGCGTTAGGCAAAATGCCAAGACCGCTTCCCGGAATGGTCCCGGAGGGTTTTTTTCAGCGCCTTTCCGATGAACTGATACGACAGGGTATGTTTTCCATGCACGTTGACGATAGCCGAGTGATGCAATCCACTGTAAATGAGTCCTTTGCTGACGATGCTATACCCGTAGATCCATACTTCCATCAAATGGCAGAAAGCCTGGTGCCGGCTATGCTGCTAGAAGCAGAAGATCGCAACCCGCATCACCATCCCACAAAAGAAAACAGGTTGTCGGCTCACTTCATCATGCCACAGAGGTGGATGTCCGGAATTGCTGCCTTGTTTGTACTTGCCATTGCTTCTTTACTGTATGTTCAATTTCAACCTGGAAACACCTATCCTGAAATACCTGTATCACTTTCTGAAGATGAATCGATGGTATTTGTAGAGGAAAACTTGGATGACTTTACTCTGGAGGAATTGATTGATTCTGGTTTCATTGAGCAGGAAGATATTTCACTGATTTCCGTGCCATTGCCGTCACTTCCTTCTGATTCTTTATAATCTTACACAACCAATAAAATAAGCGTATTTATGAAAACACATCAATTGAAACAAGCCTTCTTTCTTCTTTTTTGTACTGCGTTTTTCTTTACAGATATCGACGCGCAAGACCCTGGAAGACGAGAGCAAATCAAAGAGAAACTCAAAGCAAACCATGCAGCCTACATCACCAATGAGCTGGATCTTACAGAAGAGGAATCACAAAAATTCTGGCCTGTTTACAACCAGTACAGACAGGAAATGGATGCATTAAAAGAGGAAAACACACCACAACAGGTGAAAAACATGACAGACAATGAAGCGGATGAATTTTTGAACAAAATGCTGGAAAAAAAAGCAAGGGAACTGGATGTTCAGAAAAAGTACATTCAAAAACTGAAGTCAGCAATCCCGGCCAAAAAAATCGCATTACTGTTTCATGCGGAGCGTGAATTTCGTGAAAAAGTAGTTCAAAACATGAAAAACCGGCGCGAAAACAGAAGGGAAAGAAAAAACTAACCCCGGGACCAGGACGCAAGAAACGCACCAGCAGTGTTGCCTGGCGTCCTGGCTTGTTTGGAAAAAAGTGATAGTCAATGGTGCTGCATGTTACTTTTCAAAGTAAATTTGGGGTTCAAAAATCAAAACAATGAGCCGAATTTTAGTCATCAGCGTGTTTGCTCTCTTTTTGTATGCCTGCGGTAGTAAGGATGCGTCTAAACAAGCCATTGCCAATCAGGAATCAGTTCCCGCAGCTGACGGAGCCAAGGTTTTTAAACTCAACTGTGAACTTTGCCACGGTGCAGATGGAAAATTGGGTGCCAATGGCTCCAAAGACCTAAGTATTTCGCAGCTGAGTCTGGACGAGCGAATTGCCATCATAACAAAAGGGAAGGGAGCAATGGTGGCGTACGAAAACATCCTCTCGCTCAGCGAAATCAAGGCGGTGGCAGAATATACGCTGACATTAAAAAAATAAGCGAAATAGGTTTTAGAAAGCGAATTTCCTCAGAATTCAGCGCAAAGAGATTTTTTACCTTATCTTTGTGTAATGCATCATATAGCACGTTGCTATATTGTATCACAAGCTGAGACACAAGATAATATGAGCCTAAACAGGTATTTGGTATTCTTTCTGCTTACTGTTTTTACTGTCCCGGCAATTTGTCAGGATACGGAGCCCCCCTATTTTTCTGTCTTCCCTCAAAATAAAACGCTTGAATGCGGAATTACTTCCTCGCTTACGGATAGCCTGACTGTCTGGTACACCAGTTTTGCAGGTGGTGTGGCAGCAGATAATGGCGGTTCGGCAACGATTCAGGCGAATTTGTCTCTGCTGCAAGTGCTAAACCAATTTGCGGCATCATCCCAGTCGCTGTGCGGACAAACCCAACAAATCACAGTCGCGTTTGTAGCTATAGACCAGGCAGGCAATACAAGCAGTCCTGCCCAAGCTACCTTTGCCACAGAAGACAACCTCCCACCGCAGATATCAGGTGGAAAAAATGTCCGATACAATTGTGTAGCTGGCATCAGGGATACCCTAATCCATTGGATTCAACAAAAAGGCGGGCATACAGCAAGCGATGCTTGTACAGCTGAGGTGCAATGGCCGTACTACTTTTACTACATCCTGCACGGCAACGATACCATTTCCAGCGGCAGCGGCAACCCCATGACGGGCCCTTTTCCTGCCATTCCGGACAGCATTTGCCTTTGGGTGCTGAAAGCCAATTTTGTTGCAACTGACTCCTGCAACCAACTCCCGGCGTCGTCGCTCCCTGCCACGTTTACTGTCTTTGACAGCATTGCTCCTGTGTTGGGCTTTTTACCTCCGGACATCACTGTACTCTGTGACCAGATCCCCCCGATCCCGCCGATGACAGCCACAGATGCCTGTGATAGATCTGTTGCAGTCAATGTCAGTTTTACAACTTCCCAATCAACCGATTTTAAAAGCTGTGCACACGCAGTCTACACGATCAACCGAAGATGGACTGCACAGGATGCATGTAACAACCAGGTGCAACACACCCAGAAAATCAGTGTCATAGATACTTTGCCGCCCGTTTTCACAGGTGCGGCGGAACTGACAGTGAGTTGTCATGACTATTTCCAGAAACCGGATAGTTTTTATGTGAAAATATTCGACAATTGCACTGTTATCAAAGAATCTTCGTTTACGGATTCTGTGTTGTCTACAGGGTGTATATCCACCATTGAACGCAGATACTTTTCGTCAGATGCGTGTGGGAACAGTTCGTCTTTCGTCCAGCGCTTGCAAATTCGGCAGGAAAATGGACCGATATTGCTTAAACCAGCAAAAAACCAAAGCTATGATTGTGCAGAAACGCTCAATCTTGACGCATTACTGCAACAATGGATAAGCAAAAACGGCGGAGCTGAAGCCAGTTCGGTTTGCAGCGATGTGCGAAGCTTTGCCGCTATCAAAGGTTCGTACACATTGGATAAACCTGAAACCTGGCCCGGGACACCGCCAACATCGTTGCCAAGAAGCTCCTGCCCTTCCGGTCTGGAAGGTTTTTTGAGATTCATCGATGTGTATTTTATCTTTTATGACACCTGCGGAAATGCACCGGTGTCGCGTGCAACTTTTGGAGTGAGGGATGGCGAACTACCAAATATCGCAAAATGTCCTGACCCGATCCAGCTGGAAACGACTCCAGCCAACTGTACGGCCAGCCTCCAATTTCAATTGCCGGAGGCGACAGACAATTGTAGCGAGCCCTCCTCATTGATCCGTCGGAAAACAATAACCAAAATCATGTCTCCTCAGCCGGCAGGGTTTAAAACCATCGTTGACACGGCCTTTGTCAGGCTTGGCCCAGTCAATCCCAATACCATAAATGTGTTTTCGGATGGTCTCATTACGATCATCTTGCGCAACATGGATATCGATGGTTCCAAGGAGTATTTCACTATTTTCAGCGAATCGGGATCTCCATTGGGTACAACGCCTACCGGGGCCGGGGAATGCGAATCAGACACATTGTCGCTGCAACTTCCCAAAGATTCAATCCAAAACTGGTTAAAAGATGGCTTCCTGGATTTGATTTTTGCGCCACACAAGGAAAATATTGATTCCATTTTTTTTATCAATAATATTTGTGGAAATAGCCAGCTGGAAGTAGAAATGATACTTCAAACGGAACTCCAGAATATCTTACGAAAGTCCATTTACGTCAATGGAAAACTCGTTCTCCAGGATCTTGATACCAACAAGGTTGAACTTACTTTTCCAAAGGGAAAACACCGACTGACAGTGCTTTATGAAGATTGTGCATCCAATCCCTCTGAATGCAATGTAGATGTGACCGTTTCAGACAACATCCCACCGGTGTTGGTCTGTCCGCCATCCGTGACCATATCCCTGCCAACTGATATGTGCCAGGATTCCGTTGCGTTTGACACAAACTGGAAGGTGACTGAGATGTGCGATGGGATGCGCCAATACAACAGTTATGCCCCCGTCTCGATTGATGCCTCCAGAATTTCTTTTCAATACAAGGAATCAACGGGCTTGTATGAAGCCTTGAGCAGCCAGATGGTATTCCGGCAGGTTTTTCCCATGAGACATATTAATGTGCCTGTCAGGCTTGAGGTGGCTTTCTACGGTGACAATGGTGCTCCTGAAAAAACATTTGAACTCATCGGCCCCGGAGGCTTCAGAATTGGAAAAACGAATACGGGACAGCCGGGGAAATGTGGGCTCACCACGACCGAGTTTACCATTCCTGCAGCCCTTTTCAATAAATGGATAATAAATGGCGAAGTTACGTTGATTGCGATACCGGATATCAGCAGCAAAGGAATACGTCCATGTGGACCCATTGTTCAGCCGACCAATTCTGACGGTACTTCCTACATTCAGGCACGACTGACCTACAGTGATGCGACATTTACTATATCAAGTGCAGGAGCAACGGTATTTTCGTCCATAAACATTCCTCCGGATGTAGCAGCCGCCAAAATTCTCCTCAATGGAGGAGCCAACGTACTCACCCTCGAAACAAGAGACGGATCTGGGAATCGCGGAAATTGCAGGTTTGAAGTCGTCCTTGCAGACAACCAAAAACCGAAAGCTCGATGTAAGAATGCCCTGGTCCAACTGGATCCATCCGGGCTGACACCTATCACAGTCTCAGCGCAATTACTCAACGATGGCAGCAGCGATAATTGTGAAATCACAACATTTACGGTTTTGCCCACCTCGTTTGATTGCTCGGTGGCCGATACAGAGGTAAAAACCTTTCTCATCGCGGAAGACAAGGCTGGCAACCGGGATACCTGCATCACCAGCGTAAGGGTGAAATCGTATGAATTACAACCGACGTACTCCGCAGGATTATGTGCAAACGACACGTTGAAATTGTTTGCAAACCTCCCTCAGTCTGCCATTCCAGGAACATATTTGTACTTTTGGGATGGCCCGGGCAACCTGGACTTTTTTACGGAAAATGTCCTCATCCCCAACGTCAATGAATCTTACAATGGAGGGTATATGTTGACTGTAAAGGGATTTAACGACTGCATTTCCACCGGTTCGGTGGTCGTCAATGTCAAACCTTTAACAAATCCCCAGCTGACTGCCAGTGATACTGAGGTTTGCGAAAATGCCGAGCTGATCCTCGCCTGTACACAATATACAGGTGAAATCGAATACCAATGGTACCAGGGTGTCTTTCCCTCCGGCGTGTTGCTGAAAAAAACTTCGTTTCCCGAATTGATCCTAAGCCCTGCCCTTCTGGGGGCAAACTTTTTTTATGTGATTGCACAAGGCCCGGACTGCAGTTCAAACCCTTCATCACTGGTTCGGGTGAATGTGCTGAAGAATCCCGTAGCTTCGGTCAACGATCTGTTTTTATCACCTTGCGAAGGTGACGATATCATATTTGGAAGCCCTGTGAGCAACCCGAATTTCACCTTCCACTGGACAGGACCAGCCGGGTATGATGAAACAGGAAAAAATCCGAGGATCATCACGAATGCCCGCACTGAAAATGCCGGAAACTATTACCTAGTCATAAAAAACAAAGAATGCATCTCAGATACGGCCTCCACGCGGGTAGTGATCGCCGAGCGGCCACCACAGCCAACCATCGTTTCCGCCGACATATTTTGTGAAGGAGCCACATTTACGCTTGTGGCTGCAGCCTCACCCAACGCGGAACGGTATGAATGGATAAAAGAAAACCTC
Organism: Saprospiraceae bacterium; assembly: GCA_032115795.1. Classification (GTDB taxonomy): domain Bacteria; phylum Bacteroidota; class Bacteroidia; order Chitinophagales; family Saprospiraceae; genus OLB9. The sequence goes on along the minus strand of JAUMBK010000278.1, from coordinate 1,197 downwards.
TTATTTACAGTATCGCAAGACAATAGTCTGATTATTCCCAACGCACAAGCTGCATTGCAGGGCAACTGGTCGGTGGTGGCGATCAAAGGCAATTGCCGTTCCACCGCCTCGGTCTCCAGATTTATTGCCATTGACAATAGCCTGGAAGTTGGCGCCATTAATTCAGGACCCATTTGTGCAGGGGACAGTGTACAATTGCAAGCCACGTTTGTTCCTAATGCCAGCTACCAGTGGGAAGGCCCTTCCGGCATCATTCCGCCCATTTTCAATCCAAGGATTGCTGGCGTTGCTGGCGATTATTCTGTCACCATTACAACTCCTACCGGATGCCAGAACAACACAGGAACAACGGTGACCGTCATCGATGTTCCCGAAATAACAGCGCTGAGCAACGATGCCAGAAATTGCATCGAACCGACAGAGGTCATTCGGTTCTTCCCCTCTGTTTTTCCCGTTGATCCTTCTTTCAATTATCTGTGGACAGGGCCCGGACAATTTACCTCAACAGAACCGTCTCCAGTCCTTTCGGGACTTACCTCACAGGATACAGGCTTATATACGCTCGTGGTTTTCAACAAAGGCTGTCCCTCAAGGGCAGTGAGCACCAGGGTTGCATTTAATCTCAAACCAGCCACACCCGAAATCACTGGACCCCTTTACGCCTGCACAGGTGATACGATACAACTGTTGATTGCTCAAGGCAGCAACGCCAATGAATTTATTTGGCAAACACCCTTCGGACAAATTACGACCACAAATCCATTGCTTAAGATCGCCAATGCGGGCTTTGTAAATGGCGGCGTATACACGGTCAGAACAAAAATCGGAGAATGTTTTTCCAATACTTCAACAGGAAAAGAAATACAGGTCCGTCTATCTCCCCCCGCGCCAGCAATCAGCGCAAATTCACCTGTTTGCTTTGGAGATACGCTGTTGATTTCTGTCAACCAGCCCGGCTCTGCGAATTACCTATGGACGGGGCCACTGCAATTGACTGGAAATACGCCCGTAATACTGATACCGTCAGCGACAAAAGCAGCAGAGGGAGTTTGGTCTGTCAAAGCAGAAAAGGATGGTTGTGTTTCCACTTTTTCAAATGCGTTGAGTGTAACAATAAAAGATGAAATCAAGGTGCCCGTTTTCGCCACCGATCTGGTTTCAATTTGCCAGGACCGAAACAATGGAGCCGAAATTTGT
>JAUMBK010000277.1:1110-7269 GCA_032115795.1 Saprospiraceae bacterium | reverse complement strand
ACAGCGGATCGAATGGCTTCTTCCATTACCCGGTAGGGACGATCATCGTAAATCAGTTCAACTCCCGTATTCCCTTTTTCAAACAAATCGAACTTATCATGATAATTTCCTGACAACAGCACACGCATTTTGTCACCCCTGACGGCCGCCACAACACCTCTGATTTCCACTTTTTCTTCCTGGAGGTTGAAGACATGCACCGCCATTCCTTCAGAAAATTTGTGTGCCAGGCCATTGGCTATCCGTTCCAGCGTCACTTCCAGATACTCTCCTACCGTCCACGCCTTTCGCAGGATCGCCACTGGGTACCAGCAAAAGCCTGATTGCACCTTCGACTGTATCGTTCGGTTTTCGGCCAGGCTTTTAAAAAACTGCTCTTCCTGAATCCGCTCAGCTGCAATGGCCTTCAAGCTGTTGCTAAACCTTACTGAAATCTGTTTTTCTTGTTTCACACTCACTTTAACAATCGATTGTTGCACATGTTTCCATCATTACTTTTTGTTAGGGTTCCAAGGTATCTGTTACACTCGGAACTGACAGAGGGGATTGGCTCAACAAGGAATTTATTATCTTTGTCTTAAAAAAATAAAGATGGGCAACTATTCCGTAAAAAATGGGGTCATTTCCGGGGCAGTACAGATCGGTGTCATGCTTCTGTTCTATTTTATTTCAAAGATGATGCTTATCTCTTTCTCACCTATGGTATGCTTTTTTGTATATCTCGGTTTTATGAGGCAAACTGTCCTGCAATACAAACGCGATAATGGGGGATTTATCTCTTTCCGAAATGCCTTTCGGGCAAGCTGGCTGACATTCATCCCGAGCAGTGTTATTGTGGCCGTATTCAGTTATCTTTTATTTAATTTGATTGATCCCCAACTACTCGAAATTCAAAAGGAAATACTGGTTGATACTTTTGAAAAAATGTCGTCTTTCCTGCCTATGTCTGACGAAGAATATGACAAACAACTGGAGGTTCTCAGCAACCAGAACCCTTATGGCTTGCAGTCACTGGCAACCGGACTACCTTTGTCGTTTCTCTTTCCCGGGGCTCTTATCGCCGCAATTATGGCCTTGATAATGAAGAAAGAACCAACACTGGAATAATTTTGCAATAATGTCAGAAACACATCCGCAAATTTCAATTGTCATCCCTCTTTTTAATGAAGAGGAATCCCTTCATGAACTGCATAACTGGATTGTAAAGGTTATGGAAGCCAACCATTTTACTTATGAAATTTGGTTTGTGGATGACGGCAGCACAGACAGTTCGTGGCAGGTCATACAGTCACTGAAAGTGCAAAATCCTTTCGTAAAGGCAGTCCGGTTCAGACGAAATTATGGCAAATCTGCCGGCCTGAATGTCGGTTTTCAGCATTGCAATGGAAATGTGGTCATCACCATGGATGCAGATCTGCAGGACAGCCCGGAAGAAATCCCGGGCTTGTACAAGATGATTGTGCATGAGGGGTATGATATCGTTTCAGGCTGGAAAAAGAAGAGATTCGACCCGGTGACAAAAACCATCCCTACCAAGCTCTATAATTTTGTCACAAGTGCAATGTCAGGCGTGAAGTTACACGACATGAATTGCGGCCTGAAAGCCTATAGTGCGGAGGTAATTAAGAATATTGAGGTTTACGGTGAAATGCACAGATACATACCAGTCATCGCTAAATGGGCAGGATTTACCAAGATTGGGGAAAAAATAGTGCAACACCAGGCGCGAAAATTTGGGGTGACCAAATTTGGACTTTCCCGATTTATCTATGGTCCGCTGGATTTGCTGTCCATTATGTTTATGGGGAAATTCGGTAAAAGACCGATGCACTTTTTTGGTGTCTGGGGCACCTTTATTATGGTCGCAGGTGTGGGCATATTGGGCTGGCTTAGCCTCTCAAAACTTTGGCTCAATACCATCGGCATTGCAGAAAGACCTGCCTTTTACCTCGGAATCCTCATGGTAATCGTCGGTGTTCAACTTTTTATTGCGGGCTTTTTAGGAGAATTGATCAGCCGTTCCTCCTCCGAACGAAATACATACAAAATCGCAGAGACAGCATAATGCCTCCTGCACCTGGAATAGGTAAAGGTTAGCCAAGCTGCATTTCAGGTATGTCCCCTTCGATTGTCAACCTGCCTTCAGTGACAGATTGAATGTATTCTACAGACACGCCGGGGGCTCTTTCCAAAAGGCGGAAGCCGGCAGGGGTGACATCCAGCACGGCCAGTTCGGTGACAATTTTTTTCACGCAAGAAACACCCGTCAGGGGCAATGTGCATTTCTTCAGCAGCTTGGACTCTCCTGCCTTGTTTACATGCATCATTGCGACAATGATATTTTCTGCAGAGGCAACCAGGTCCATCGCGCCACCCATCCCTTTCACCATCTTTCCCGGTATTTTCCAATTGGCAATGTCCCCTTCATCAGATACTTCCATTGCACCCAAAATGGTCAGGTCAACGTGCTTTCCCCTGATCATGCTAAAGCTCATGGCAGAATCAAAAAAACTGGCTCCGGGCAACGTTGTAATGGTCTGCTTGCCCGCATTGATGATGTCCGCATCTTCTTCTCCCTCAAATGGGAAAGGCCCCATGCCAAGTACGCCATTCTCACTTTGAAATTCGACATTCAATCCGGCAGGTACATAATTCGCCACCAGTGTGGGTATACCAATACCAAGATTGACGTAATAGCCATCCTTCAATTCCTGTGCAATTCGCCGCGCAATACCTGTCTTATCCAGTGCCATAGACATCCATTTAATGTCTCAAATGTACACTATTTTTCTTCTTTTACGCCAAAGAAGGCCTTGTTTTACAAGAAATGGCAGCATGATTGTCAGCGAAAAATTGCCTTTCAAATAATGTATAAAAATTAATTGTTATATATAAATAATAGAATGTTAATATTATAAGAATTAAATATTAATTAATATGAAATTACGAACCACATCAGGTGATTACGAATGAAGGAAAAAATTAGAGAAATCTGTAATTTGTTTAATTTCGCCTCAAACAACAAACAAAAGAAGACAAACCTGTTGTGCTAGAAAATGGGTTCTTTCCGCCTCGAGAATGGCGGCACTTCCAAAAAGTTGAATTGATGTCAAACAGTGTTCCATACAACGATAAACAAAACCACAAAACATGAGGCAATACCTTGACTTACTGCAACATATCCTGGATCACGGCATGGCCAAAACAGACCGCACAGGGACAGGAACAAGCAGCATTTTCGGATACCAGATGCGTTTCAACCTCCAAGAGGGCTTTCCATTGGTGACAACCAAAAAAGTGCATGTCAAATCCATCATTCATGAATTGCTTTGGTTTCTCAAGGGCGAGACAAACATTCGTTATCTCACAGACAATGGTGTCCGCATTTGGAATGAATGGGCAGATGCCAACGGTGATTTAGGTCCCGTTTATGGCAAACAATGGCGGTCCTGGGAGAAGCCGGATGGCACCACAGTCGACCAGATAAGCCAGCTTGTCCACACGCTCAAAACCAATCCGGATTCCCGCCGCATGATTGTTTGTGCATGGAATGCAGGTGAACTGGATCAAATGGCGTTGACTCCCTGCCATTGCCTTTTTCAGTTTTATGTCGCCGATGGAAAATTGTCCTGCCAATTGTACCAACGCTCGGCAGATACCTTCCTTGGAGTGCCCTTCAATATCGCCTCCTATGCCTTGTTGACCTTGATGCTGGCCCAGGTCTGTGGCCTGCAGCCCGGCGAATTTATCCATACTTTCGGCGACGTTCACCTATACGCAAATCACATAGACCAGGCCAGACTACAACTGGAACGAACACCTTACCCTCTACCAACGATGCAGCTCAATCCTGCCGTTACAGACATCTTCTCTTTTACCTTTGACGACTTTACACTTCGCGATTACAACGCCCATCCACACATCAAAGCAGATGTGTCTGTATAACGTGCTAAAAACCCATAAAATATAATTACGATAAACGATCATTTGACATAAATTTATCATATTGTAAATGCCTGTTTTGAAATATATATTTGATTCAATGGCGAATTTGCCTTTTTCATTTTTACATGTTCCTGTCCCTTGCCAGAGAGCCATAATTTTAATTTATTTAGACAATTTCTAAATAAAAAGAAAGGTATTTTAAAAATTGGTCTTGACCGTACAGAGTTTTACTTTTGTCGCAATTTTAAACACGTTATTTTTACAACAATTAGGGTCTTTTTTGACCAAAATAAATCAAGGATTAGGGTATGATGGTTTACAAGCATCTAAGTATCAAAATGATAGCAACTTTCATCATGATGTCGGTTGCTATTTCTTTATCTGCAGAGGTGAGTCCCGATGCCGGTAAGGACCTGTTCAAAAATTACTGCGCCGCCTGTCACAGTAAGGATATGCGCAGTGCTGCCACAGGGCCTGCTTTGGGCGGGTCCCAGACCAGGTGGAATGACGATGCTGCGCTTTACAGTTGGATCAGAAATTCACAGGCGCTCATCCAGCAAGGGCACCCCAGGGCAACAGAGCTCTGGAACCAGTACAAGCCCACTGTCATGACCGCTTTTCCTAATCTCACAGATGACGAAATTGGAAGTCTTCTGGCCTACATCAATGGTGTATACGAAGGAACCTATGGCGCTGCTACAAAAGCCACCGCTGAGGCCGCCGCGCCCGTAGAGAAAGAGGAAAGTCCCTTGTTTCTTTACGCAATTATCGCGGTAGTTCTGGCACTTTTGTCACTAATTTTAGCAAAAATCATTTCAAGTCTGAATGTCATTGCTGCAGCGAAAGAAGGAGAATCTGCCCAGCCAAAGACAATCGCCCAGATCTTGACTTCCAAAGGGGTCATTACCTTTCTTATCTTTTCAGCAGTCATCTTTGGTGCATATACTACGGTGAACAAGGCAACCAGCCTGGGGCGCCAGGAAGGATATGCGCCAGACCAGCCAATCAAGTTTTCACATGCCACGCACGCAGGCATTAATAAAATTGATTGCCAATACTGCCATGATAGCGCACGAAGATCGAAACACTCCAGTATTCCCGGAACAAATACTTGTATGAACTGCCACGCAGCCATCAAAAACGGGTCACAATACGGTACTGCGGAGATCACAAAAATCTACGCTTCAATTGGCTATGATCCCGCAACAAATAAGTACATCGAAAATTACGAAACGAAAACAGAGGAAGAAATCAAAGCCATCTACACAAAATGGATCAGCGATGAATACAAGCGGGTAAAGGAAAAGGCAGACCTCGATGCAGAGGGGCAGCAATTGGTCCAGGACCAGTGGGATAATATCAAAAAATCACTGACCAACGACCAGAAAAAGCAAATTCAGGGGCCAATTGAATGGGTCAGAATTCACAACCTTCCGGATCACGTGTATTTTAATCACGCACAACACGTCACAGTGGGCAAACTTGCCTGCCAGACGTGCCACGGCAAAGTGGAAGAAATGGAATTGCTAGGCCAGATGTCTCCACTGTCAATGGGATGGTGTATTAATTGTCACCGCCAGACTGAGGTGAAGTTCAAAGACAATGCGTATTATGCCAATTATACAAGATATCATGAGGAGCTGGCAAGCGGCAAGAGGGATAAAGTGACAGTCTCGGATATTGGTGGACTGGAGTGCCAGAAGTGCCACTATTAATGACATAATTTTAGACAACCTTAATATCAATATACAGGATGAAAAAGCAGATGGATACAATTTGGATAGGCCAGAAAGACCTTAGCCGAGATGCTGAATTCATGAAAACCGCAGACAAGGAGTTTGCAGAAGACCAGATAGGTTATGCTGATATGACAAGCAATCTCGCTGGAAACAGAAGAGATTTCCTTAAATTCCTGGGCTTTGGCCTCGGGGCAGCCACTGTCGCTGCAGGGTGTGACATTCCAGTCAAAAGGGCAATTCCTTACGTGGTAAAACCTGATCAGATTGTACCTGGTGTCGCCAATTACTACGCATCTACCTACGTACAAGGCGGTGAATATTGTCCGGTATTGGTAAAAACCAGGGAAGGAAGACCCATCAAAATCGAGGGCAATGACTTGTCAGAAATTACAAACGGAGGAACTTCTGCCCGTGCGCAGGCATCTGTTTTGAGCCTGTATGATACGAATCGGTTCACCGGACCGAAAAGAAAAGA
>JAUMBK010000277.1:0-1100 GCA_032115795.1 Saprospiraceae bacterium | reverse complement strand
CCAACTGGGCAGAAATCGATAAACAGTTGACGTCTGCTTTGGTAAGCGCGCAAGGTGTCCGAATTGTGACTAACACAATCATGAGCCCAACTGCAAAAAAGGCGATGGCTGAATTTTCAGCTAAATACCCTGCAGCCAAGGTAGTCACGTACGATCCTGTGTCAGTCTCGGCACTTCTTGATGCAAATCAGCTTCATTTTGGAGTAAGGGCAATTCCATCGTACAAGTTTGATCAGGCGGAGGTCATAGTCAGCTTCAATGCTGATTTTCTTGGTACCTGGATTTCTCCGGTGGAATACGCAGCTGCCTATGTTAAGGGCAGGAAGATCAATGATATTACAAAGGCCAAAATGTCACGGCATATTCAGGTGGAAAACCACATGTCTTTGACTGGGTCCAATGCGGATAACAGAATCCTGGTAAAACCCTCTGAGCAGGGAGTGGCTATTGCACATCTTTACAATGAGATCACAGGTGGAAGTATGGCAGTTTCCGGCCTGAATCCAAAGGCCAAAAAGGTACTTTCGAAGGTTGCCGGTGAATTGAAAGCAGCAGCAGGCAAAAGCATTGTTGTGAGCGCTTCCAATAATACAAACGAACAATTGATGGTCAATGACATCAACCAGGCACTGAGCAATTACGGAACAACCATTGATATGGTTACGCCGTCATACCAGCGTCAGGGCAATGATGCAGAGTTGAAAGCTCTGGTAGAAGAAATGAAAGCAGGAAAGGTAGATTGCCTTATCCTTAATGGTGCCAACCCTGTGTATGATACTCCATTTGGAAAAGATTTTGCTGATGCTTTGGCCAAAGTGAAAACATCTGTATCCTTTGCTCAAAGCAATGACGATACAACCGATTTATGTAAATGGGTAGCTCCAACACATCATTTCCTGGAATCATGGGGCGATGTAGAAGCTAAAAAAGGGCATTTTACGATCATTCAGCCTACGATTGCTCCTCTGTTGGGTGGCAAGACTGCGGCTGAGCTGCTCGTGATGTTGGCGGGATTGACCGTTGATTCGCTTCCGCCTGAAGTTGTGATTGCGGAGACTGCTCCTCGCTTGTTCGGCAATGAGCCGATCGGAACTGCCCCG
>JAUMBK010000276.1:0-3797 GCA_032115795.1 Saprospiraceae bacterium | reverse complement strand
TGGACCTCCGGGGCTTGTGACATGATGGGCGTCAGCCACACAGACCAGGTGTTTACGATATCTGGGGATGCTTGCTTTAAAATACTCCGTCAGTTTACTGTCATCAACTGGTGCACCTATCTGCCAGGCACTCCTGGCTGGAATGGTCAGGGAATCTGGACGCATACTCAAATAATCAAAGTCATTGAACAGTCTCGTCCGGTGATCAAGAAATGTGCACCCGTGGTCATTGGTACCGATGCCGGCTGTGAAGGTACCTTTGCCATACGCAACAGCGCAGATGATCCCGGCAAATGTGGCAGGCAGTCTTTGCTCTGGACAGCGGAAATTGACTTATGGTCAGACGGCACATTAGACTATGTGTATGGTTTTAACAGACCAGGCCAGTTCAGGCTCGACAGTGTTGCCAACAATGAGGAGGTGGTGATAACATTGCCGGGGAAAATCAGAATGGGTACACACAAAGTGCTCTGGAAAGTGAGGGATTTGTGTGGCAACAATACCTCATGTGTGCAATATGTGCAAATGAAGGATCTCAAAAAACCAACGCCGTACATGCATGATCTGCTCTCTGCAGGTTTTGATGCGAAGGCAATGGATTTGATGGTTCCCGCCAGGATATTCAACATCAATTCAACAGACAACTGTACATTGCCAGGCCTGTTGCGATACTCATTTTCAAAAGATGTGACGGATACAATCCGCGTAATAAATTGTTCCAATGCCGGATTTCAATATTATACTGTGTATGTGACAGATATGATGGGCAACCAGGATTTTGCAGAAGTATATTTGCTGGCTTTTGATAATGGCAGTTGCAACAACACATTGACGTTGACTGGGACAGTGGTTGAATCCAATGGCAGGCCAATGCCAAATGTAGGGTTGCGTCTGGCAATGGATGAAAAAAATATTTCCCTTACCACCAGCTCCAATGAGTCTGGACAATTTGAATGGCGGGGCATTGGTTTGTATAAAGACATGCTTGTTTCCGTTGTGGATCACACTGGTTTGCTCCCGGAAACGTGGCCGGCTCGTGTCAATATTGCCGACCTGAAATTGCTTCAGGACCACATCCTTGGTCGACGGGCACTGACCAATTTTGAATGGATCGCTGCAGATGTGGATGGCGATGGTGCAGTTCGCGCGCGTGATGTCAATCAGCTGAAGCATGCGATTTTACATCCCGAACAGCAACTTTCCCCGTGGAAATTTGTTGCCGATGCCGATACAATTGCCAGTGAAAAGGAATTAAAATCACTGTCGTCAGACATCGTTCTGTCTGCATCCGATGGTCTGATTGATTTCAAAGCAGTGTGCAATGGAGACATTTCCGGTGCAAACCATGTGGAAACGGCATTGCGATCGTCCCTTCCCTTGCAGGTCACCAGAAATGGCGAATGGGAACAGTATGCATTGGCTGAAATAACCGATATTGAGGGCTTACAGCTCGCTATTCAATTTCCTGAAGGAGCGAAAATACCTGAATTAGAGTCGGCTTATCTGACTCCTTCCCAACTCGTTGGATGTGTAGATGAATCTACCCGCATCCTTCGGTGTCTGGGCATAGTCAAAGCGACGGTGGAAGCAGGAAAGCCTCTTTTTTCACTGCGGCGGTCAGGCGAGGACACACACGTTTCATTTAGCATATTGCAGGAGTCAGCCGTATTATTGCCAGGATATCAGCTTCGACGAGTGAAAGCCGTCAGCAATACCGGAAAGCAGGAAGCGCCAGTTGTTGTTGGTATCTGGCCCAATCCAGGCAATGGTAGATTTATATTATCTGAAGAAGAGGCTACCGTGCTGTCAGTCTCTGATTCTGCTGGCAACCAAGTGAGTTGGTCTCAGGCAGGGAAGGAAGTCTGGCTGGAAGCAGGTGACGGTATCTTTTTCATTTCGGTCGAAACACCACAAGGGAAAACGGTCGTGCGTGCCCTAATTTCTCAGAAATAAGGAAAGATTTTGTTAATAATTTGCTAAACACAGACCTGTTTTTGTCAAAACAATACGAGCTATGTGTTATTATAGCTAAAAAGTCTAATTTTGTCTTTTTAGGGTGATTATGTATAATGATTACCCGATATATTTACAAAACCATAAAAACTGAAACATGACTTTCTTCAGACATTTTTATCTTTTTGTGTTGCCTTTGGTCATGGTCGCTTCCTGTGGCGCTATCAATGGAACTGAAATTACAGGAAAACTGGCAGGAGCTGAAAACATGACGGTGTATCTTGACGTAGCTTCTTTTTCGCAGTCCTCCAATATTTTGTTGCAGGAAAAAGTGGGTCCGGATGGGTCATTTAAAATGTCATTGCCTGATGGAATTAAGAAAGGAGTGTACCGGCTCCGTATCGGTGAGCAGATTGCCGACTTGTTGATGGATGGTTCGGAGAAAAATGTGGCGATCAATGGGAATTTGACTGACTTGAATCAATTCAGTTACACTATCACAGGATCTGCATTGTCAGAGCAATACCTGAAAGGTGTGAAAGATTACCTCTCAACAAGAGATGTAGATGCCCTGACACAGTTTACCACAAAAACAGCAGATCCGTTGGTTGGCTTTGCAATTTCGATGCGCTTATTTACAATCAGGCCGGAAGCAATGCCGGTACACAAAGAGGTATCTGCGCGCATGAATGGCCAGTATCCAGACTTGGCTATCACCAAGGAATATGCAGGTGTGTTGACCCAGGTTGACCAGCAGATGATGGCAGAACAGGCCAGTGCCAAAATCAAAGTAGGCGAACCAGCACCAGACATAGCACTTCCTGATCCGAATGGAAAAGTGCGGAAATTATCTGATTACAAAGGCAAGCTTGTACTCATTGACTTCTGGGCTTCGTGGTGCGGGCCATGTAGAAAAGCCAATCCTCATGTAGTGGAGATTTATAATAAATACAAGGACCAGGGATTTGATGTATTGAGTGTTTCTCTGGATGGCATAGACAGCCGTACAGCAGAGCGTATCGGCGATCCTGCCCAGGTAAAAGAACAGATAGCTTCATCAAAAGAGCGATGGCTGGGGGCGATTGCCCAGGACCAGCTCGCATGGCCGGGCCACGTGTCTGACCTTAAAAAATGGGAATCCGGACCTGCAGGGGATTACGGCGTACGAAGCATACCTCAGACATTTTTGGTAGGCAGGGACGGAAAAATCGTCGCCATCAATCCAAGAAATGACCTGGAGGAGCAAGTCAGGAAATTCTTGTAATTTACTATCGTGACAGTAATATAAAAGAGGCAGCTTGTGTTTGAAAAGACAAGCTGCCTCTTCTTTTTTGGTGAATACTGTACTGCCTTGCTTCCGGTGGGTCGTCCACCAGGAAGTTGATTATGAATAATTTATAGTGTCTTTATTGACAATTCTTTTTATATTTGTGTTTTTATAATATTATTTTTCCAAAACCAGGATATGACATTTAAGGAAATAGGACTTGACGAAAAAATACTGGAAGCCGTATCTTATATGGGATTTGAGAATGCTACCCCAATTCAGGAATTAGCGATGCCGGCTATTTTACATGGAAAAGATTTAATCGCTTGCGCACAAACGGGCACGGGCAAAACAGCGGCATTTTTACTGCCTTTGTTGAATAAGCACTTTCCCAATGGTTTTTCAAACTCACGATTGGGCACCAACCCACGCCGTGTAACCACCAATAAGGTCGCTGACATCAGTAAACCCGTGTGATTTCAACAAACTTGAAGCGATTGACGACCGGTACCCACCTCTGCAGAACACAACAGTCGGTGCATCCTTGTCGAGTTCGTCAATTCGTTTTAACAGCGAT
>JAUMBK010000275.1:0-6636 GCA_032115795.1 Saprospiraceae bacterium | reverse complement strand
CTCTTTAAGAGCGAACTTAATATTTATTTAATCTACTAGAAATTAGATTTCGCGTAGTTTATTAAAAATTGGTACCAAAAGCAAATCTAATATTTGTTGCGAGAACAGATGTTCTTTATTTTTCATTCTACGATTTATAGTAGCGGAAAACTCAATCCGGATTTTGACAAAGCTGGGTTGGTTTCAAAGCAGGGTGAGGCCGTGGACCGCCCTAATTTTTTACATTTTCTTGATGTCTCATCTCTGGCGCCATAAAAAGAAGTTTGATGTCATACACCAACATGGTGACTGGTCTTCGTTTTTGTTTGCCCCTGCTTTGCAGCGGATAACGGGAGCAGGGAAAGTTGTCTTTAGTTTTCATGGTCAAGTACAAAACCATTACTGGCATAGGGTTGCTTTACCAAAAACACTGGCATTTTGCCATACGCTCTTTTGTACTGGCTTTGATGCATTCAGCAAATTAAAGCCATTTTGCTCCGCTGTTTTCCAACCCAGTGGCGTCCGACATTGCTTTTTAAATAGGGAATGGTCAGAACCTGACCGCTCACTTTTACAATGCGTTACAACCAGTATTTTCAGAAAAGAAAAAAATCTGGGGCTTATGTTGCAAATTGCACAACAGCTTCCTCAAATCCAGTTTACCATCCTGGGCGATGGTCCCGATTTTCAGTATATAACAGCTAAGGCCGACCAAATGCACCTCAAGAATGTCACGATTCCGGGCTTTTGTGATACGCAGGCTATCATGCAGCAATATATGCAATCCAATGTTTACCTTCATGTCAGCTTTCAGGAAGGAACGCCCACCACAGTCATGGAAGCCATGGCCATGGGAATGCCTATTATTGCGGCACATGCTCCCGGTCTCGAACAAATTTGTATTCCAGATGAAAATGGGATATTGATACAAGATGGGACAACCACTTGCCAGCAATTCGTCACAGCAATCCAGACATTGCTGAGCCAACCTGAACTTAGACAAAGGTTTGCAGAAAACAACAAAAGGAAATCAAGGGAATTTTTCTGGAACAACATTGCCGGAAAAATCGAAAATACAATGATTTCCTCAAAAAGTGGATGGAAGTTGGCTCTAGCCGGGCATGTTTTACCTGGAGAATAATCCGTTGAAAAACCAAAGAATACACATCATTCAGCTCATTTCCGGGCTCGATTTTGGTGGTGCCGAACAAGTTGTCTTTGATTTAGCGAATCATTTGCAAAATCATGGATACCAAATCAAGGTGTTTTCCATGTTGCCTCGTACACAACGCCTTTCTGCTTTTCGCCAAAAAAATATAGACACAAGTATACTGGATATGGGTTATCCCTGGCAAATTGGGAAAAACCTGGCCATCGCCTGGGAAACCCATGAAATATTATCCAGGCAGAAGAATGTGATCATCCACGCACACATGCTCCATGCCCTGGTGTTTGCCATTGTCCTAAAATGCCTGGTTCCCGATAGAAAAATTATATTCACAAGGCATAATGCGGTGGATGCATTTACAGCCACGCAGCGCGTATTCTTTTGGTTGACAAAGGCGTTTCGGCAGGCAGATATCGTTTTCAGCCATTCAGAGTTGGCTCACAGAGATGTCAAAAACGGCGTCGTGATCCCAAATGGAGTAAGTGAGAAAACAGGGCATACCCGGATAAAAAACAAGAACTTTATTTTCCTTTCTGTAGGCATGTTTCGGGACCAGAAAAACTATCAGATATTGCCAGAAATAGCCAGGGAGATGCAGGAAAGTGGCTTTTCAGCATTTGAAATTTGGTTGTGTGGTGATGGGGAGACATACGAAGAGACAAAAAATAGCGCCACCATGCTCGGGGTAGCCTCGCATTTTCAATTTCTCGGAGCCTCCCCGGATCCGGACCAGTATTATGCCCAGGCGCATGCCTATATTCTCCCCTCTAAGTGGGAGGGCATGCCTATTTCTGTACTTGAAGCAGCGATGTTTGGTTTACCTGCAATTTTGACGCCTGTCGGTGCGTTGGTTGATCATTTTGATAATAATCATGTGTATTTCAGAAGAACAGAAGAATTTGCACAGGCAATGATGGACGTCGCAAATAATTACCAGGAAGCCCTGGAAAAAGGGCACAAGTTTAAGGCAAAAGTCAGCAAAATGTTTTCTGTCAACAGCATGACAGAAAAGCATATTGATTTATATACTCAGTTGAACTGACAACCAAAGATGTGCCGAATCGCAGGAGTGTGGGATTTTAAAAACCGAGAGACATTGCATGTCCTCACCCTGGCAGAGTCCATGGCAGCATCTATGGCACACGGTGGCCCCGATGGACATGGAAGCTACAAAGATGACGAGCAACCACTCGCGCTGGGACACAGGAGGCTGGCAGTCATTGATCTGAGTGATGCGGGGGCGCAGCCAATGAAACGAGGCAACTTCGTAGCTGTATATAATGGCGAAATTTACAATCATCAGACACTTCGTAAAGAACTTGAAAACCTTGGATATCATTTTTCCTCCTTGTCAGATACGGAAGTTCTCCTTAGGGCATATGAAGCCTGGGGAGCCCAGTGTTTTGCCCGTTTCTCTGGCATGTTTGCTGCAGCAATTTGGGATAGCAAGGAAAAGAAAATCATCCTGGCACGGGACAGGCGGGGTGTAAAACCGTTGTACTGGTACATGTACGATGGAATCTTAATGTTTGCCTCAGAACTCAAGGCTTTTCATCAGTATCCGGCTTTCAACCCTGACATAGATCAAACTGCAGTGTCCTTGTATTTGCAAACAGGATATATCAAAGCGCCGCATTCCATTTTCACACATGTCAGGAAGCTGGAGCCTGCAACGGTAGCCGTTTTTACAGAAAAAGCAGAAACAACCTTTTTCAAGTACTGGAGCGATGACTCCTCAGAGGCGAAACCTCTCCCGGTTGAAGAGAAAATGCTTGTAACGAAAACACTCGAAATCCTGGCTAAGGGCTTCAGGCAACGCCTGATCTCGGATGTACCTGTAGGTGTGTTTCTCAGCAGCGGAATTGACTCTTCGCTGGTGGCAGCGACCCTGGCTACCACCCATCCGGATTTGATGACATTTACAATGGGTTTCGAACAGCCGGAATTGAATGAGGCTCCGGACGCACAAAAACTGGCATCCCATATGGGTACGAGGCACCATGAAAGTACCTGCACTGAAAAAGACCTGGAGGACATTATCCCTCTTCTCCCTGAAATATACGACGAGCCGTTTGGTGATAGTTCATGTATTCCTACTTATTTACTTGCAAAACAGGCGCGCCGGAAAGTGAAAGTTGTTCTCTCAGCGGATGGGGGTGATGAGATCTTTGGTGGTTATCTCAGGTATCGCCTGGCTTACCAATTTTATCATAGATATCGCTTCATTCCAGGATGGATAAGGAATCTACTGGCATTCAGCATCACCACGCTATGGCAATCCGGTTTCATTTATCGGCTGGTATCAATCCTGCATCTCAAGAACATCCTTCCCTCAGGTTCGAGAGCGCGAAAAATCGTAGCCTTCCTGCAATCCCATACCATGTGGGATGGATTGTATGCCATGTCTTCCCTGGCTGACAAGAAAATGATTTCGGCATTGCACAATGCACCCTTTGTAACTGTACAACCCAATGATACAGCAAAAATAAAATCGGGTACGCTTCTCTCTGAGATGGGAAAATATGAGATGGAAAGCTACCTGGAAGGAGATATCCTTGTGAAAGTAGACCGTGCGACCATGTATGTCGGTCTTGAGGCAAGGGAACCATTCCTTGACAATGAGATTGTCTCGTTTGGATTGTCCCTAACCGATGACGTCAAAATCAGGGAAGGGAAGCAAAAGTGGATTGCAAGAAAAGCGCTGGCAACGTTGATTCCAGCGTATTTTACGTCATTGCCGAAAAAAGGATTCGGAGTGCCGTTGGATTCCTGGTTGCGAAACAAGTTCGCTCCAGAATTGACTTCATTGACCCGGGATAGCAAATTTTGCAATACATTTCACCTCCGGCAAGAAGTTTTGAGTAAAATCGTACACCAATACCTTTCGTCAAAACATACGCTCATCGATCCACATTTTATGTGGGCAATGTACAGTCTTTATCGCTGGTATACGCGTTGGTATACCGGATACTTACCTCCTCAAATATAATCCATGAAGGGGCACACAATCGCATTGGTGACAAATACCTCCTGGAATGTCTGGAATTTTCGAAGAGACCTGATTGAATACCTGACATCCAATGGATACAGGATCATTATACTGTCCCCGCAGGATAAGTACTCTGATTTCTTACTTTCGGAAGGGTATTCCTGGTTTCCTTTGAAAAAATTGCGTCGAAAAGGCACAAATCCGTTTCGCGATGTTTCGTTGGTCATGGAACTAAAGAAGCTCTTTTCCGAACATAATATTGACCTGGCACTTCTGTATACCGTTAAGCCAAATATTTATGGGACACTGGCGGCATGGATGCTGGGCAAGCCTTCCATTTGTACCCTTACCGGCTTAGGGTATTCATTTGGGAACAATCGTATCCTGTCACTTGGCGTAAGGTATATGTACAAAGTGGCATTGCAAAAAGCAAGCAAGATCGTTTTTCAAAACCCAGATGATGCAGATGTATTCATCAGACATTCACTTGCAAGTCAAGAAAACGTCACCATCATTCCGGGCTCTGGCATCAATTTGTCCCGCTTTGAGCCAGTGCATAAACCGGAAAAAGAATCATGCCATTTTCTTTTTGTTGGCAGAATGCTGCGTGACAAAGGAATTTTCGAGTTTTGCGAAGCAGCTTCCATTATGGCTGAACGATATGAGGATGTACAATTTACCATCCTTTGTAAGGCAGATGAGGATAACCCGGCATCTCTTACAGGAAATGAACTTCGAAAGATGCAGGCACAGAACCACCGGATATCAATTTGTCAGAATAGCGACGATGTAAGGCCTTATCTCGCTGATTGCGATGTATACGTTTTGCCGTCATACAGAGAGGGACTGCCCAAATCCACGCTGGAAGCAATGGCAATGGCCAAGCCCGTGATCACAACAGATGTACCCGGTTGCAGGGAAACCGTCAAACACCTGGGAAATGGCTGGCTTATAGCACCCAAAAATACGTCCCAGTTGGTCGAGGCAATGGAAGAAGCCAGACTTGCAGGCCACTATCAATTAAAAAGGATGGGCGATATGTCGCGGAAAATCGTGGAAAGTAAGTTTTCTAATGAACATATATTGAATAAATATATTTCATTAATAACACAAATACAATATGTTATCTCAATTTAAACAAAAAAATCTCATTTTGTGATTACCTTTCAATATTTCCAGTGCCAATAAACATCATAGAACCACAAGAATGGGTTAACAAATCTCTCGACGGGGCGCAGCTTGTTCTAGATGTCCGCTCACCTGCTGAATTTCAGCACGCCCATATTCCGGGGGCGACAAACGTACCGCTTTTCTCAGATGAGGAGAGGGCAATCATAGGGACTCTCTATAAGCAGACAAGCAGAGAGTCTGCGATAAAGGAAGGGCTGGATTTTTTTGGTCCGAAGATGCGCAATATGGTCGAAACGGTAGAATCCCTACTTTCAAATCCTGAACATCCCCTGAGAAAGGAAGTGTTTGTGCACTGCTGGCGAGGCGGGATGAGAAGCATGGCCGTGGCATGGTTGCTGGATATGTATGGTTTTAAAGTAACTGTTCTTCAGGGAGGGTATAAAGGGTTTCGAAACTGGGTATTGCATCAGTTTAAGAAAGAGTATCCTTTCACGATTGTGGGCGGAAATACGGGCACCGGTAAAACCAGGATTTTATATAGCCTTCAAAAAATGGGTTATACGATGATTGACCTTGAAGCCCTGGCACACCATAAGGGTTCCGCTTTTGGCAACATTGGTATGCCACCCCAGCCGAGCCAGGAAATGTTTGAAAACAAACTCGCCTCAGCCTTATTCCAGTGTCGAAATTCTGATGTAATCTGGGTAGAGGACGAAAGTCAGAGAATTGGAGATGTAAATATACCTAATGATTTGTGGCAGTGTGTGATCAAAAAAAATATTTGCTTTATTCAATTGCCCTTTGACTTACGACTGGATAATATTGTCAGAGAATATGGCAACCTTGAAAGAGAACGACTGGTGAATGCGGTCATTCGGATCAGAAAGAGACTGGGAGGGCTGGAGACACAAAATACGATCAACCACCTCATCGACGACAACATTACAGAGGCCTTCCGGATTTTACTTAGGTACTATGACAAATTCTATGAAAAAAGCCTATCACGAAAAGAGAATGTGACAAGCCAACTGAAACTCATCGAATCAGCTATAAATGATCCTGACGAGAATGCTGTAAAAATCATTACCTTCTGGCAGTCAATTATGTTGAATTCAAACAAATAGAAAAATAAGAATATGTCTATAAAACTGACACAATACTCCCACGGGGCAGGATGTGGATGCAAAATTGCGCCAAATGTGCTGGAACAAATCCTGCATTCAAATTTATCCTACCCGGACAACGATAAACTCATCGTAGGCAATCATAGCAAAGACGATGCAGCCGTGTACGATCTCGGAAATGGATCGGCATTGATCTCAACCACAGATTTTTTTATGCCCATTGTGGATGACCCCTATGCGTTTGG
>JAUMBK010000274.1:0-5146 GCA_032115795.1 Saprospiraceae bacterium | reverse complement strand
AATTGGCTTTTATGATAAAAAATCAAGGGACCTGCTGATCAATGTAAAGGTTCCTGCAGTGATCGGTGATGGAGATGGGGTAGTGTTGACCAATGCGGCTTCCATCCGAAACACCGGACTGGAAGTTTCTGTCAACTGGCGGGAACGCATGACAGAGGCACTTTCCTACCGAATTGGTGGTAACATTACGCTCAACAGAAATAACGTGATTGGTTTGAATGGGGGACAGCCGATCCTTGACGGAGGTGTAGGGGCAGGGCAAATTTACTCAACAAAAACAGACAATGGCCAGCCCGTAGGAAGTTTTTATGTGTATCAGGTATTGGGTGTCTTCCAAAATGCCCAGGAAATTGATGGCTATGTCTCTTCGGGAGGGAAAATCATTCAGCCAAACGCTTCCCCCGGTGATTTTAAATACCAGGATTCCAATGATGATGGGCGGATAGATGATAAAGACAGGGTTTTTGTAGGTTCGTATCAACCCAAGGCCTATTTTGGCATCAACGGGGAGGTGACTTACAAGGCGTTTGACTTGTCATTTGATATCTATGGCAACGTGGGTAATGTAGTTTACAACGGGAAAAAAGCCCTGCGTTTGAGTGCATTTGATAATGTTGAAAAGTCATTGGCTTATGACCGATGGTATCCAGGTTCAGGGATTCAGAACGAACCGGCTGCAAACAGTGGCTACCTGCCCGCATCGACGTATTATGTTGAATCGGGCTCCTTTGTTCGTTTGAATAATGTAACATTAAATTACACACTGCCATCATCGCTCAGTAGCAGGGTTCGCATCAGCCAGGCAAAAGTCTTTTTGACTGCACAGAATATCGTTACTCTGAAAAAATTTACCGGTTTTACACCTGAATTGCCTGACGATACACCAACACGGGCCGGTATCGAGATCAATGCATATCCAACAGCCAAGACGATTGCTGGTGGCGTGAATATTTCTTTCTAAAAAATACCATCATGACGCGACAACATATATTTTTCATTCCATTGACAATAGCTACCTTGTGCTTCACATCCTGCACGTCGGATTTTCTTGATGTTCCTGTGCAGGGAGCAGGGACAGCAGCCACTGACCCGGCTCTGGCGGAGAATCTCGTCACAGGAGTCTACAATAGCATGATTTCGGGTGACGCCTTTGGCAGCGGGGATACGCATGGCATTGCTTTTATTTCTACGACCAATATCATGTCAGACGATGCTGATAAGGGCAGCACGACAAATGACCAGATAGGCATTATTGGTGACCTGGATAATTTTTTGCATTCGCCTACCAATATTTTTGTCAATTCGTTGTGGAGTGGCCATTATGGAGCCATTGCAAAGTGCAATCAAGCGTTGAAAGCACTGGAGACAGCCAACGCTGATGAAGCAACGCGTAACCGGTGGATAGGTGAAGTACGATTTTTACGTGGGTATTATTATTTTAATCTGGTGCGTTATTATGGAGGTGTCCCTGCAGTATTGAGGGTGCCTGAAAGTGCGCAGGATGCAAATAATGATGTGACTTTCCAGACGCGGGCAACGAAGGAACAGATTTATACCATTATCAAGGAGGATTTACAATTTGCAGCAGATAATACGCCATTGCGCAGCGCTTCACAAAAAGGAAGAATCAATAAGGGAACAGCCCAGGCATTGCTTGCAAAAGTGTATCTCTACGAAAAAAATTGGCAGAAAGTACTCGATCTGACAGGGGATATTGTAAAGAGTGGCCAGTATGCTCTTTTGCCTGCGTATGAAAAAATCTGGCGTTTCGAGGGTAATAACAGCAGTGAATCCATCTTTGAGATTCAAACCGGCCAGTTTAACAACACAGATTTTGGAATAGCTGGGTATTGTGTCTGGCAGGGACCACGTGTAGGGGGTAAGGGGGGATGGACTGATTTGGGCTTTGGCTTTTGCACGCCATCCCGGCAGTTTGTTGAGTCATATGAGCCTGGTGACAAACGTAAAGAGGCAACAGTCATTGTCATTGACGACTCAGGAGCACACAAAGGGACGATTCTGTATGATGGATACCGCATCCCCAGCAAGGATTCAATAGAAAATTTCTTTTACAATTACAAGGCCTATCACAGCGAGTTGAAGGTTAATGAACCATTCCTTGGAAACAGGGACAACAAGCAGAAAAATGTGCACTTATTGCGTTATGCCGATGTCTTGCTGATGCAGGCAGAAGCAGCAAATGAAAAAGGCGATGCTGCCTTGGCAGTTTCCAACCTCAACCGGATCAGATCGCGGGCAGGTTTGCCCGATATCAACCCTGCCCAGGGCCAGCCATTGCGGGAGGCCATCTGGAAAGAGCGACGATTTGAACTCGCACTGGAGCATGACCGTTTCTTTGATCTTGTCAGACAGGGCAATGCAGCAACGGCGCTGTTGGCCGCTGGCAAGAAATTTGTGGCAGGAAAACATGAGTTGCTTCCCTTACCTGCATTACAAATCGAACTGAGCGGTGGAAGGTTGGCACAAAATCCCGGTTATTAACAAATTCATTTAAACCATTTTAAACATTTTATTCATTTTTAACATCAAATTCTTTTACAATGAAATCAAGAGTGTTATCATTTTTTATGGTTGCCGGTCTTGCCGGTAGCGTTGTTTTCGGAGTTACTTCTTGTTCTGAAGAAGAAAAGCTTCCTGCAATCGGAGGTTTCAATACAGCTGATGAAGTAGCTGCGACAAACCTTGTTGCTCATTGGGCCTTTGAAGGCGACGGAAAAGAGCACAAATCTGGTGCTGCACCGTCCTCATCCATCAATGCAACCTATGGTACAGGTGCTAAGGGCAAGGCAGTAAATTTTGCTGCAGGTTACCTTGCATACAATGAAATTGCTGCTTTGAAAAGTTTGCCAAACATGACTGTAAGTATGTGAACAAAGGTGGACAACAACGGTTCTACACCAACCAATCTTTTCCAGATGACCCGTGCAAATGAATGGGCTGGTAACATTAACTTCCTTCTGGAAACAGGTTGGAAGAAACCAGGTGCAGACACATTGATAGTGAAAGGTCTCGTCGTTACGAACAAGGACGGCAATCCTTCATGGCAGGATTCACGTAATGAGCCTTCCAAAGGAGGTGTTCAGGCACCTAAGGGTGTAAATAAATGGACACACCTCGTGATTACTTGGGATGGCGCATCTTCCAACTTCAAGACGTATGCAAATGGGGTAAAAGTGAGCAACCCTGAGTGGGAAGTGAGAGGAACAACTGGTCCTTTGAACTTCTACACGCCTACGAAGCCTTTGATTGGTGCTTTTGGAACCAACGTACCTGGTGGTGGAACTGCTGAGTCTTGGCAGAAGCCAATGACAGGGGGTGTTGATGAATTGAGAGTATTCAACAAGGCCCTGACTGATGCTGAAATCAGCGCTTTGTACCAGCTTGAGCTGGCAGGCAGATAATATATTGCTGCATTTGAAGGGAGAATGAGCTCATTCTCCCTTCTTTTTATCCCTCTTTCCTTTTTTTTCTCCATATTTTTTCACTGTGCGCAATTTCCTTTTTATCTTCGGATGCTTGGTACTGTGGGGGTGTTCTACGCCTGCGGAGCATGACATCCCTGATTTTGCTTTTACAAAATATTCGATAGATGGAAAATCAGGTTCTGCGGTGAGTGGAACGACTGTAATTCCAACCATTAGGGTGACTTTCAATGCTTCTCTGGACAGCATATCAGCCAGCAAGGCGGTGCAATTGTATTCTTCCGGAAAGCTTGTTGCGGTGTCCATTCATCTGGAGAACAAAGACAGTGTGCTTGTATTTCGTCCGGTATCGCCACTCCCATTTCTGGCATCGCATGATGTGCTCATCGACAATCAATTGCAGTCAGCTGATGGCAGAAATTTGTTGTCAGCCTGCCAGTTTCGGTTTACCACTGCAGTGGATCCGGCAGATAAATTCCCGCGTGTAGATGATGAAACCTTGCTTACACTGCTACAAAGGAAGACGTTTTCGTATTTTTGGGAATTTGGTCACCCTGTTTCTGGCCTGGCCAGGGAGCGAAATTCATCCGGGGATCTGGTCACCTCTGGGGGGTCAGGATTTGGCATCATGGCTCTGGTGGTGGGGGTCGAAAGAGGATTCATCACGCGTTCCGAAGGTTTGGGCCGATTGAAAAAAATAACTGATTTTTTATTGTTTAAAGCCGATCGGTTTCACGGTGCGTTTCCCCATTGGCTGAATGGAGCAACAGGGAAAGTCATTCCTTTCAGTCCAAAGGATGATGGCGGAGACCTTGTTGAAACATCTTATCTGATGGCAGGTCTTCTTTGTGCTTCGTCTTATTTTGATCAGGCAACACCTGAAGAAACTACACTTCGAAAAAATATTGACATGCTTTGGCACGATGTGGAATGGAACTGGTACACGCAGGGGAAAGATGTGCTCTACTGGCATTGGTCACCAAACTACCAGTGGGCCATGAATCACCGCATCCAGGGCTGGAATGAAGCACTGATTACCTACATCCTTGCAGCCGCATCGCCTACCTATCCCATAACCAAAAAAGTATATGACGCCGGCTGGGCACTGAATGGTGCGATCAGGAACGGGCGTAGTTTTTATGGCATTTCGCTGCCTCTGGGTCCTGATATTGGTGGACCTCTCTTCTTTTCCCATTACTCTTTTCTCGGCATAGACCCACGTAATCTGAAAGATGCGTACGGCAATTATCAGCAACAAGTACGCGCGCATACGTTGATTCAAACAAATTATTGTATCAAGAATCCGCGAAATTATGATGGTTATTCTGCCGATTGCTGGGGTTTGACAGCCAGTGACAACCCGTGGGGGTATGACGCACATAGTCCGACCAATGACAAAGGGGTTATCAGTCCCACTGCCGCTTTGTCATCCATGCCGTTTACTCCCGAAGAATCCATGCGTGCAACGCGGTATTTCTACTATGTGCTCGGTGATAAAATCTTTGGGCAGTATGGCTTTACCGATGCATTTAGTCTGACCCATTCCTGGTTTGCAAACTCCTTTCTTGCCATTGACCAGGGCCCAATTCTTATTATGATCGAGAATCACCGGTCTGGTCTGGTCTGGCGAACTACCATGAAACATCCAGACATTCAACGAGGTCTTGACAATCTTGGATTTACTTATTAAAAAATAAACAATG
>JAUMBK010000273.1:0-3972 GCA_032115795.1 Saprospiraceae bacterium | reverse complement strand
ATCTATCCTGGTGCACCTTGTGATGATGGAAACAGTGCCACAGTCAATGACAAATATGATGACCAATGCCTATGTAAAGGCAGTGCTCCGGGAAATGGCATCGATGAAAGCTTTTCAAGCCAGGCAAACAACATCGATATAAATATCCAGGGCTGGGTAAATGCTGCTGTAAAAGGCACCAGAAAGTGGCAGGGTAAACTCTTTAGCGGCAATACCTATGCGCAGGCAACCGCCTTCAATGATACGAATCCGGATATGGAGACATGGTTAATCACACCTGAAATCACCACAGCGACAACACCCTCACTTTCGTTTGAAACAGCCAAAGCTTTTTGGGTACACGATGGTCTTTCTGTCTGGGTCACGACTTCCTATACGGGGGATCCTGCTACGACAACCTGGACACAAATCAACGCACGCATCGCCCAAAAGGATGATGCCGACAATACCTTCATACCTTCAGGGAATGTGGATTTGCTTCCTTTGGGAACAAAAGTGCGTGTTGGGTTCAAATACGTGGGCAAAGGAGGGACAAATACGTCCACCTACCGGATTGATAACGTAAAAGTGAAGTAAAACCTTTAGTAAGGCTGGTATGGTGAATGGCTTATACTGTGTACATGCAACATGCACATAAGTGCTCTTTTCATGCTTATGATACCTGATTGGGTAGTTTTTGTGCATTTGTTTACAATTCTGCCTGCCGCAAGCTTGGGTGCCTGGCTATTTCTTGCTAAAAAAGGAAGTCCACTGCATAGAAAGTTGGGGAAAATTTACATGGTATTAATGGGGTTTACAGCGCTATGGACGCTTTTTCTACCAGCCCACGTGGGTCCAACTTTATTTGGTCATTTTGGAGGGTTGCATGCGTTGAGCTTACTCACAGCCTGGACAGTGCCTACTGCCTGGAAGGCGGCCAGAAATGGTCAGATACGCAAGCATAAATCAGCAATGATCCAATTATATATAGGCGGAATTTTAATTGCTGGAGGCTTTGCTCTATTCAGTGAAGGAAGGTTCCTCCATACACTGTTATTTTCAAAGTAGCAAACCCTAATTATACAGCACCAAACAAGCCTGAAGGGCTTGAATTACGTTAGCCATGGGTGGCTACCCATGGTTATTAAAATATCAAACAAACAACGCACTTCCCACCCGGATAATCGTAGCCCCTTCCTCTGCTGCTATCTCATAATCGCCGGACATGCCCATCGAAATCTCACAAAAACTTGCCTGTTCCGGGAAGTATTCTTTTTCAAGCCGGCTGAAAATTCGTTTTAAATGCACAAATTCACGCCTTATTTTTTCTTTATTATCCGTTAGGGTTGCCATACCCATGACTCCTGCCACTTCGATATTGGGTAGGGGAGAGGACTGAATTTTCTCCACTAAAGCTATCCCTTCCTCCTCATTCAGACCAAATTTGGTTTCTTCTTCTGCAATGTGGAATTGCAATAATACCCTGATTTTTCTTTGGTATTTTTCCGCTTCTCTCTGAATAGTTTCCAAAAGAGATACACTATCAACGGAGTGTATGGTATGAATAAACGGTGCTATATATTTTACTTTGTTTGATTGAAGATGACCTATGAGATGCCATTGAATATCTTTGGGCATTCCTTCATATTTTGTTAGAAGTTCTTGCACCCGGTTTTCACCAAAGACACGTTGCCCTTCCTGATACAAAGGCATCAGTTCTTCGATTGACCTCGTTTTGGAAACAGCGACCAGGGTTACTCCGTGATTGCTAGCATACGCAGCGATTGCCTGATACATACAGTGCATTTTCAGAATAAACCATGCATTTCGGCATCCACTTTCTCGATGATCATGCCAAAATGTTCCGGGTTGTTTTTAAAGTCCAAATCTTCATTGTTGATAATCAGCAACCTTCCTTCAGTGTATTTTTCAATCCATGCTTCATAGCGGGCATTGAGTTTTTTGAGGTAATCCAGACTCATACTGCCCTCATAATCCCTTCCCCGGGTATGAATATGCTGCACAAGTTTGGGAATGCTGCATTTCAGATAGATCAACAAATCAGGAGGTTCGATCTGTGAAGTCATCAGTTGAAACAAACTAAAATAATTTGCATAATCTCTCTCCGACATGAGGTTCATGTCATGCAGATTTGGAGCAAAAATGTGTGCATCTTCGTAAATGGTTCGATCTTGGATCACCGTTTTTTCTCCTTTGCGTATGCGCATGATCTGCTCGAAACGGCTGTTGAGAAAATAGATCTGAAGATTGAATGACCACCTGTGCATATCGTCGTAAAAGTCCGATAGATAGGGGTTTGTGGTGGTGTCTTCAAATTGCACATCCCATTGGTAATGGCGAGACAACATTTCGGTCAAGGTGGTTTTTCCTGCACCAATATTTCCGGCAATGGCTATGTGTTTCAGTTTCTGCATACATCAGGTTGTTCTGGCGTTACTTTTACATGAATTGCTAGTATACAGGAAGGTTTTTCCAGATGAAAGCAAATTCTCCGCGTCAGGTATCTGCCAAAAATACATATTCATTCTGATTTTCACCATTTTAGCCGATAAAATTGGCATGTAGTCTATTATTTCGTGCCGTTTTCCATAATGACCGTACCTTTGTGTAAAGTTTAAAAAACACAATTCTCAATCTATAACCAGAAACAAATCAAGCTGATTTTGGCATTTTTGTTTAGGTTATATCGATTTTGAATAACAACAGAATTTTATCCATTTCAGTTTCAATCACAAACCATGGCCCAGGATACCCTCATCACTTTGGAGAACATTACGAAAACCTATGAAATGGGTGATGAAATCATCCATGCACTTCGGTCTGTTACTCTCGCCATCGATCGCAATGAGTATGTAGCTCTCATGGGGCCGTCTGGCTCAGGTAAATCAACATTGATGAACATCCTAGGCTGCCTCGATAGTCCTACTTCGGGAACATACATTCTAAACCAGATCGACGTTTCAAGTATGTCAGACAGCGAACTGGCAGAGGTGCGCAACAAACAGATTGGCTTTGTATTCCAGACGTTCAACCTCCTGCCACGTTTATCCGCGCTTGACAATGTCGCCTTGCCCCTGGTGTATGCCGGCTTTGACAAAACCACCAGGCAGAAAAAGGCAATAGAAGCATTGGAAAAAGTGGGCCTCACAGACAGGATGATGCACAAGCCCAATGAGCTATCAGGTGGCCAGAGGCAGCGAGTCGCCATCGCACGGGCCCTCGTCAATGATCCGGCCATTATACTTGCTGACGAGCCTACAGGAAACCTGGATACCAAGACATCAGTAGAAATCATGGCCATTTTTGAACGGATCCACGACGCAGGAAATACCATCATTGTAGTGACTCACGAGCCTGACATTGCTGACCATGCCCACCGTGTGATCCGCCTGCGGGATGGAGTAGTCGAAGCCAGCTATGTCAATGAGAAAATTATTCGCGCCGATGACCCCTCACACCATTATAAGGTGAAAGGTATCTGATTATCATTGACTACAGACTGAATTAATTTTGGTAAATTATTTTTCTGATAAATGCCAGAACCTCACCTGCATCCTCGAGAGGACTAATGTGTCCGCCTAAAACAAGAATGGTTTCAATTTTTGGCGGATACCAAACCGAAAATTCGAAAGGTCGTTCTTATCAAAATCAGAGTCGCTCGCATCAATCAGAATGTCACCACGATGATCCACCTTGATTCCTCGTTTATCAAGTTCATCCGCGCTTAATTGAATAAGGTATTTGATCTGATCGAGTTTGCACAACGTTTCGTCCCGATCGCCGAATCCGATGGTATTCGGCGACGAGACACTATCTGCTCCGGTAAAGATCAGCTTGCTCCAGCCAATCGGCGCAATGCAGCTGGCACTCGCCGACCCGTTCAGCTCCTCCAGCACCGCCACACGGCTCGTGATGTCGCTAAAAACCGACTCCAGCCCTTCCTTTGTTCCGCGAACCCGTTCGGCCAATTGC
>JAUMBK010000272.1:13960-20194 GCA_032115795.1 Saprospiraceae bacterium | reverse complement strand
ATCAGGTTTTCTGACCGGATTTTGTATTTTAATGCAGTGTGTCGCACGGTATTATTCACAAATCACTTGCACAGTGAGCATCGATGCTTAATGATATGAAATCGACATGAGAAAAATGATCATTCACTCACAAACCAAAATGATCATTTTACTCGTCAAAGATTCGATGTGGCAATAAAATTAAATCATGCAGCGCGTGATAAACTTAAAAATAAACACATGAAAAAAGGAATGATTGTCTTTATGTTTGTTCTAGGAATGGGAATTCCCGGAGTCTGGCAAAATGCCGCGGCGCAGAAAATAGCGGTGGTTGACATCAATGAAGTATTGTCCTCAATGGAAGAATACCAGTCTGCTCAGGCAGAACTTGACCGGGTTGCTGCGGAATGGAGGCAGCAAATCGCGCAGGAATTTGATAAAATAAAAAGCATGTACAACAAATTTCAGGCGGAACAGGTATTGCTGAGCACGGAGGATAAAACAAAAAAGGAAGACGAAATCATCAAGAAAGAAGGAGAGGTGCGGGAAATGCAAAAAGCCAAATTTGGACCGGAAGGAGCCTTGTTTAAGAAGAGGCAGGAGATGGTGGCGCCTATTCAGGACAAGGTTTTTGCTGCCATCGAGGCGTATGCAGCTGAAAAGGGCTTTGACATTATATTTGATAAGGGAGGCGCAACAGGATTGTTGTTTACCAATGCCGAATACGACAAAACCACGGATTTGAAAAAACGATTGAACATAAAATAAGTCAAAACATTAAAACAAACCACATGAATTTTCGAGTACTTTTATTGAATGCCCTTTTTCTTGTTTGCGGCATGAGTTTGTCAGCCCAAAAAATTGGCTATGTAAATAAACAAGAGATTTTCACGGCATTGCCGGAATACAAGCAGGCAAGCTCAGATATCGAGGTTATGAATGCCATGTTTCAAAAAAAGGGAGAAGAAATGGTGAAGGATTTGCAGACAAAATACCAGGCATTGCAACAAAAACAAACCAGTGGAGAACTAGCACCTATAGAAATCGAAAAGCAGGCAGCAGTATTGAAGGAAGAAGAGGCCAAATTGCAGGAGTTTGACAGATCCAGCCAGCAAAAGATATATGAGAAAAGCCAGGAACTTCTCAAGCCGATTGAGGAAAAATTCAGCAAGGCAATCAAAGATGTCGCAGCAGAAAATAGCTTTACCTATATTTTTGAAGCAGGAGCCGGGGTTGTCCTTTATGCTGATCCGACAGCTGACGTGACGGCACTGGTGAAGGCAAAGTTGGGCATTACCCAATAAAAAATGGGAAAAAGTCCCTTCCAGCCTATCGGCATTTTTGACAGCGGTATAGGGGGGTTAACTGTGGCTCATGCCATTCATTCAGGTCTGCCGGATGAGAGATTGATTTATTTTGGCGATACCGTGCACCTGCCGTATGGAGATAAATCAGCAGATGCTATCCGGTATTACAGTTTGCGGATAAGTAAGTTTTTACTGGAGCAGAATTGTAAGATGATCATCATTGCCTGCAATTCAGCCTCTTCAGCAGCGTATGATATGCTCCTCGATTTCTTTGAAGGCAAAGCCCTGTTTGTCAATGTTGTAGATCCATTGGTAAGTGAAGTTATCAGACGAGGCTACGAGCGTGTGGGTGTCATAGCGACAAAAGCGACCATTCACTCCTCTATTTACAAAAACAAGATAAAGGCCCTGAATCAGAAAATAAAAGTCAACCAGGTTGCCACACCACTGCTGGCACCAATGATTGAAGAAGGATTTTATTCAGGTACCATCAGCCGGAGTGTGATCGAAAATTATTTAAGTCACCCGGACCTGCAGGACATTGATGCCTTATTGCTTGCGTGCACGCATTATCCCTTGATCAAAGAAGAAATCAATGAATACTACGGAGGGAAAGTGGCGATCCTGGACTCAACAGATGTGGTCAGGGATGAGGTGGTGCGCATCCTGACAAATGAAGATCTTCTATGCCAGAAAAGGATGGCTCAGGATGCCTTCTATGTTTCTGACTACACAAGTTCTTTTGAAGAGACTGCCAAGAATTTTTACGGCGAAAACATCAGGCTGGAAGCAATGCATATCTGGACATAGGCCCTTTAGGCAATTTTTTCAACGATTTTGTACGTTGTATCCACGTCCCCCATGGTATAAAAATGCAGGCAGGGAACCCCCTCTTTTTTCAATTCTAGGCACTGCTGTATACACCACTCTATCCCAATATTTTTCGAGTGTTTTTCATCTGCTGCGGAGATTTCCTCAACGAGCAATTCCGGAAAATTAATAAAAAACTTTCTGGGAATCGACGTTAACTGGTACTTGCGTGTGATGGGTTTTAGGCCGGGCACAATGGGCACATGAATGCCGGCGTGGTGGCAAGCATCCCGAAATCGGAAAAAGTGGCTGTTGTCAAAAAACATTTGCGTGACAATGTAACTGGCACCGGCATCTATTTTTTGTTTTAAATAGGCAATGTCTGAATTGAAATTGGGTGCTTCAAAATGTTTTTCAGGGTAGCCAGCTACACCGATACAAAATTCAGTAGGCGTTCCTTTTTCAATGTTGGAGTCCAGATAAACACCGTTGTTCATATCGTGAATTTGCCTGACGAGGTCGACAGCATATTTATGTCCGTCAGACTCAGGAACAAATTTGTCTTCAAACTGACGGGCATCTCCACGCAGCGCTAACACGTTATTGATTCCAAGAAAATGAAGATCAATGAGTGCATTTTCAGTTTCTTCCATGCTGAAACCGCCACAAATCAAGTGTGGAATTGCATCAATACCATACCGGTGCATGATTGAAGCACAAATACCGACGGTACCCGGGCGTTTACGTATGGCTGTTTTTTCATAATAACCACTGGGCCGCTTGTTGTACACATATTCTTCCCGGTGGTATGTAACATCAATGAAAGGCGGTTTAAATTCCATCAAGGGGTCCAGAGTATTGAAGATATCACTCATACTACCCCCTTTCAGCGGGGGCAACACTTCAAATGACACGAGGGTTTGGCCTTCCGCCTTATCAAAATAATCTGTGATCTTCATTTTTCCTTATTTCAGGGTGTAAAGATAGGTGATGCCGAGAGAAAAGCCGACATCCACAGGCTTTGTCGGCCTGAGAAAATGGCTTATTTGTCTTTCTTCTTAAAATCACCCCGTCTCCAGGCATCAATGAATTTTTTCCAGGCGAGCGGATTAAAAATGTTCTGTGGTTTTATTTGCCCGGTATACACATAATCTGTGGCCTGTTGCTTTATGACCATGCTTGACGTTTCACGCCCATCTGCAGGAACAGAATAGCGGATTTCGCGCATTTTTTCTTCAGCCAGGTTGGCTTGTGCGTTTTCCCTTAATTCACTCGTTATATCAATCGCCAGAAACTCCTGTTTAAAGTGGTCCTTGCTGGGCCAGGGCATGATAATGGCTTCCGGCAATAAGATATTGTCTTCCGTCATAATCTGAATCCATTTGTATTGGGTAGAATGCAAGGTGTCGGGAAGTTTGATCTCCACCGTTTTGTAGCCGATCTGAGAAAAAACGATGGTCTCTCCTGGCAGGGCGATAAAAGAGAAAAACCCATCAAAATCAGCCGCAGCACCCCTGCTTGTCCCTTTGACAGCCACGTTGGTATACGGCAGCGGTGCTGGGTTTCCGTTGTCATCCTCATAAAACACCATACCCGAAAACTGAATCACCTGAACGGGCTCCTTCTGGTTTTGCGCGGTTGTTGCTTTTGGAAGCAAGGCAATCAAAACAGACAGTACAAAAAACCGGACGAACATGGCAAATGGTTTAGTATGTCAAAGTTATGAAAATCAGTACAACAAAAGATATGCCCTTGTTAGGAAAGTCATTTTTAACAGTGTTTTAACGCGGAATCCAACCCTTTTTATCCGTGATACCAACCAGTATCGGGCACTTGTTTACCATACTACTTCGTGCTTAAGGCGTGTTCTATCACCTCCTGCATTGTTTGCACGTAGGTGAATTTCAAGCCTTTGATATACGCTGGTGGGATTTGTTCCACATGCCGTTTGTTGTCTTCACAAAGCAATATTTCTTTTATTCCCGATCGTTTTGCTGCGAGCACTTTTTCGCGGATTCCTCCTACAGAAAGTACTTTTCCGCGAAGCGTAATTTCTCCTGTCATTGCCAGATAGGGCTTTACTTTTTTATCGGTTAAGCATGACAATATGGCCGTGAGCATGGTAATGCCCGCACTGGGACCATCTTTTGGAATCGCACCTTCTGGAACGTGAATATGCAAGTCCAGATGATCGAACATTTCGCTGTCAAGTCCCAGCTGTGCCGCATGCGCACGAATAAAACTCATGGCCGTGGATGCTGACTCCTTCATCACTTCACCCAGGTTTCCTGTAAGAGAGAGCTTGCCCTTGCCCTTGCTTTTGCTGGCCTCGATAAACAGGATGTCTCCGCCTACCTGTGTCCAGGCGAGACCCACAGCAACGCCCGGAAGGTCCACTTTGGCATACTGGTCGTGGTCAAACCTGACCGGACCAAGCGCTTCTATTACCTCTTTTTCAGTCAGGGTAGCATCATATTTTTCATCCATGGCAACTTTTTTTGCCACAGTACGCAAGACACCTGCCAGTTGCCTGTCTAATGATCTGACTCCGGATTCACGCGTGTACTTCTGGATAATAAATTGGAGTAACGCCGGAGAAAAGGAGGCGGCATCTTCTGTCAGGCCATGTTCTTTCACCTGCTTTGGAATCAGGTGTCGCTTCGAAATTTCAACTTTTTCTTCCAATGAATAGCCGCTGATATCTATGATTTCCATTCTGTCAAGCAATGCCAGCTGAATCGTTGAAAGAGAGTTGGCTGTGGCTATAAAAAGCACTTTGGACAAGTCGTAATCCAAATCAAGGTAATTGTCGTGGAACGTGGTATTTTGCTCAGGATCAAGCACTTCCAACAAAGCAGAGGAGGGGTCGCCCCTAAAATCTTTACCTAATTTGTCGATTTCATCCAGAATAAATACGGGATTGGACGATTTGGCTTTCCTTACCGATTGAAGAATTCGGCCAGGCATGGCGCCGATGTATGTCCTTCTGTGGCCCCGAATTTCACTTTCATCATGCAAACCGCCCAGAGACATCCGGATAAATTGCCTGCCCAGCGCGGTCGCTATTGACTTTCCCAGGCTTGTTTTGCCCACACCTGGCGGACCGACCAGGCAAAGTATGGGCGCTTTCATATCGCCTTTTAATTTCAACACAGCGAGGTGTTCAATGATTCTTTTTTTGACATCTTCGAGACCAAAGTGATCCTTATCCAAAACGGATCGAACTTTTTTCAGATTGAAGTTGTCCTTGGTTACCTCTTGCCAGGGCAGCTCCAGCATAAATTCGAGGTAATTCAACGTGACCGAGTACTCCGCAATCTGAGGATTGATTCTGCGGGCTTTTGCAATTTCGCGATCGAAAGCGCTCCGGGCCTCTTCCGGCCATTGTTTGTTGTCGGCCAGTTCCTGAAGCCGATTTAATTCCTCTTCCTGCGGGTTTCCGCCCAACTCTTCCTGTATAGTTTTCAGCTGCTGGTTCAGAAAATATTCTTTTTGCTGTTTTTCAAGGTCACCCCGGACCTTTGCCTCAATCTGGTCCTTGATTTGCAGCAACTGAAGCTCACTATTCATGGCAGTCATCACGAGTGTTGCCTTCACCAGGTAATCATTTGCCTCGAGAATTTCCTGCTTTTTATTGACTTCCAGGTTCATATTGGAGGCGATAAAATTGAGCAGAAACGAGTCGTTTTTTATGTTTTGGAGCATCAGATTTGCCTCTGAGGGAATGTTGGGCGACAATTCTATGATTTGCTTTGCATAATCCCGGATGGTGGAAATCATGGCATCAAATTCCAGGTTTTTTACAGGCACTTTGTCCAGGATTATGTTGATTTCCGCCTCCAGCATTTTTGTATTGGACGTAAAATCTCCTGTAGAGAATCGTTTTCTACCCTGCAGGATGGCCGTCGTGCTTCCATCGGGCATGCGCAAAATTTTCATGATTCTGGCTACAGTCCCTGTTTTGTGAAGGCCTTCTGGCGTTGGGTCCTCGCTTTCCATGTCTTTCTGGGTTAGGACGCCGAGAAATTTGTCACTTTTTTCTGCCTTTTGCAGTGCCCGGATGGACTTGTCCCTACCGACGGTGATCGGGATGACAACACCGGGAAAGAGGACTGTGTTTTTTAATGCCAATATGGGC
>JAUMBK010000272.1:0-13950 GCA_032115795.1 Saprospiraceae bacterium | reverse complement strand
TCAACTCATCGTCACCCATACTGAACACAGGTATGACATTCCCTTCCTCATTGAAGTTGTCCATCATGAAAAAATTCTTGTTAAACATTGTTCTTCTTGTTAGAGAAGTCTTACTCAATATATATACCAAAAGGGGAAACGGCCACAAGTTTTCGGAAAATGGCAGTATCAGACAACCAATTCAGCCATTTTGTCAGTCGCAACAGAATCGATACCGTGGACTCTGGTTAGAGTATTTTTATTTTAATGTTTTTAAACCAAACACCACCTCCATGGTCTTGCAGACAAATATGGCCCTTTTTTGCTGTGCCATAGCTTGGTGTGTCATTCCATTTTCCGCTGGATTTCCGTTGCTCCCATTCGGGGGTCCATGCCTCAAACGAAAGTACTTTGACGCCATTCAACCAGTATTCCCGGTGAGCACCATTGACTACAATGCGGGAATTGTTGTACTGGCCTGCTGGTCTGGTGGGTCTGACAGAAGGGGTGTACATGGCATAATCAGACGCTGTTTTCTGCCATTCTTCCAGTTTGTCGGGGTATCCAATATCGTCAATTAACTGGTATTCCGGTCCGCTGAGATAGGCTGCGGCATAGTCTTCCGAAACATGGTACATGATGCCGCTATTGCCTTGTGGCGAAATTTTCCAGTCAATGGAAAGTTCGTAATTTTCAAACTCGTCTTCCGTGACGAGGTCTGCGCGAAGGTCGCTCTTGTCAGTCTCGCTGCCTTTGCAGACGATTTCCCCATTGGCAACGCCCCAGGCATCTGCTTTTTTATGTTGGTACATTCGCCATCCTTTGAGGGTGTTGCCATCAAAAAGGAGCTTCCAGCCTTCTTTTTTTTCTGTTTCGGAAAGCGTATTGTCTGTCTGTGCATGTCCGAATGCCAAGGCTAAGGTAAACATGAAACTACCCAGGCAAATTCTCTTTATGTTCATTGTGGTGTGTTCTTCAGATTACTTAACTACTTTCAATTGATTTGGGTCCCACTTCACGGCCCTGTCTTCAAAATAGCTGTCATTGCACAACAGGGCAGGAGCTGCGGCCCGATATCCGAACAGGGCATCTTCCACCACGCTGGATTTTGTGCGAATGGCAGTAAAAAAGTTGTTGAAGTGGTCATAATGTGCCCCTTTGTATCCCTTCTCCACCTGAAAAACGGTGGTGTCGGGGGGCAATATCTTCTTCCTGGCGTCTGGATTTCCGTTTTTGCCAAGCTTTGTGGCCGCAAGGGGATCATCATCTGCAGCCCACGATTTGTTTCGAATGAGGGTTACCCGATCCCATTCAACGTTCATACTTCCTTCACTGCCCACCATGCGCAGGTAGGTACTGTCGGCTGTGCCGTCAATAAAATTGACTCGCAGGGACAAATTAAACGCCGGATGTTCTTTGGTTTCGGCATAATCAAACATGCCCATCAACACATCGGGAACTTCACGGCCATCTTTCCAGTATCTGAGACCACCCATTGCCATGATTTTTTCCGGCCCCTTTGAATTGGTGATGAAATGCAGGCTTGAGAAGAGGTGAACAAAAAGGTCTCCCGAAACTCCGGTGCCATAATCCTTGTAGCAGCGCCAGCGAAAAAAACGCTTTGCATCGAAGGGCATGTCGGGGTAATTGTACAGAAATTTTTTCCAATCAACGCTTTTTTCTGAAGCGTCAGCGGGGATAGGGTATTGCCAGGCTCCTTCGGGAGAATTTCTTGCCCAGAAGCCTTCTGCATAGTTTAGCTGGCCAATGGCTCCGGCAGCTAGGAGTTCTTTTGCCTTTTCATTTCCCAACGAACTCAGCCCCTGGCTTCCGACCTGAAAAACCACGTTGTTTCGTTTTTGCGCATCGATGACGGCCTGTCCCTCCGTGACATCGTGTGTCATGGGCTTTTCACAGTATACCGCTTTGCCGGCATTCATTGCGTCCACAGAAATTTGTTTGTGCCAATGGTCGGGCGTAGCCACAATGACGGCATCCACATCTTTCCGCTGGAGGATTTCGAGGTAATCGCGGCTTGTAAAAATGTCTTTTCCGTAAATCCGGCGCGCCTCTTCCAGACGTCCATCATACAAATCGCAGGCGGCAACGATATTTACTCCGGGGACCTGCAATGCCGTATTGGTGTCTGCGAGGCCCATTCCCCCGGCACCAATGAGTGCAATATTAATGCGGTCATTGGCTGAAAACACATCTGCACGCTGTATTTGTACCAGGTGCTCACTGCGGGCATCTGCACGTAAAATTTCAGGAACCACAGTTGCGCCTACCACACCTGCTGATATTTCTGAAATAAACTTTCTTCTGGAAGATTTTCTACTCATGACCGAACGATTCTTACTAATGAAAATGATAGTAAATGTACTATTTTGTTTCTAAATTCCTATCAGAAAGAAATTTCTGTATGCTTTTTGCAATCAAACGAAGACTCGGGTTTCCTGCATGCCAGGTATTGCGATTCTGGTTTTTCATAAAAAAGTTACATTCAAGTCCATTTGCATTTTGATTATTAGTATCTTGCGCATCCTCACAAAATTTCAATGGCAGAATCGTTCCTTTGCAAGCGTTGTCTCTATCTGTTGGGAATACCCATGCTTTTCTGTCTGTCATCTTGTCTGGAAACCACTGATTTTACACTTGGCCTGAGCGATGATGCGTATTCCTTTGCGATTCCGCTTGTCAATACGCGCATTACTGTAGGTCGACTGGCCGAACAATCTACCGGAAATGCAGGCATCCGTATTGATTCCGATGGCAAGGCTACCGTCTTGTACAATGGAGAGGTGTTGCGAAAATCGGCTGCGGCGATTTTTCCTCCCTTTCCGGGACTGATTGCCTACAACATTCCTGACACGCTGTCAACGATTCAATTGCAGTTTAATAACTCATACCTTATAAAAAAGGCAATTTTTCAGGACACGAAAATCAACTTTTATTTTCAGCACAATTATCCGCAGGATGTGAAAGTCACCATGCGCATCCTGGAGCTGACCAAAAACGGAAAAGTATTCGAGCAGACGTATAATGTACCATACAAGCAGACATTGCCGGTCAGTACAATTACAGATCCACTGTCGATCGACGGATATACGTTGCTGAGTAATAACAATTCACTCACATTTCAATATGTGGCCACCTTGCCTGACGGCAGCAGGATAAAGCTTGACCAGGCTCAGATGAATTACGATGTGATCAAGTTTTCGTACATAGACGGCTACCTGGGCTATCACGTTTTTGCTGTGGATGGTAACATCATTGATGTAGGACTTTTCAATCCCTGGCTAAGCGGCAGTTTTGATTTCCAGAATCCAAAAATTACGTTAAGTGTGGACAATGCATTTGGTTTGCCCGTCCGTTCCAGAATCAACAAGATGGAATTAACCTCCATTACAGGCAAGCAAGTCAAGCTGGAAAGTCCTTTTGTGACAACGGGTATTGACTTTGCCTATCCCTCCTTTTCAGAGCAGGGAAAAATCAAAACTACGAATTTTGATTTTAACCGGAACAATTCCAACATCAGGGATATATTTAATGAAAAAACAAAAACCATTTCCTACGACATCAGTGCCCTTGTCAATCCGGAAAGAGATACGACAATCAAGGGGTTCATCACCGGCGACAGTTATTTTGTTGTGCGCGTAGCCGTAGAGGTGCCTTTGCTTGCCTCCGTAAATCAGGTTGTCATTGGAGATACGCTTGATATAGATTTATCCCAGCAGGACGAAGTTGTTTCCGCTGAATTTAAAGCGATCACCACCAATGATTTTCCGGCAGATTTGTCCGTGCAGGCATTCTTCCTGGATGATCAGGGCAACCCGATTGAGGCGTTGTTTGCAGGAGCAGGATATACCCTTCCCGCAGCAACACTTGCTGCAAATGGAAAAACAATGCCCGGAAAAGAAAATACGCTCCTGGTGCCTATGGATTCAGAACGCTACCAACGGATCCGAAACAGCAAGAGAGTAGCCATCTTAGGAACGATCAATACAACAGGCAGTGAACGACAGGAACCTGTCTGGATCTACGACAATTATGGCCTGGGAGTTCGTCTGGGAGTAAAATTCACCTATAAAAAGAAATGATGGTGAGCAGGTTTCCCTTGTATTGTCTGTTGGTGTGCTGTGTCTTTACAGTGTCCGCCCAGGATTTGCTTTTATTTCAGAAATCCGGCCTTCTCGCACCCACACGATCCTATCCGGGAGCGATGATTCAAAAAAAAGTCAACCTTTCCCTTCCCGGAATACAAGGCCTGGCGATGACCGATGGTCCGACGATCAATCAGCTAACAAAAACCAACCAAGATGAGGAGAGGTATTTAGCTCTGGAACAAACACCGAAGTCTCTCACGAGCTACAGCAATATCTATGGCGAACTGGACATCCATACAGTGGATGCAGGCATTCGACTGGGGTCGTATGGCCTTCTGGCTGGCCACGCTTTTCGAAGGCAGGGAAACATAAGGTATGCCCACGGGCTGGCGGTACTGGCTTCACAGGGCAACTCGGCATTCATCGGCCAGGCGATAGAGATCGGTCCCAAAATAGACGTTCAGGCATACAATGAATTTTATCTTGGCTTACAAAAGACCTTTGGCAAGCTGAGTATGGGATTCAGAGCGAAACTACTCTATGGTACGGCCAGTCTGTATACTGAACGGTCTTCCATTACGTTTACAACGCACCCGGAAAACTATGCGTTTGAATTGAAAAATGACTACCTCGTGAGAAGTAGCGGTCTGTTGCGGTATTATGGTTTGGATAGCATCACTGTTGCCCGTCCGGGATTTACGTTTGATAATCTGTTTTTCAATAATGCAGGAATAGGCATGGACCTGGGACTGGTTTATGCAGTCAATGACAGATTTACGATGGCATTGTCAGCGCTGGATGTCGGAAAAATAAACTGGGACTTTTTTCCTAGGGAATATAAAAGCAAAGGCACATTTTCATTTGAAGGGCTTGATCTGGCACAATATATAGGCGATACGACCAGCATTCAGGTGGATGATACCCTCCTCCAGATTGTGGATGTAGAGTCTGGTCAAAAGGCATACAGCACGGCATTGCCTACCCGGTTTATTTTGGCAGCAAGTTATCAATCAGGGCCCTGGACGCTGAATGGACAGTGGTGTATGCGACACATTTTTGGGGACTGGATGCATGCATTGGCGGTGGCCGGACTCCGGCAAATGGGTCCGATAGCCGTAGGTATTCAATGCTCGGCAAGTAAAAACCAGAATCCGACCAGGCCCGGACTGGCAGGGAGCTTTGGAGGTCTCGTTTCTTTTAACATAGGTCCGGTATATGGTTTTCTTTCATCCGATGGTCTCCCTGGATTGTTTCAGCCGGCAGCCTATCGAAGGGCAAGTCTGAACGCAGGATGTTCCATACAGTTTTAAAACAATCATGAAATATTATTTTGTATAATTTATTTTTTACCAATGAACTCTAACTCACTGCACTTGTTAAGTGTAGGTGTTACTTGAACTGACAAAATGCAACACCGGGCAATAGATCGACGTTTTTTTACTCGCAAATGTAAACTTTTGAGGCAGAGTGGCTTAGAGAGAGGATGGGTGGAATCCGTCTGTGCAATGGTGTGTTTTGCTGTACTGGTGGTTTGTATGTTGGCGGCGTGCAGCCAGAGTCCGAAACAGGAAGCGTCTGTCGAATCAGATGCTGACATCACTGTGATCACTGACGAAATCACAAAAAACCCTTCTGATGCTGCGCTGTTTTATAAAAGAGCGCAAAAATATTACGAGAAGGAACGATTTCAGGAGGCCATTTTTGATATGGAAAAAGCGATGTCTATAGACTCATTAAATCCTGACTTTTATCATTTGTTATCTGATGTTTACCTGGATTATTTCAATAGCAGTGGGGCGTTGAAAATGATGAACAGGGTTCTTGCCCTCTACCCGGAAAGGGTGCCGTCCCTGTTGAAGATGTCGGAATTGAAATACATTCTCGAAGAGTATGACGGATCTATCCTGACGATCAATGAAATCGTGCGCATTGATCCGCAAAATGCGGAGGCATATTTTATGCTGGGAAGGAACTTTATGGCTCTGCAGGACAATCAGCGGGCGATACAGGCCTTTCAAACGGCGGTAGAAATGGATAGCAAGCTGACGGATGCCTGGATTTATCTCGGCGAACTTTATGAAGCAAAAAAAGATCCGACGGCGATCAGGTATTATGAAAGTGCCGTTTTGAGTGACCCCTCCTCCAATCAGGCACTCCACGCAAAAGCGTTTTATTTGCAGGGTCATGGAAAAATACAGGAAGCCATTTCGATTTATAACCAAATTATTGTAAAAGACAAAACCTACACAGATGCATACCTCAACACCGGACTATTGTACATGGACATTGACTCTATGTCTCAAGCGCTCAAGCAGTTTTCACTGATGACGGCAAATGCCCCTACCAATTACCTTGGGTATTACTACAGAGGCATCGTTTATGAAAAAACAGGAAAGAAGGAAGCAGCATTGAAAGATTATGAATCAGCCTATCGATTAAATGGGCAAGACCCCAAAGTACAGAAGGCAATGCAAGCACTTAAATTAAAATAATTCTTTACCAAACAAATTTTCAAACGATGAGTACTTTTTCTAACGTAGTGGCCGGTGTAATCAGATGGGGAAGCTGGGGAACCAAAATGAGTTCTTCAAAAATGGCCGCCATGATCCAGTCTTGCGCAGAGCTGGGCGTCACTACATTTGACCATGCTGACATTTATGGTAATTATACTACAGAGAGAGAGTTTGGCGATGCGCTGATACTGAGCGGTATACCCAGAGAGCAGGTCCAACTCATCACCAAATGCGGGATAATCAAGCCATGTGCTGAAAAACCAGGTTTTCAAATTTCGCACTATAATACGTCCAAAAGGCACATTCTGGAATCGGTCAACCAATCACTGGAAAACCTCAACACGGAATATATTGATGTATTGATGATCAACCGACCGAGCCCTGTGATGCATTATGAAGAAATAGCAGAAGCCTTTCAGCTGCTGAAAGATTCCGGCAAAGTAAAAGAATTTGGTGTGGTCAATTTCTCTCCCGATCAGATCAGGGCAATGTCGCGCTTTTTTCCGATCATGGCCAACCAGGTGGAGGTTTCCATGACCCATTTGACGCCAATGTTTGATGGCACCATCGATACATGCGTCGCGCATGACATGGTACCCATGTCCTGGTCTCCGCTCGGAGGTGGTTCAATCTATACAAACACCAAGGCAGGTAAAAAACTGGAATTGCGTTTGCAGAAGCTGGCAGACAAATATGACTGGACACTTTCAGAAATGGCTTTGTTA
Source organism: Saprospiraceae bacterium (assembly GCA_032115795.1). GTDB lineage: Bacteria > Bacteroidota > Bacteroidia > Chitinophagales > Saprospiraceae > OLB9. The sequence continues at coordinate 6,627 of JAUMBK010000272.1, read as the reverse complement.
TTCCTTCTGCACCACCCGGCAGGCATCTTGCCTGTGGTAAATTATGCAAAACCGGATAAAATCAAGGAAACGGTTGATTTGCTGGATGTTGTCATCACCAACGAGCAATGGTTTGAAATTTTGATTTCTTCCCAGGGCGAAGAGTTGCCATAAAGGAAGCATAAAACAGGAATAAAACAGACCAAATCAGAGCAGGGAGATCAATTTACTCTGCCTTTGTCCTGTTTTTGCATTTACAACCGACACGACAAGAACGTTGTTGCCAGAAAGATCAGCGAGAGGAATGGATAAGGTAGAGTGGCCCTGCAGCCGCAATTCGAAGAGTTTTCTCCCCACAATGTCACTGATCAGGACATAGCTGTCTTCATTTGGGCTTATTTCCAGAAATTCTGCCTGCCAGCGTATGAAATTGCCAGCGTCGGTGCTGTTCTGCACTGCGCTTAATATGGGTAGTGCAAAATCACCCACGACGGGCAAATGGTCTGAAATCCTGGCGACGTCTCCCTTTTCCAATCCGTTTTCTGCCAGCTGTGCGGAGGTAAGCGCTTCCGTCCAAAGCGCATAACTATTTTTTAAATACATGACTGAACCTGTATATAATATGTAGTCCAGACGTCCGGCACTATAGCTTCCCTGCTTGTTGTACCATGTAAATGTAAAGGGTAAATTGGTCGTAGGGACCAACGCATCTTCCAGTGTGGATTCATCCCAGTCCGGATCAAAGTCCACGCCAAAACCGGAATTGTCAGCAATGTCCCCAGAAATGAGCGTATACTGCTGGCGTCTTTTTCCCACCAGATTTGTATCTCCGAGCAAGACTACAGGTGTGTTTTGTGCTACCTGAAAGGGGGAAATTCCGAAACGTACTGCGCGCACAAAGGCCATGATTTTATCCACTTCCTGTTGTCGCTGCACATCATTGGCGCAGCAGGGAAGATGCATCACAATCAGCACGAGTTTCGTTTTGCCAAGATCCAGAAGAAAGGCGCCGTTGCCATCAAGGCTATACGTGTTTATAACAGGATAGCGACTCACGACGCGTATATCCGGGTTTACTCCGGCATGGTACCATGCCTGTCCCGGAGTGGAGGGCAAATAAGATTCCATCAGCCCGGCAGTCTGGGCGGAGGTATTGTTATAAATTTCACAGAATCCGATGATATCCGGTCGGATTGCCTGAAACACACGTCGGGCACTGGCCTGTGTTGCAGCGTTGAAAAGGTTGTCTCTCAATACATTGTAAGACAATATCCGAACTAAATCAGGGGATGGTTTGGAAAGTTGAAATGGAGTAGGACGAAAGGAATACGCATTGGTAAACGTATAGGGCAGCACATTGCCTGCATCGGGCATCTGGTCTCCGGCAACACTTTCATCCGAAAAAACCAGCCGAATGTTGTCTCCCAAACGAATTGTTTTTCCGTTGTAAACAATGGTTCTCAATAACGAAATTTCAAACACAGATGAAGTCACGGTGGGAGAAGTAACCCATCCTAGTTCGTCATGAAACACCGTTGACGATGTGCCGGCAACGAAATGCCTGCCATAGCGTTCTCCAGGAAAATAGACGATATCTGCTCCAATCCCATATTTTTGAAGGCCTGTTGCCGCGTTTTCGTCGATGTCAAGCCACAACGCGAGATAATTGTTTTCCTGAAGGTTGATTTCAGCGCTCAGATCGATGTGTAAGAAAAGATAGTTTTCATCATTCATCAACCGGCATGAGCGGAAGTCAATGCCAGCAGCATTTCCATCGCCTTTAGGGTCTGCAAACAGAGGTGCATTGCTGGGCCAGTCCGCATCAGATTCATCGAGAGTGACTGACTGCCCCACCAGACCTTGAGACAAGCTAAGGAAGATGAAAAAAGCCAGTTTGTAAAAGCAATGAGCGTTCATCATATTGTCAATATAACCAAATGCGAAACAACTTGTTTCATACTTCCAGAAATCCATCAGACATTTTCCGGGGGAGACCAATTTGCTAAAATAAATTTAAAGAAACACAGAAGATGCAGATAGTTGGTTATTTTAGAGCCTGGAAACATAAAATGGATCTCGTTAAGCGATAAATTATGATGGTGTATATTCGTTTCTTTACAGCAGTAGCATGGGTTTTATGCCTGGGTCATGCAACGGTAGTATCTGGCCAGGACAGTCCAAAACCTGTCAGCAATACCTATTTCATTCAAAACTGCACGCTTATCTCAAGGCCGGGAGTGGTCCAGCCGGGGCAGCATGTTCTGGTTAGAAACGGACTTATTACAGAGACCGGACCAAATATCAAACCGCCTTTTGACGCGCAGATTATCAAGGCGGATTCAATGTATGTGTATGCCGGATTTATCGATGCGGCATCCAACACAGGCATTCCCAAGACAGAAAACAAGGACCGCCCCAAAGCCATCATTCCAGGTAATCCTCCCAATGATGTAGCTGGAATTACACCCGACGTATTGGCTTCGCAGCTGTACAAGCCCGCCGATAAGTCCGTGTCTGAGATGCGAAATGCCGGTTTTACGTTGTCCCATACCTTTCCCAGAGGATTGATGCTTCCGGGACAGTCAGCGGTGTATCTGCTTGGTGACGGGGTAGGCGATAAATTATTGCTTTCTGATGCGACAGCCCAGCATTTTCAATATGAAACACAAAGGGGAGTATACCCTTCCACGACCATAGGAGTCATGGCCAAATTCAGGGATTTATACAAAAATGCCCAGTTGGCAGGCAACCATGAGGCCATGTATAAAAAGGCACCAACTGGCCTGGAAAGACCTGACTACAGCAGAGAGTTGCAGGCTTTATATCCTGCGGCAACAGGCAAACAGCCGATATATGTCGTGGCACAAAAAACGAAAGACGTCCATCGGTCAATGATGTTACAAAAGGAGCTTGGCTTTCAACTGGTTTTGATGGAAGTGAAGCAGGGCTGGCACTATCTGAACGAGATTAAACAAGCCAACTTTGCCGTTTTGTTATCACTGGAATTGCCAGAGGAAGAGAAAAAGGAAGCTAAGAAAGACGAGGGCAAGGAAAGCAAATCGGACGCCCCCGTTAGTAGTGTAGAAAAAGATTCGTTCAATCTGAGAAAGGACCTTGCTGTCAGAGAATATGTTCAACAGGCGGCAGCGTTTGAAAAGGCAGGCATCGAATTTGGCTTTTCCTTCCTAAACACAAAGCCAGGTGATGCCCGGAAAGCGATAGGCCGAATGATCAAAGCCGGACTGTCAGAAAAAGCTGCGCTCCAAGCACTTACTACATATCCAGCCCGCTTGCTTGGCCTGGCCAGCGTGGCAGGAACAGTTGAAAAAGGGAAAATGGCCAATCTGGTTTTGACAGACAAGCCTCTTTTTGACGAAAAAGCAGTCATCCGAATGGTCTTTGTAGATGGCAAAAAATATCTTCCAGAAATGCCTGTAGCCAAAGCAGACAAAAAATCCGAGGAGAAATCTGCCATTGCCGGCAAATGGACGTACCAGATGGAAGCGGCAGGAACCGTTCGCAGAGGCACCATCGATATTCAAAGGAAAGAGGGCCAGTACCACATCGTTGTCACGGATGATGCACAAAAGGAAAAACAGGAAAAAGCCAGGGACATTTCATTCAAAGACGGTAATCTCAAATTCCACGTAGTGACAGATTTGGAACAGGCCGGGAAAGTTGAATTCGACCTTACATTTAAGGACAAACGGTATGAGGGTACATTGTCTGTGGCCTCATTCGGTTCTTTTCCAGTCAAAGGTGAGAGGCAGGGAGACCCGGAATAAACATTGGTATAATTTTCAAACATAGAAAAATGAAGACACACGTACTGATTGGTGTATTTCTGGCAGCTACCAACGTACAGGCCCAGAATGTACTCATAAAAAACGGAACAGTTTTGACCGTCACCAAGGGGGTAATGGACAAAACGGATATCCTTATCACAAATGGCAAAATTGCCGGACTAGAACAAAATATAACAGTTCCTGCCGGCTATAAAGTAATTGATGCCACAGGCTTACATGTCATGCCTGGCATCATCGATGCGCATTCTCACATTGCACTGGATGTAGTCAATGAGGCAACCAACCCTGTCACAGCCGAAGTGAACGTGGGTGATGCGCTGGATCCGATGGATGTTTCCATTTACAGGGCATTGGCGGGGGGTGTGACGGTATCACATGCCATGCACGGTTCTGCCAACGCAATTGGAGGCCAATGTGAGACAATCAAACACCGCTACGGTACGGTAGATCCGGATAAGCTGCGTATGGATGGTGCCCCGCGAACGATTAAGTTTGCCCTGGGAGAAAACCCCATTCGCACTCATGGGGAAGGCAGCAAAATAGTGCCCAATACGCGAATGGGTGTGGAGCAGGTATTCCGTGAGTCTTTCCGTCAGGCACAGGTGTACATGAAGGACTGGGATGAATACAAAAAAGGAATCAGGAAAAAGGCCCCCGACTATAGCTTGCGCATGGAAACACTCGCCGATATTCTGAAAGGAAATATTCTCATCCATTGTCATTCGTACAGAGCCGATGAGATTCTGATGCTGATGCGAGTTCTGAAAGATTTCTCTGTACCGAAAGTCTGTTTCCAACATGTGAATGAAGGCTTTAAGGTTGCCCCGGAATTGAAGCAATTTGGTGCTTCGGCATCTGTTTTTGCAGACTGGTGGGCGTATAAGTTTGAAGTGTACTATTCCACAGCCTACAACGCGGCTATTTTGACGCGCAATGGGGTGACCACTTCCATCAATTCAGATTCTGAGGAGCTGATCAGGCACTTATATCACGAGGCAGCCAAAACACAACGCTATGGGGACCTCACGGATGAAGAAGCACTGGCACTGATTACGATCAACCCGGCAAAGCAGCTTGGCATCGACAATCAGGTAGGCTCGCTCGAAATCGGCAAAGATGCCGACATCGCATTGTTTCTCGGACATCCATTGTCCGTATATGCAATTCCCCAGATGACCCTGGTCGATGGCCAGGTACTGTTTGACATACACACTGACCCGGATGACATGCGCCTAGACATTAACCCGTCAGACAAATATCCTGCCTTTTATGAAAATGACAGGCAATGGCACGAATCTTCCTGCATGGAAGGCGTTTCGGAGCTACTGATGGGAGAAAGCTATGCCAAATACATGCGATTCAGGTACGGGACCAGTCATTCACATTAACCAAATACAGGAAACAGAGCCATGGCAAAAATATCAAACCGTTTTATTCTACTCCTTCTGCTGGCATGCAGCCAGATTTCAGCACAACAGGTCAAAAAGGCGGTAACTGGCAGCTTTCTCCTCAAAAATGCGACCATTCATACCGTTACCAAGGGCATTGTCGTGGGCGATTTGCTGATGCGTGACGGCAGAATTGCTGATGTAGGAGAAAATCTGCCAAACGCAGCTGATGTAACCGTAGTGGATTGTACCGGAAAGCACCTGTATCCAGGCATGATCGATGGAGGCAGCCGCCTCGGCCTGGTAGAAATTGATGCGGTATCAGTAACAAATGACTTTAATGAAATCGGGGATTTTGTACCCCACATGAAAGCCCTTACGGCTGTCAACCCGAATGCAGTTGCCATTCCTGTGACCCGTGTGAATGGCGTTACCACGGTCTTTGCCAAGCCGGATGGGGGAACTTTTCCGGGCACAGGCGCACTGATCGACCTTTTTGGCTACAGTCCGGAGCAAATGAGCTGTGGTGCAGAGTTTGTAGTCATGCGGTTTCCTTCTACCGGAAGGAGAGGCCGATGGGACCGACGGACAGAGGAAGAACAGAAAAAGGATGCCGAAAAAGCGCTTCAAAACATCAATGAAATATGGGAACAAGCAAGGGCCTACAGCCGTATAGATTCTGCAGCAGCTGCAGAAAAAAGTACGTATCTCACCAATCAACCTCAAATGGACGCATTGCTCCCGGTTGTCAGGGGCAAGAAGTCACTTTTTATTGAGGTAAATGCCTTGCAGGATATTGAAAAGGCGCTGGAGTGGGTAGAAAAAAACAAGATTAAAGCCGTTTTTATGGGCGTAGCTGAAGGGTGGCGAGCGGCTGACAAGCTGGCCAAAGCGGGCATTCCTGTGATTACCGGGCCAGTGTTGAATACACCTCGCAGGGAAAATGACCGGTATGATGCGGCGTACACAAATGCCAGTAAAATGAGCAAGGCGGGAGTGAAAGTGGCGATACGAACAGACAATGCTGAAAACACCCGAAACCTTCCGTTCCATGCAGCATTTGCGGCTGCCTACGGGCTAGGCAAAGAAGAAGCACTGAAAGGGGTCACGCTGTACCCGGCTGAAATCTTTGGCGTTGCGGCTGATTATGGTAGTATTGAAAAAGGAAAGATCGCCAACATCCTTGTCACAAGCGGCGATCCGTTTGAGACAAAAACCAGGATTGAAATGCTTTTTATCAGAGGGTGGAATGTGCCAACGGAGAGTCGCCAAACCCTTTTATATGATGAGTTTTTACAGCGCACACCCGGGATAAAATAAGCGCTATTCGCGCGTAAGGAGCATTTTTTCGCCGTTTTCAGCGGTAATCAGCATCCGGCCGTTTTCAATATAATAACGGCCCAATGCCACCACCTGGCTTTGCCCCTGCTGGGTGATGTGCAGGTAAATTTTAT
>JAUMBK010000271.1:0-9505 GCA_032115795.1 Saprospiraceae bacterium | reverse complement strand
ACATTGGCATTTCTGATTTTATTGAGAAAAACGTTTTGGATGAAGGAGAGAAAGCGTTCAATCAAATCATTTTGTACGGCAAAGAAACCGAGTTTAAGTCGGTCATTGACGAGGCCCGTCAATACCCCATGATGTCACGCTATCGAGTCGTGATTGTGAAGGAAGCCCAGGAAATGAAATCCTTGCCCGATCTTGTTACATATCTGGAACATCCTTCCTCTACTACAGTGCTGGTTATTTGCCACAAATACAAAAAGTTGGACAAGCGCACTCGCTTCGCCAAGCTTATCGAGGAGAAAGGGCTTGTCTTTGAATCAAAGAAGCTCTATGATAATCAGGTAGGGTCTTGGGTGTCTGGCTATATCAAAGATATGGGATTGAATGCGGAGGCCGGTGTGGCAGATTTGCTTGCAGAGTACCTGGGGGCGGATCTTGCCAAGATAAGCAATGAGTTGGATAAGCTGGCTTTGAATCTTGGAGGGAATAAAAAAATCACGCAGCAGGATGTTCGCGATCAGATTGGGATAAGCAAGGACTTTGACGTATTTGAATTACAAAAGGCATTGGGTGAGCGCAATTTTGTAAAAGCCCATCTGATTATAAAATACTTTGCATCGAATCCTTCTTCCAATCCTGTGGTGATGGTGGTCGCCAGCCTTTTTTCGTATTTTAATAAAATATCGGTCGTGAAATATCATCAGTCTGCGAATGACCAGGAATTGGCCAAATTGGCAGGAGTAAGTCCGTTTTTTGTAAAGGAATACAAAGCGGCAGCAGCGAAATATAGTTTTTCTCATTTACGTCATATTTTCTTTGTATTGAAGCAATGTGATAAAGCTTCGAAGGGTGTTGGCAGCAGGCACAGCAGTGATGATTCTATCCTGAAAGATTTGATGGTAGCCTGTATGTATGCCTGAATTGGGGGAGACGCTATTTTTTTATCATTTCGTCCACCTTCTCGAGGAGCCAGGGTTTTGATACGACACCTTTGGCAGCAGTGATTTCATCTCTGAGCTTCTTCAATTTATCCTGGTCTCGCACACTCATTTTCATCAGTGCAGTGGTGAATTTAATCAGGTTGAGGTAGTGATTTTTCCGGTCCGCTGACAACGATTTTTCTCGTTTTATGTACATTCGAAATGCCTGTAATAAAGACTCGAGCGCGTCAAATTCATCGAGCTCGTAATATGCCAGGATCATGATGCTTTTGACATTCAGGTTGTACCAGACGTCATCATAACTTACACGATGCAGATGTTGCAAGACTTTGTCAAAGTTGCGGCGATAAAATTCCAGTCGTGCGAGACTGAATTCTACCGCATTGTTGCGGTATTTTTCATCGACGTAGGGAGCATAGTCATGGATGAAATTTTCCGCCCATGTAAACTCGTTGACCCGCAGAGCGATAGGTACAATATTTCTGTAGGTAGTTGGTGACAATTGGTTGTTTTGTAATATGATATCTTGCGTCAGCGCTGCTTTATAGATGTCGAAAGTTTCTTTGTGAAAAGTAGAAACATTTTTGTTGCCTTTATTTATACAATAACTGATAGCAGTAGCATAGATTTCTCTTTGTTCCTCTTGTGGAAATTGATATATATGTTTGTTAATAAGTTCTTTTAGTGAAAAATAATGCGCCTCATTTTCCTCTTCTTCATAGGTAAGACGGATTGTATTATAGATTTGGATAGCCGGTATTTCAAGATATGGTTGCCTGTTGGCGAGTTGCGTAATTGTATCCATGTGTGCCATTGAAATATCAAGCTGATACATTTTTTTCCAGCTTAATAATGTACAATAATGGCGTAATTTTTCAGCCACATAAAATATATCCAGGTTGTTTGAAATATTGCTAATGTTGAGTTCTGATGTAATTTCGAATTTTTCGTTCTTCTTTTCATTTTCTGTCTTCAGGCTAAACAGATTTTTTTCAATTTGGTATCGTGTCAGGTAGTAATCTGACGATTGGTTTATTTCTTTTTTCTGCAACCTGTCAATTTCACCCACAATACCGTTGTACAGGTTGTCTATGTTTCTTTTTCGGGCGCCTTCGATTGTCAACTGAATTTTCAAGCTGAGTTGCTGATCGAATTCTTTTTGGGCCAAAAACTGCTCTAAGAGGCCAGTCAGGTCGGAACTTAATTTTAAAAATTTTTGATTATGGAATGGTAGTTGGCCCATGGAAGCAGTCCAAAGGGCAGATGGCTCAAGTGAATCCACTGTCTGGTTACGAAGTGCTTTTTCGACACATTCAAAATATTTGACGAGGGATTCCTGTTGATTGAAGAAGGGGGAATGCAGGAATTTACCGAAACTATTTAATTCATAAACTGAAAGATGACTTAATGCCAGTATTATTTTTCGGTCCTTCATATTGAGGCAGGATTCAAGACAAATATAGGGAAGTTCGCTTGCAATAGAGAAAGTTGGAGTGAAAATAATTCTGAAATTTCTTCTCCAATGGAGTTATTATATGCTATCCGTTATGTATATGTAAACTATTTATTAAGAAAATTCTATACATTTATAACATTTACATATGATTGTTCAAAGAGGCATCATGTTATAAAAAAACCGTATGTATATTGACCTGAATCAGTGCGTATGTAATCTCTTGAAATGCAGTAAATAAAATAACGAAAAAAAATATATGACATTTTGTTTTATTTATATTGCATTGTTCAGTAAAATTTATTTACTTTGCATGTGAATACGTATTTTCCGATCAGAGATCTTTCAAATGCATTACATGAGACTATACAAGATCTTCATTTTCTTTTTGGTAAGTTTGACCACTGTCATGTTTGTCAGTGCGCAAAATCAACCTGACAAGTATATCTCTATTTTGAGAGGTAGGACACATGTCGACACGATGTTCAGCTTTTTTCAACCTATTTATCAAACAGAAAATTGCCAGGTCATATTGACTTCCCTTGGAAATCGCAAATACCGGGTGACCATACAAGCCCCCAGTAGCAATCCGAATTATGTTGGCAATGCGAAATTGGTTTTTCAATACACAAGTGCGCCACCAATTAAACCGTATTATCTGGTTTACCACATCAATTTTGTTCCTAGTGTTGTGGCAACAAAAGACAACTTCATTTCGTATTTTAACGAGAGTCCTTTAACCGTTTCCCCGCTGAATAATGACACAAGTACAGATTCAACTTTGTATTTACGGGGACTTGCCAAAGTTGAGGGTGGGGTTGCTGCGATGGCAGGCAATGATGTTTCGTTTACTCCGGCACCCAATGTAAATTATGGAAAAGTTTTGTATTCAGTGGTTGACAGTATGGGGGTATCCGGTGCTGCCATGATTCATTTCATTCGAACGGAGGCTACTTTCCCTACCAATGATACCATTCGGATTACATTGATCAATAGCCGTTCACAGTATGTTGCTTTGCCTGCACCCGGTTTTACAATGACGACGAATCCGTCAAAAGGGTCTGTCCAATGGGTACATGATCAGGTTTTATACTACACACCATCCGAATATGCATCTGGCCTTGATCAATTTACTCTTGTCGATGGAAATGGTAACACACGCTTAGTACAAATGACGTTGTTGTCAAAGCAAGTAAACCGGTCAAGTGTAAAAGATGATGTTGTTTACACTACCATCAACAACAGTGTAAGTTTCAATGTCCTTTCAAATGATTTGAGTTCGAATTTCCCTATCACGCAGTACTCCCCAGATCTTGTGGCAGGTTCTTCTCCGGGACATTTTACGTATTCCCCGCCACAAAATTTCACTGGTGTAAAGAATTTCACCTACACAGTCAATTACGGAAATTACCAGGCAATAGGAAAGATTTCAGTGTATGTAGGCAATTTCCAGCCTCAACTTGATAAAGAATATTCCTTCGCCGTTTATAACCACGACAAGCTTGTGCTGAATTATGATGTACCTGTTGCGGGGTATGAATTTGAACTTTCTGACGCACCATTTGGTGGTGATGTCACTATTTTGCACGATAGTCTGATGACAGATTCGTGCGGATCATATTACTCCAAAGCCCATGTAATTTATACACCTGCACCTACGTTTTTTGGCAGTGATTCGTTTTCTGTTCAGTACTGTGTCACAGGAGCACCTTGCGAAGTGGTTAAGGTGTATGTGCAGGTTAATGACGGAAATGTCAATGGAGACTGTCATTGTGTGGGACCGGATTGTGTGTGGTCTGGAGATTTGAACGGGGATGGCATTGTCTCTGTCAATGATGTTGTTGCTTTAGGGAGGTTTTTTGGCTCTTCAGGTCCTGTCCGTGACGAGGTAAGTTTTCCTTTCCGAGCAGGGCAATATGCAGACGATTGGACTTATTTACAACCAAACGGAAAGAATTCAAAGCATATCGATGCGAATGGGGACGGGTGGATAAACGTCGCAGATACTATGAGCATCAGCAACCAGTATGGAAAGGTGTCAAGACTTGTTCCGGATGAAATTTTGGCTATCAAAGAATATCCTTTTGAATTGAGACCAAATCAGTCAGTGGTAGACTCCGGAGATTTGCTTGAGCTGGAGATTCTTCTTGGAAATGAAACACAGCCCATTGTGGATGTTTTTGGACTGGCCTTTGAACTGCCTGTCAATCCTGGGATCATTGATTCTTCTTCCTTGCGTGCAGAATTCTATGCAAATAACTGGTTTAGTCAATTTTCTCCTACAATCTCAATGGTAAAGCAACCTAAAGAAGGCCAGATTCATGTAGGATATACCCGAACGCTTGGGATCGTAGAGGATGAGGTAGAAGGAATAAAGCCTAGAGGTTCCTCAGGAAGCGGTGCCATTGGCAAACTTATGTTTATCGTGGAAGACGAGGTAGAGGGTATTCGATCAGACGCATCGACAAAGACCTACCGTATCAAAACTGAAAATATAGTTGCCGAGGATGCAGATGGTAATCGATTCAGGATCCCTGATGCGTATACAGATATTCGTCTGCGTCTGAAAAAATCAGTTCCGACTCCCACGGCGGACAAGTTGCTTGTCTTCCCTAATCCAGCTTCCGAGCAGATTCAATTATATTTTAATGGTCGTAACCTGATGAAGGAAGTTGTTTTGTTCGATTGTATGGGCAAGGAAGTGTACAGACAGCATGTACCACTCACGCAGGATTCGACTATTGATGTGTCTGTTCTTGGGAATGGGCTCTATCATCTCCAGGTTCATACAGACCAGGGCATTGCAGTGAAAAAAGTAATGATTTTCAGACCTTAATTGGTTGGCGAGAGGATATAAATAAAAAAAAGGCATACTTTGTGTATGCTTTTTTTATTTATGTCTGTGTGGCAACAGGAAAAGAAGTAAGAAAATCAATGACAAAGATAGCGGTATTTCCGGGGTCATTTGATCCCATTACACTTGGGCATGTAGACCTTGTACGTAGGGCAGTCCCATTGTTTGATAAAATTATTGTCGCCGTTGGTGTGAATACGCAAAAGGCCACATTGTATGGTTTGGAAAAACGCCTTCAGTGGCTTGAGGATGTTTTTCATGATTACCATAGTGTGGAGGTTGCTCATTTTCAGGGACTCACTGTGAAATTTTGTGAAGAACAGCACGCCCGGTATTTGCTACGAGGCCTGCGCAATGCCTCTGATTTTGATTATGAGAAAACTATTTCACAATTAAATACCATCATTGGCAAAGAGCTTGAGACGATTTTTCTGATTAGCCAGCCTGAGTTTTCGCACATCAGTTCGACGATTGTTCGTGAAATCATACGGGGTGGGGGTGATGTTACTCCTTTTGTACCCCGGCCCATAGCTGATGCCATATTGCAAAACCTTTAACCAAATAATATATGTCAAATTCAATTGTAAAATTACCCATTGCCGTTAATGAACCTGTGTTGAGTTATGCTCCGGGAAGCAGTGAAAGGAAACAAGTGCAGGAGGCGTTGCAACATATGAAAAATACCACAGTAGAAATTCCAATGTGGATTGGTGGAGAAAAAGTGTTTACAACAGAAAGAAGGAATATTTGTCCGCCACACGACATTGGTCATGTGCTTGGAACGCATGCAGTAGGTGATCAGCAGCATGTAGAAAAAGCGATTGATGCGGCCCTGGCAGCAAAAGACCAATGGGAGAACATGCCCTGGGAAGAACGGGCATCGATTTTTTTGAAAGCTGCGGAGCTCCTGACAGGTCCTTTCAGAGCAAAGATGAATGCGGCGACGATGCTTGGTCAGTCAAAAAATATTTTTCAGGCTGAGATTGATGCCGTATGTGAATTGGCTGATTTTTTTCGTTTCAATGCGCAATTTATGGCAGAAATTTACAGCCAGCAACCGCAAAGTGCTCGGGGTATTTGGAATCGGATGGAATACCGTGCGTTGGAGGGGTTTGTATTTGCACTTACTCCGTTTAATTTCACGTCCATCGCTGCCAATTTGTGCTCAGCTCCGGCGATGATGGGCAATACAGTCGTTTGGAAACCTGCGGAGACGCAGATATATTCTGCCCAGGTAATTATGGAAATATACGAGGCTGCCGGATTGCCTCCGGGTGTTATAAATTTGATATTTGTGGATGGCCCTACGGCGGGTGATGTAATTTTCAAACATCCGGAATTTGCAGGAATTCATTTTACAGGTAGTACAGGCGTATTTCAAAAAATCTGGCGTACCATAGGTGAATCCATATCAAGTTATAGGTCCTACCCGAGAGTGGTTGGTGAAACAGGGGGCAAGGATTTTGTTGTCGCTCATCCTTCTGCTCATGCAAAGGAGGTAGCGGTGGCATTGGCACGGGGAGCATTTGAATACCAGGGACAGAAATGTTCGGCAGCATCCAGGGCCTATATCCCTGAATCATTATGGAGTGATGTTCGGCAGCATCTTGTTCATGATATATCTGATTTCCACATGGGCAGTCCTGAGGATTTTCGAAATTTTATTAACGCGGTCATTGATGAGAAGGCGTTTGATAAAATCACTTCCTTTATAGCAAGAGCGAAGGAAGACACTACGGTGGAAATTGTTGCTGGAGGTGGTTTTGATAAATCAAGAGGATACTTTATTGAGCCGACCGTAATATTGGTCAAAGATCCGCAATACATCACGATGTGTGAAGAGTTGTTTGGGCCAGTTTTGACTATCTATGTTTACGCAGATAATGATTATGAGAAAACGTTGTCTCTTGTAGATAAAACGGGCCAGTATGCGCTCACTGGGGCGTTGTTCAGCCAGGATCGGTATGCTTTGAAAAAAGGGATGGATGTATTGCGGCATGCTGCCGGCAACTTTTATCTGAATGACAAACCGACAGGCGCTGTCGTTGGGCAACAACCATTTGGTGGCGCCAGGGCCTCAGGGACCAATGACAAAGCAGGTTCGTTGTTAAACTTATATCGCTGGGTGTCTGCCAGAACGATCAAAGAAACATTTGTTCCTCCGGTTGATTTCCGTTATCCATTCCTTGGAGAGTAAATCATTAGCCTACTGGCTATGCATACTTTGACTTAAAGGCTGAAAAGTGTGTATTTTTGTATTGTTGGGAATATTTAACATTTGAATTATGCACAGGCTTAAGTTTGTACGTCTGCAAATAGTCGCAATTGCAATTGTTGGTTTGGGGATTATTGCATGTCATCCTGAAGAGAAAAAGGGATCTGGTAGTCTTACTATCCAATGGAAGCTGGTTTATGGGAATGTACCACTGGAAATGTTTTCACAATATGCCTATCCGGTTACCAAAGATCCATTGTATTTTTCCCGACTGTCTTTCTTTCTTTCTGATTTGACTGCCACATATGGTGCAGGAGATTTTGTCCTGAAAGAGGTGGATTACCTGGATCTCACTGCCGCACATACTGCGCCTGTGAAAGTCAATGGACTGGAGTATTCAATTTCCAATGTCCCAGAAGGGGAGTATACAGGGTTGACGTTTGGCATCGGTGTTCCTGCGGCTAAAAATGCACTTCGACCGATTGATTACCCAGCGGGAAGTATATTGAGCAATTCAGCTGAATATTGGTCATCATGGAAGAGTTATATCTTTTTCAGACCTGAGGGGAGAATTTCACTCAACGGCCAGCCCATTGATGAGGCAGATTTTGCGTTACATCTGGGAGCCGATGGTACATACCGTATTATTTCATTAGTGAAGCCATTTATCGTTAGTAAAAACAAAGAAACTGTGGTTGTCATCACCTTGGACATGGAGCGATTTTTTAATAGCGTTCACTTGCATGATATGGAGGCAAACAGGCAAATTCATTCCCTTTCACAATTGCCTGTGATGCGTAATCTGGCTGACAATCTGGCAACCGCATTTAAATAGGGCCCAGGGTTGGCTTTATCACTGAATCTCTGTAATTTCGGACCTGAAATAAATAGGTAAAGTGATGTCTCGAAAGGTAAGAATGGGGATGGTTGGCGGTGGGCAGGGTGCATTTATTGGTGCCGTTCATCGGATGGCAGCAGCCCTGGATGGTCAGATAGAGTTGGTTTGTGGTGCGTTCAGCAGTGATCCGGCGCGTTCGCGAGCCAGTGGTGCTGCCTT
Organism: Saprospiraceae bacterium; assembly: GCA_032115795.1. Taxonomy (GTDB): domain Bacteria; phylum Bacteroidota; class Bacteroidia; order Chitinophagales; family Saprospiraceae; genus OLB9. Next base: position 988 of record JAUMBK010000271.1, on the reverse strand, counting down.
ATTTCTCTCACCAGAGAGGACATATGGTTCTTTTGAAGAGATGATATTAAAGGAGAGTACTCTTCCGGAAGGTGAGAGAATGGATCTGGTTTCCATTGTGACACCCAACCACATGCATTTTGCGCCAGCCAGGATGGCATTGGAATCGGGTTTTCACGTGATTTGCGACAAGCCCATGACATTCAATCTTGAGGAGGCATATGCACTTCAAAAAATAGTAAAGGAATCTGGTCGTTTCTTTGCACTGACGCACAATTATACCGGATATCCGATGGTCAAGCAGGCCAGGAAAATGGTCAATACTGGTGATTTGGGTGCGATACGGAAGGTTGTTGTAGAATATCCTCAAGGTTGGTTGTCTACGTTGCTTGAAGCTTCCGAACAGAAGCAGGCAGCATGGCGCACTGACCCGACGAAGTCAGGCATTGCGGGAGCGATGGGAGATATTGGCACGCACGCTGAAAATCTGGCAGAATACATTACAGGATTACATATCACCGAGTTGTGTGCGGACATCAGTGTCCTCGTTCCAGGCCGTAAACTCGATGATGACGGCAACGTCCTGTTGCGATTTGACAACGGGGCCAGGGGCATTCTGTATGCTTCACAGATCTCAGCCGGAGAAGAAAATAATTTACGTATCCGGGTATACGGAGAAAAAGGGGGGATGGAATGGGCACAAATGGAGCCAAATACACTGATCGTCCGCTGGCTCGATAAACCAGTGGAGATTTTGCGTACCGGCGGACCTGGTTTATATCCTGAAGCGCAGGCAAATACGCGAATTCCTGCTGGTCATCCTGAGGGTTATCTTGAAGCCTTTGCGAACATTTATAAAAATGTCGCGCATTGCATTCAGGCTTCCTGGGAGGGGAAAGTAGCCGATCCGGTGTACTTTGACTTTCCTACTGTTGACGATGGGGTTCGCGGTATGGAATTCATATCCCATGTTATTGCCTCTGGAAAGAGCGAACAAAAGTGGCTTTCA
>JAUMBK010000270.1:0-13819 GCA_032115795.1 Saprospiraceae bacterium | reverse complement strand
GTATACTGCGTTTCAAAATCCTGCAAGTTGAACAAGGAGTCGCTCCCTGTGCACAGGTTTTTGAACGAAGTACCCCATTCAATGCCCATTCCTGGCAGCGTCAACAGTGAGGGCAATGCATCACTTGCGACGACCGTCATATTGATGGAAGTCGTTGCTGACTGGCCAAGTGCTGTCATCTCTGTCGCCTTGATCTTGAGCTGTGTCTGACCAAAAAAACCACTTTTGGGGGTGGCCTTGAGCATAGTACCGTCAATGGTGACTGTCAGATTGGGATTTGTTTCAGCTGACCAGGAGATGGAATCCGTATCGGTTTGATTCAGAAACGGCGTGAGATTCAGTTCAGGAAATGGTGATTCCTGCAATGTAGTCTGGGCAGGGATCGAATCCAGGCTGATCGGTGCGTCATTGGCCGAAAACGTCTGGACAACGTAAGGCTGATCCAGAGAACCAAACATGCCTTGTACTGTAAATACAAAAGAATTCGTGGCGGTATATACAATATTTGTGGCACTATTATATACCTTGATCTGCATAGGCAGCTGATTTGAGCTTGCATATACCGTGACAAAATGGAGGTAGTGCTGTCCGTCCAACGTTACGGGGCTACTTAAGCCCCTCAACTCATTACCAACAAAAAAAGCAATCCTTTCATTAGCACTGTGCACACCAGCCCCATCGAGAGTCATCGAAGCTATAACATTGGCAGAATAAGTGTACAAGGCCGGGTTTGGTGCTGGCCAGTTGGGGTTTTGTCCTAGCAGCCACAAAGGCAGGCAAAGCCATAACCAGGTTTGCCAGCATTTATGCCATTTTAATATACTATATATATTAATATTATTCAATATTTTATAAATATATTATTTTATTAATATCAATTTTACTCCTTTGGTTACTTGCCTTGTATGTACTGAAATGTGATACATACCTCGTGGCATTGAAAGGGCTTTTTGCCACTCCAGTCGGTTTATGCCCTGCTGCAAACGTACATCAACCTTGTCTACCAGCCTACCCTGGCTATCAAACACTTCAATGACGGCTTCCTGTCCCTGGGGGGTATGGATGGTGATGACGGGTACGGCACTCGATGGGTTGGGAGCTACGTCTACAGTCCAATCCATTTCATTCAGGTCATCAATAGAAGAGGTCTGACCCAATGTGAGTATGTAAGGCTGTTCTACTGTTCCAGAAAGCTGGTTGATGGTAAAAGGCAGTGTTTGGGTAATTGCGTATATCTTATCTTCAGCTTTGCTGTAAAATTTGAATGTGATCATCTCATTTGCCTCATTGCTATATACAGTCAGGAAAACCAGATAGGCGTTCAACGGTGCAATATATACAGGTGTGCTGGTTCCTCTCACCTGATTGCCTAGAAAGGCACCAACTTCATCTTCTGCCAGTAAAATATTTGGCAGACCTTCAGCACTGACGAGGGCAATCATATTCATGCTATACTCAAAATCACCGGGATTGAAGTTCCAAACGGCTGATGGCATCCAGGAAGTGACAGCCTCACCATCGGGGGCAGCCAAGACGAGTGCATCCTCTTTTGATGTGGATTTGCCCTTCATCTGGTCAGCTGTTGTGAATGAGAGAGTTCGTGGGTCTGGGTAGGAAAGGATGCCCGGATTGGAGAGTTTCAGCAGATACCCTTTGGTTGGGGCCATGAATCCCAGGTTTCCAACCCAACCCAGACCAGACACAAATTGTGCAAAACTGGTTTGGCTCTTCACGATATCCCCATTTAGTGGCGTCAGGGAGCGGAGAGCATTCGTGACGGACATACCCCGTGAAGGAAGGTACCCTATCCAGTTCCAACCGGCAACAACAGGGATTGACGTTGTTGGAGAAACAGGCATTCCTACCATGATCAATGAGTCATACGACTGCGAATTGTACTGGTACATCGTCAGGTGCGACATGTTGGTCAAACTACCTACCCATCCGTTTACAAATGTCGAATGCGTACTGAAAGCGGTCTGACTTTTTATAAGTCCCCCTTGAGGATTTGTCAATGAGGAAAGGGCAATATTGACAGTTGGGTTTGGCAGGTCCACATTATAGGAAATCCAGTTCCAGCCTGGGTTAATCTGCACTTTTGTCAACAGCATGTTGTTGGTATGTAACACCTCAGGTTCCAGCGGTGAACCAATGATATTATCCGAAACAAAAGGGAAAGACTCCTGTGTCTCTCCGTAGAGGAGACAGTCTGATGCATCCCAAACCTGGAATTCCACCGTCTCTCCTGTTGCCTGGTTGCTGTATACAGTTAAAAACGCGAGGTGCTTGTCGAGGGCATAATTATACTGGATGTAAGCCATACCCCGCAGTTGACCGTCAACAAACGCACCGACAATATCGAGCTGATCTGTAGAAAGAGTCCCTTCTACGTCCAGCTCAAGTGTCATGTTCATGGAATAGGAAAAATCAGCGGGATTGACAGCCCATTCCGGTTCAGGACATTTTACGCGAAGATTCACGTCAAGAGGCTCAGTACCATCAACTGTGAGGAAGGATAAAACTGTCTGATACGACCCGTTAACAAGGTTGGAAGGAAAAGCGAACCGTACAATCTGTCTTGCTCCGGGTGCAACAGATCCTTCCCTTGGGAAGATCTCCATCCAGTCAGGTACATCGGGAAAAGAAAAATTTACAGTGGACCCTGCCTGGTTGCGAATTTCCCTGGTCACGACCAATTCATTGCCTTCAAGGACTACTTCATCTACACTACCTCCAAACCAGAACAAAGTTGATCTGTTTACCAGAAATTCCCATTCGATTTGTTCCGTTTTATTGCCATACAAGTCTTCAATTTCGTCGACAATGGCGCGCAGGGTGTGGTTTTCGATAAACTGGTTTGCCACATTTGGTATGATGACAATTTTTTCATCCTTACAGGCAATAGTGGCATCGACCAGGGTACTGCCATTGGTGATATCCAGCAGGGCCAGGTTATTAATGTTTATATTCGAACCAATGCCGTCTGCCTGGAAAATTTTGTTGCAGTTGATGCGTTTTGTAAATGCAATGGATATTTCATCCCCGGGTGACAACACCCCGTCTGCGGGTTCTGGGTTGCCAAATAATGCGGGCGGTTTCGTTTCTTTTCTACCTTTGATGATGACTGAAATTCCTGGATTGAGAGAAACATCCTTGCATTGCGTGATCGCGCGTATTTCGTAAGGGCCGTCGCTTAACTGGCTCATATCCCATTGTACTATTTTGAATACGGGGCTTGAGGCGAAGTCTGACGCCGGCAATTCAGTAATATTTATCCACGAGCCGTCACCGCCAGTGCGTCTGTATTGCACTCTGACAATATCCAGGTCAGGGTCATCGTAAATGTACTCATTCAGCGTAATAAACAGGTTATTGCCGTCAGCAGGTGTCATAACCCAATCCTGCATGGGAAAACTAATGCCAATGGGGCTACATGGTTCCACCCACTCGACATTGAGCTTGTATTCCTTATAAAATTTGCGTAAATCCTCCGTTTTGTAGAAGGCGGTATATGTTGGGGCATTGGGCCTGAAAGCGGCACCCAGGTCATACCCAAGATTTAAAGAATGTTCAAGTTGGCATGAAGATGCAAAGAAAACCCCCAAGCCCACCAGGGAGTACTCTACAGGTGGGCGTGCTATATCCAGTGTATATTTGACAGGGGCTCCGGGCAGGTATTGTGCTGCAAGACCTGACAACCCATTCCCATTGACCGTAGCCACTGCCCCATCCTCGTTGGTACCTGTGACTTCTCCCAACTCGTATACCAGGGCATCGTTGCCTGTCTGGCCCAGGTTGGTGCATGTCAGATTAAACAGGGCAGACTCATTTTCGGGAATATTGACCTGGGTTAATTTATCCAGAGTAAAGCCTACTTCTTCCCTGTTTTGTGTACCTGGTTCCCAGGGGCACATAGATTCGCCGGCTCGAAGTTTGAACACGGGTGTTCCAAACACGGGGTCGTCCAGAATGTCAACTGAAAAATTATCATTGGGTTCGTTGTCGGCCAGGGTGAAACTGACAGCCCTGTTTTTCGTATTCACATTGCTTTGGGTCGTTTGCTCACCGCCAGATAAGGTCATGCCCATGGTTACAGTTGTCCCGATATCAAAGACTTTAAAACCTAATTTTTCATTGAAGCTGGCTTCCCAGGCAAAGTCGAAACTCAGATCCAGCGCATCAGTTTTGGATGTTTCCTGAATTTGTGTATAGGTCACCAAGCCGTCGAAGGTGATATTTTCAACAAATTTGGCCTTTTCTTTCAATGACTTATTATATTCAACAATTTTACGCCAGTTGTTTGCATCATTGGCTTTGCCTATCAATTCGAGGGAAGGAATTACATCCTTTTCAATTTGCCATTCCGAATAGATATATTTAGTACCAAAACCATCAGGCCACACCCTGATTTTCTGCTTGAGCTGAAACTGACATAGATCAATATCGAAATAGAGTGAATCATTGACTCCATATTCAAAATTTACAGCAGCGCCTACATAGAGGTCACTTTCTCCATTCAGGACCAATTCGTCACCAGAAGTCGCGTATACTTTATCATTGGTAACACATACTTCTGCAGTTTTCGTTGTCCCGATACCCATAGATGCGGAGGCAGTGATGTCTACTTCTGCTACCTGTTCATTTTCCATGATGATACCTCCAAAAGGAGATCCTGCGTAGGTGATTACCTTTGTACCCAGGTCAAGTTTTACATTGATGGATCGTGAATCATTAGAAAAGGATGAATTACTCCATGTCTGGCAATGTGTTGCCCCTTCAGACAATTCAGAAAAAGATGCATCACCGGGAGGGTCACGCAATATAATTAATGGCGTTGCGGGCGAAGCGGTTGTAAAGGTAGATTCCCGTGACCGGTTTCCTAGTACGACGACTTCTTGCACAGCCGTTGCAGTGGCACCATTGACGATTGCGGTTGCCTGAATGAATTTTTTGAAAGGGGTGACAATGTTCGGCAAGCCCGCCCAATAGCTGTGCTTGTACGTAGATTTGTCTACCTGAATTGTATCTGAATTATTCTTATCGGCAATATTGTTATTGATGACCAGGGTAAAGTTATCCAGATAACAATCACCGCCAGTATAACTTTCATACACCCGAATGTTGTTTGCATATTTCTTGAAACCATTTTCCGGCCCTGACTGATCGATCATTTTATCGGTACCTCCGGCGCAGCCATTGTCTTCAAAAGGCTGGATGAAGACATTTGGAGGTGCTATGTAAATGAAGTCGATAGTATCTTTTGCAATAAAACGCAGGTCTGTCTCCTGTCCTCCTTTAATCTGGAAGAAATTATAAATCGTGTTATCGGAGTGCTGCGTGACGGACACTGCCATTGGGATAGGCGGCAGGTTGGTAAATTTGAACTTGCCATTGGGGTTGGTCAGCTGAATTTCCTGGCTGTAGCAATCATTCAGTGCAGCCACCTTGACTTTGACAATGGCACCATCAGGAATCACAGATAAGCGGCAATGCCCCCCTGCCATCTGGCCAGTGATTTCGCGTTTTGTCTGGTTTTGGAATAACACTCCTGCGATGGGGCGGTTTATTTTACGAACTTCAAAAAAAGCGGGATAAAACTTGTGCTCGCTATATTTTGGGGTCAGAATCACAGACACTCCTGGTTCAAAATCGGCTACAAAACGACCATTTTCATCTGTAAAAATTGGAGGGAAGGCTGATTTGCCATTAACAAGGATTTCGACACTGTCCTGATAGCAAAAAGTATTTTCAAAGCGTACCACCCCACTTACAGTGACAGTCGATTCATCCACAAAATCTATATTGGGTGCAGCTGTATTGCTTGGATTGATCGTAACCGGCCTTTCAGAAGGCCTGAATGCGTGAGGAGATTCCTGCTGATTGTAAGCAAGGCTTGAAAACGTGGCATTGACAAACGTTCCGAAGCCACTAAGAGATGGGCCGTAATCGTATAATTTAGTCCCATCTCCTTCATCCAGTGAAAAGTAACTGATCAGGTTGCCATTGCCCACATCGGTTCCTCCTGCTGCCAGTTTTGACGCATTCAGCTGAATCACAGCCTGTGTGAGTGTGGTATCATAAAACACAACTTCATCAATGAGGCCGGTAAAATAATTAGTAGGTACAGATCCTTTTGCTGCCAGCTGCCAGGGTGTACCCGTCCAGTTGCCTCCGGTATTCGCGTAGCTGACTGTGGTAACGAGTGTTCCGTTTTTGTAGTACTTCACCTGGTTGGTTGCTTTGGAAATAGCTAGTGACAGGTGTTGGAAAATAGCTGTAGCTGCTCCCAGCGTTTTTGTTTCGCCGTTGAGGGTGAGCTTGAAATTTCCGCTTTCGACAAACAGTTCAAACTGGCCTGTGCCTTTGTTGAGTATGGTTTGACGGGTTGTCAGATCGAAAGGATGCACCATTACTTCCACTGTATTTGTGTCTGGAAGGTCAAAATCTGTTAGTGTTGCATAGGCCAGGTAAGCTGAATTAAATTCCAAGGAATTGCGCGCATAAAATACTTTTGATGGCGTTGCTTTAAACTGTTGCACTTTGGCATAATTGACTCCTTCGATGGCATAGAATCCTGATACATCTGTGATGGCTGCATTAGTAATATTGGGTGCATCAGACGAAAAGGAAGGACCTCGTAAGTAGCCATGCATATCATTGGAAGTGATATCAAATACTTTAGAACCCATGCCTTCATCAAATTTCCAGTAGGCTACCAATCCACTGGTTGATTTTGATTCTGTAATGTCCTTTTTCATCAGGATTTCTGTGCTGGTCAAGGGACGATTATATATGCGCACATCATCGATATTACCGGTAAAGAAACCTGCCTGATTTCGGCGCGTCCCAATGGTAAATAGGGCGTCCTGATTACTGATAGTGCCCGTGGTTGAGGAAACAAAATGACCATCAACGTAAAGCAGGATTTTACCACCTGCATAAACAAGAGAAACCTGGTGCCAACCATTGGGATCTGAGGCAAATTCGTGCTCTATTTCTATCTTGGCTGAACCAGTACCAATACCGACAACAACTCCTTTCCCTTTGCTGGAAGGTGTAGTCAGAATCCAGGCATTCTTATTGAGATCGCTACCCAGGTCCAAAATACCGCTGCGATTGTAGTTAGCACCGATTTTGACATTGGCGGTCAGCGTCAACATATTTGTTGGCATATTGGGATGGTCAGAAATACATATATAATCGGTGTTTTCATTGAAGGACAGTGACTGGTTGGTGGAAGGTGTCAACCTGACAACAGCTCCGGGTACTGGATTACTACTAAATGTTTCCACTTTTCCAGACACGACACCATTTGGGCTGACAAAGCCAATCGCCTTACCCACTGAACCATTACCGAACTGATTACGGCCATAGACTCCATATTCATAAAATTCGCCGGCCTGGATATTGAAGTCAATAAACTGGAAAATACCTTTGTCGACCTCAGCCATGAATGCCCCGTCTCTGGTCACTACATAACTGATATCTGCCGGAGCACTAAGTGGGTCAAGATCCCATTTAAGCAAGATGCGGTCTGGAAAATCACCCTGGCTTACCTGCAGGAATGGCGCCTGTGGTGGAAGAAGAAAGCGTGCCCAAAATCCTGATTGGGAGGAATATTTCTGTGACAATCCACTGCCCACATACGGCTGACCCAAGGTAAAACTGGATCGATTCCGAAATGAGTAGGCATTGGTAGTACTGCCATAATTGAACAGGACTTCTCCCTGGGTAATGGGAAGGTTGGCGGTGGGATCACAATCTGTTTCCACTTGTGCAAACGACGTTGTCAGCTGCAGAGTACAGACCACAGTAAGCCATATATAGATATGCTTGTTTTTCATAAAATCCAGTTTTGTGGTGAGGTTAGTGCAAAAATCAGTTGATTCTGATATAAACCCACAAGTTCATGTTTTTCGGACGGGTCTCGGTACCACCTGAGTTATTGGTGGTAAAGTCGTGATCGTGCGCGCTGCCATCCGAACGAATAAAACCAGATCCACCTTCATTATTAAAACTACTCCCCCTTCCTCCAATATAGATTCCTACCCCATCAAAATCGTCGTTATCTGCCATGGCCGCTTCTTGGTTCGTATGTTGATGGGCTCCATCAGTATTTGTAGTTCCTGTGTGGTTATGGGCTTTAAGTGCTTCTCCCTGCAATTGAGCGATTGTAGATGCAGATGTTCTGTCCGGGTCGTTGTTGGCACCTCCGCTGAACTCCTGGGCGCGGAAGAAGACACCCCCTGCATCTGGCAAGGCTGTCAGTCCGGTTATGGTGCGTATCTTGTCTGTTGCTGCCAGCGCTCGTCCATCCATGGGCACCCAGCAAGCGCCATTTTCCGCTGCAAACTGGGTAGGGTTGAGTATGGAATATTTCACATCACCTACGGCACCGGAACAGACTACTTTTTGAGCAAAACCGACAGAAAGTGCATAAGGTGCGTAGGTTAATTCCGTACGTGGGGTCAGCTCATACGCCCCAACTTTTACTCCCAGGTATACTGTACTCGCAAAAATGGATGGCGGCAAATTAGTCACCGAGCCAAGGTTATGACTGTAAATACCCCCGGCAACTTCCACTGTTGCTGTTTCGGTCCAAACGACAGTTCCAGCTGTCTCATCATTGTACAGCTTGAAGGTAACGGAATAAGAACCATCATCTACCGAAGTACCGTTGGCATTCTTCAGCGTACCCTGGATGCTGATTTTTTCATTTTGGGCCTTTGTCATCGTGATCGCCAGTGCAAAGAAAAGAAGGGTAAAAAGTGTTTTTTTGAAATGTCCCATGTTCAAATGATTAAAAATTTGTATACAATATTTATTCTAAATCAGATAATTATCAAAAAATAGAGAGAATAATATTTTGAGTAAGGCGTCTTTTTTAAAACTAAATAATACAATGAATTGCACAAGAAATAAGTTATTTTGCCTAACATTTGTAAATTTATTAAAAAAAATAATTTTATCTAACATAAGTATGTATAATTTTTTTTTATACTTAGAGTTAGGGAGTAAATGTTATTACATTTCGTCCCCAATGTAAGTTATTTAAAATGAATACATTGTAATTTTTTAAAAATTAAAAATGGGTATTCGATTTTCATCCAATACCCATACGCAAGTTCTTCTCCTCTCCATTGTCAGTCTCCTACATAAATAAAGATAGTTTTGCATCATAAATGCAGCCTTCCGGGTGCAATTCTTTCCATTCTACAAAGTACTGTTCACCATTGGCAAACAGGCTTATTTTATACTTAATACCGCGTAATCAATATCATACCCCCAAATTCAGCCAACTGTCCATTTTCAGCAAAGTACACCTCACCGCCTTTATTCAGAATTTCTTCAATCACTTCGTCAACGGCATCGGCCATAGTATGGTGGGGTGCAAGGTCAGGCTTTAAACGGAGGAAATGTGCCTTGCCCTCTTCAGTAAAACCGGGCAACCTGTAGTCTTTTTCAACGAGCAGCTTCCAGCCTCTTCCTTCACAGGCAACGGACCAAATTTCCTGGATACCGGCTACGCCACGTCCTTCACCTACCCGCTCCCTATATTCATTCATCAGGCTGCGCACATGCTGGCTGATTTCCTCTTTTACTACATCTGTAAACATTGTTCCCAAATCGGCCAGTGGCGCATGATCAAAATTTCCCTGAATTCGTCCGATGATGTGGTTGTGAAACTCAGAGACACTTTCATACCAGGACAATACCTTTTCCGGACCAGCAATGATGAGGGGTGTGTCCAGGATCATGTATTTGCTCAAATGATGGTCTGCTGCCCTGAAAAAGTCCTTAAAGCGAACAGCTTGCATTGTTGATTTATCGTGTTCAAAACTTCTCATTTGCGGATTGCCCTGGTTGGATGAACCGCGGCTGGGGGTGTTGTACAGATATGTTTCCGTATATTCCATTGGAAAATCATCCCCAATGATTTCTTTTGGAGGGGTACCATTGCCAGTAAACAACCGAACCTGTTTTTCAGATGCCAACAAAGCGAGATACGGCTTTGACAACTGTGTCAAATACAAGACGTCCCGCACTTCAAAGTTATTGGCAACAACGATCTTCTCCTCCACATTGAACGGAAAGTGAACCATCAGTTCCACATTCGGCGATACATATAAGCCCAAACCATCGAGATTGTGGTTATAATCGATGGTACTCGCCAATAATTCCAATTTTTTTAAAATGGGTGTAAATTCTTTTTCTGCATAGTTTACTTTCAAGGCTTGCTGGGCATAATCCAACGCCTTTTCGACCTGAAATTTATCTATTTTCCTATCTGCAGATACCTTGTGTGTAGGCAGGACAATGGTGACACATACATTGCCACGCTCTTTGAGCAAGTGAAGAATGTCTTCTCCAAAAAGTGGTGAATTGTTGTTTTTCATAAACGATTGATTTTATATTGAGGGTGTAATGAAATCTTGCAAACAAAGAACCTGGAGTACGCTACGAATCATACGGTGTTGCTTTCATTCCGTCATGAGTAGCAAAAGTAGGGGAAGTCAGTCCAGGCAAACATGACCCAACTCACTACAACGAATGATTTGGTGCATGCATGTGCTGTTTATTTTGGGAAATCCACGTATTTTTACTTTATGATACAACAAGGTAAAGTCGCTGACTACATTTCGGGGTTTTCTATGGTGCCTCATCCTGAGGGCGGCTATTATGCGTCTACTTACAGACACGACCTACAATGGAATGGCCACGCTGGTATAGGGGTGAGGGTTCGGCCGCTGGCCACTGCTATATACTATTTATTGCCATCAGGGCAGGTCTCCAGATTGCACCATCTTTTGTCGGATGAAATCTGGTTTTATCATGATGGTTGCCCACTGACCATTCACACCTTTCCGCCGGAAGGCGAATACACCGCCATCCATTTGGGACTTGATGTGTATTTAGGGCAAGTGCCTCAGATTGTCCTCCCTCCAAAGACGATTTTTGGAGCTGAACCAGCAGCGCCGGATTCATTTTGTCTGGTTAGTTGTGTAGTGGTGCCTGGTTTTGATTTTGCCGATTTTTCGTTTGCCGACAAAGATGCATTGAAAGAAAGATACCCTTTGCAGTCACAGATGATCGATCGGCTTGGATGATCAGAAGGAGATCAAGGATTTATCGATAGGAGAACTAGTCAAATTTCTCCTGGAGAAATCGCCGAAAAACGTCTGGTTCCTGTGCTCCGCTAATCGCGTACTGCCGATTGAACACAAAGAATGGCACGCCACTTATTCCGAGCCGGGAAGCCTCCGTTTGGTCATCCTCCACTTGTCGGGCCAAACTACCATCAGCAAGAGCGGCATGGAAAGCACTGGTATTCAGGCCATGTTTTGCCGCCAAATCATCCAAAAAAGCCTGGTCATCAATGTTTTGATTGAAAGTAAAATACGCCTGAAAAAGGTCTTCCATTACCTGGCTTTGTTTGCCATACATGGCGGCAAACTTTCCCAGAGAGTGGGCTTTTCCTGAGTTTGCCAAAATGGCATTTTCCAGATTAAACTGAATTCCTGCTTTCTCAGCCATGGAAGTGATTTGCCTGTACATTGCATTGACCTCTTCCACCTCAATGCCTTTTGTTTTGGCAAGGTATGCTGTGATTGAATAAGAGGTATCTGTTTCGAGATGGGGATTGAGCTGAAAGCTTCTCCAGGTAATCTGGGCTGCGTGTTGATTGTGCAACTGACGGAATGCCGCTTCCAGGTTTTTTTTACCCAGATAGCAAAAGGGACAGACGACGTCTGTCCAAATCTCTATGTAAACGGTGTCTTTCTGCAACGGACCTGAAGGCGACAGAATCTGACTATTAGACATATTGGGGGTGGTAAGGTAAATACTTAGTATGGCAAATGCCCATCGTGGCAGTTTGTTCAAAGTGTACTTCTTCATACGCTTCTTTCTGTGTTTTATTCGCAATAGTAAACGCAATTCGGTGGATAAAGTTTGCTTGGTTTTTCGGTGTGTGTTTTCTGATCACAAAACCCCTAAAGTAATGTTTTAAAATCTGACAGGTTGCGTGCGTAAAACTAATAAGTTGGGCCATATAAGCATGATTCACGCAATCGCCCATGGCCTTTACAGGTTGAATAACTTGAACATACTTGAACTGTTTTTTCCTTCCTTATTGCCCTGTTTTCCTCTAAATTTGTCCGGCGACAATCCCCTCTGATTACGAAAAACAGGACACTACTTCGCTATTTTTCCAGGATTATGTAAGAACTTGTCACTATGCCAAAGCCACTTTATGTTGTACATCCCCGGGCGATAGGATTGATGAAAGACCACATTAGCCAGAAGGCTTCAGTACCACTGAATTCCAAAGCTGACTGTATGCGATTAAGCAGAATTATTGAAGTGTATACAAAAAACAGCATTTCTGCGAGTACGCTTTACAGAATATTTTTACATCCGAGGCCAACGACACCGTATCTGCATACTTTGGATGTGCTTGCTGAATTTTGTGGTTTTGAAAACTGGCTTGAGTTTGAAAAAAGGATCACCCAGACAAAGGCGCTGGACTTATTGTATTATGAAGTGACAGCGCAGCAACGGAATATTGATTCGCTGATCAGGCTATGCATTCATCAGAATCAACTGGGGCCGTTTCTTGCGTATGCTGCCCAGTTTCCTTTTCCTGTCGACCCGGATATGGGCTACCGTATTGGGTTTGATATATACCAGGCTCTTTGGGACAATCCGAATAAAAATAAAGTCTTTTTCAAATTAAGTCATCAACTGCCGCTGGTACGCAGGTGCTTTTTTACAATGATGGTTGATCAGGATTTTGAGCTAAAAGACTACGAAACAGGTGTAAAGCAGTTTGTTTCTACGGCAAAAAATGGAAAGAGCAGTGAGTCCATGCAAGAATACATTTTGGGTAATTGTCTGCTATTCCGGCATTATTTCCTAAATGACAGACATGAAGAAGCACTTGAAATAGGTAAGCGACTATACCGAAAAAACGACGTAAACTTTGCGAAAGCAGATGTGATGTCATTGGAAACCAGTGGCAGGTACCTGGCTTACCGCTTCTGGTATTATCTTTTGCAGGGTCAGACGGTGGCACTAAAGAGATATACGATTGCCATCAGAGACTTATGGTATAAGCGAATGAATTCCTGGAGCTATCAGCAAAAAAAAGGGTATCTTTATTTTTTTGGGGATGTATTTACGCAAGCGCCATCCCTCAGCCATTTAGAAGTTTTGTTAAAATCACATTTTTGCCCATTTTTGGAAACAATGCCTGGGTTTGATTTTGAAAAGCCATTGGCCTTTACCCTCGCCCTCCTCGGGTTCCTGCCATGTGGGGGTGATCTTCCACGGGTGTCTCCATTTGCGCCGGTTTGGTCCCGCCTCAAAAATAATCGGCAGCCTTCGACCGATGGTATCGACCATCGCGTTCCATGTTTCATGGCGGATGAGCGGGATCCTTTTCACACCGGAAAGAAGAGGTGACGGTTGCCGGTGGTTTCACCCTCGGTCGATTTGCGCGCTTGGTACAGATAGCGCATGTTGTGGTGAACGATCTGAAAAACCTCCTCCACAGCGGTGCCTGACTCGTTGAGGTAGCAAAGCGCGAGCGGGTAATAACCAGCACCATCCTTGTCGCCGTCGGCCGTCTTGGTTTGAACGATCCTCAAATCATCCTTCGGCTTTTTGATTGTTCCGGCATCATTGGGCTTCACGCGCAGCGAGAGGTAGAACTTGCCACCTTCGTGCTTTTTGAGATCCAGCTTCATGCTGGGCGTCGGCTTCTCATCCTTGAACTTGTTGCCCTCGTCGTCGCGGTTGTCGATGCGCCGCCAGTCTT
>JAUMBK010000269.1:0-3983 GCA_032115795.1 Saprospiraceae bacterium | reverse complement strand
ATTGGTAAAGTCAAAGCTGGCTACAGCGCTGACAGGTACCTGTTTGATTCTTCCGGTATTGAAATCCCGGAAGGTGATGCGCATGTTGATGAGGTTTTGCAGGTCTTTGCGCTGTGCTTCGCTGTAGCGGAGATTGATTTTGTATTCGTCTTCTCCGTCTTTCAACTTGCTGACTTCCCTTCCAAAGAGGGCGGTTCTGATAGCAAATCCTATCTGTGCAGAGCTGATGCCTTCAATGGCTGCACGCTGCTTGTCTACGAGCAGGGTGACTTCCGGGTTGTTGAGGTCGACGTCCATGGCGAGGTTTTCGATGCCTTCAATTCGGTTTGTATCCAGGTAATTGTACAAGGCAGTGGCGACCTTCGCATTGGCATCAAAATCATCACCGTATACCTCTATATTTACAGGAGGATCGGTCGGTGGCCCGGCGCTTTCCTGCTCTACTGTAATCTGGGCACCCGGAATGTTTTTTACTGCAGTCCGCAGGGAGTCGAGGTAGGGTAGTGTAGGGGTATTTGGTCTTTTGGCAAATTCTACAAATGAAATTTGAATCCGGCCCAGGTTAGATTGCGTACTTCGGTTGTTGTCACGTGGGTTGTTGGCATTCACAGCCACATTGGAAATGACGCTCTCCACAATGGATCCCTCTTCCGTGGGTTTCAGGCTTTTGAGTGCCTCAAATACTTTTATTTCCAGCGATTTAAGGATTTTGTCGGTTTCTTCTGCACGGGTACCCACAGGCATTTTCAGGTATACGTAAATCATGTTTGGTTGCCCGCTGGGAAAGAACGGAAAGTCCGGTTTGCGCAAAACAATCGCGATAAGGGAAAAGAGAAACAGGAAAAAGATCGAAATAAATGCCTTCACAGGCCTCCATCCGACGAGCAACCATCGCAACAACTGCTCATACCTGTTCATCACCCGGGGTAGCAGGTTTTCCTGAAATGTATAGATCGCTCCGGTGATGACATACGCATTCAGTATGGCCAGAATCGACATCAGGAATAGGAAATTGCCAATGCCTGGACTGCCTGTCAGGTGCGAAAAAGCACCGCCAAGGATGAATAGCCAAAACCACCATTTCTTGAAAACAGCGGATTTGGGTTGGTCATACTGCCTGCCTTCAGGCCGCATAAAGCTCACCGCAAACACAGGATTGATGATGAAAGCAACAATCAGCGATGCTGTTAGTGTGAATATCAGCATCGTTGGCAGGTAGATCATAAATTTGCCAATAATGCCCTTCCAGAACAATAAAGGAAAGAATGGAGCAACAATCGTGGCAGTGCCCGCAAGAACAGGAATGAATACCTCTCCTGCAGCCATCTTCGCGGCTTTCACAATATTGACTTTGCCGTTGTCGTAGATCCTGTGTGTATTTTCCACTACCACAATCGCATCGTCTACAATGATGCCCAGGCCGAAGAGCAAGGCAAACAACACAATGAAATTGAGTGTCACATCCGTTCCCACAATCAGGTTGGCAGCCGGTAAGAACAAAAAGGCAACAAACACACTTAGCGGTACACTCAACGCCACAAAGAAGGCATTGGTCACACCCATAAAAAACATCAGAATCAGCAAAACTAGGAGGAAACCAATGATGATGGTATTGACCAATTCTTCAAAGGACGTCGCTGCCTGTTTGCTCTGGTCACCGGTGACTACGATGTCAAGATCCTGGGGGAGTTCGCCTTTTTCCATCTCGGAAACAATGTCCTTGATTTTAGACGCGCAATTGATGAGGTTTTCTCCCGGACGTTTTACAATGTTGAGGGTGATTACATTTTTGCCGTTCAGCCTGGCAAAGCTTTCGCTTTCCTTGATGGTATCCTTGACAGTAGCGATATCCTGCAACCTGACAGCGCCAGCCCTCGGTGTCCGCACAATAATGTTATTGATATTCAGGCTGTTGGTGATCTGGCCTTTGAGTCTGAGTGTCCTGTCCATATCTCCCACTGCAATTTTGCCGCCGGAGATGTCCATGTTTTCATAGTTGATGGCATTGGCAATGTCGTCAAAACTGATCATCGCCTGTTCCATTTTCAGTGGATCCACATTGATCTGAATTTCCCGCTCCGGTGCGCCCACGAGTTCAGCACGGCTGATTTCCGGGAGGGATTCAAACCGGTCCTGCATTTGTTCAGCGTATTCTTTGAGCTTGATTGGCGAATAATCACCGCTGACATTTACATACATGATGGGTAGGTCAGAAAAGGCAAATTCCTGCACATTGGGCAGCTGAGTGAGGTCTGTGGGGAGGTCTGTTTGGGCTTTATCGACGGCATCCTTCACCTTTTGCTTTGCAATTTCCGGTTTTATGTCGGTATCAAATTCCACAATGATGAGACTGAAGTCCGTCTGTGATGTGGATTGTATCTTATTGACCTTCGCCCCCGAAATTCCTTTGATTTGTTTTTCAAGTGGCCGGGTCACCAGGTTTTCAATGTCTTTGGGTGAATTGCCCACATACACCGTCGTCACAGAGATTGTCGGTACAACAATGTCGGGAAACTGTTCTTTTGGCAGGTTGACAAAGGTATACAAGCCAAATGCAGTAATCATCATGGTGATGATGTACAGCGTGGTTTTATTGTCAATCGCCCAGCTTGAAGGCTTGAATTCTTTTATTTTTTCCTTAAAGGATTGGAAATGGTTTGCCACGATTCGCGCATTTTTCGAATGAGTAAAGAGGTAAATTCTGATTAATTGTTGGACTGGACACGCTGACCTTCATAGAGGTTTTGGTAGCCTTGTACGATGATTTGATCGCCTGCCCCCAGTCCGCTGAGAATTTCAATTTTTTCTCCGTATAACTGTCCAAGAGTGACATTCTTTTTGTGGGCCACTGCCTGTTTTTCGCCCTCGGATTTCACGACGTACACATATTTTCCTTTTTCGTCACTCTGGACAATATTGACAGGTACGACGATGGCTTTTGCATTGGCATGACTCAATATCCTGACAGCCACCGCCATATTTGGCTTGATGCCCATTCCTGCAGGAATAGTACATTCGGCTGTGAATCCGCGGGAGGAAGCATTGATGGAGTTTGTCATACGCACCACGCGGGAATCAAGTGTTTTTCCCAGGGCAGGAATGTCCAGCTTGACTTTGGCTCCGGTTTTGACATCATCCGCATAATTTTCAGGGATTTCCACATTGACAGCGAGGTTGTTGTTGCCCACAATCTGGATTTGCGGCCCTGCTACACTCATTCCCGTAAATAATTCACCCACTTTTACGTTGACCACATCGGCAATGCCATTCTGGTCAGCTAGGACGATGAATGTCTTCAATTGTTCTTCCTGCACTTTGATTTGGTTTTCAAGGGCTTCCACATTGTTTTTTGCGCTAAGCAGCTGTACTTCTGTTCCAATATTCTGGTCCCAAAGCCCTTTGGTACGCTCATAGATGTTTTTTGCAAAGCTGAGCTGTGTCTTGGTTGCATCAATGGTTTGCCTGAGTACCTGGTCGTCGAGCCGCATGATCACCTGTCCCTTTTTTACATTGTCGCCAGCACGAATGTAGAGCTGCTTGACATAGCCACCCATGCCATTTCGTGGAGCGATGTACGAGATACTGTTGGCATTGACGACGCCTTGCAGGTTAATAAAATGTTCAAATCCCTCGGTCGACAATGTCACCGTGCTGACCAGCTTCGCCTTGGCGCCACGGCTGGGGTCGAGTGTTTCGATTTCTTTTTCCAGCGCATTGATTTTTGTGTTGATGTCGGTGTGCTGGCTTTTCAGCGCTGCGAGTTCTTTGAGCTTGGCATCCAGTGTGGCGTTGTTTTGGTTGTTGTCGCCATTGCTGCAGGCAACCAGACTCGTAAGTAAGAGGAGTTTAACAAAGAGTTTCATGTTATTTGCTTTTATGTGTCGGAAGAAAATTAAAGTTTACCAATGGATTTGAGGTAGGAAACGCGGGCGATGGCCGCATCATACATTGCTTGAAAATAGCTGCCCGTGGCCCGCTGAAGT
>JAUMBK010000268.1:0-4454 GCA_032115795.1 Saprospiraceae bacterium | reverse complement strand
CTATTTATAATATAAATACAAAGGGCAAGACGAAAGTAAAAAGGCAAGACGCAACGGCCCTGAGACCCACCTTACAGTCTTTCCGACTGCCTGTCAGGATTGAAGCAAAGGAATGCCAGTAAATTTATTACCTTTGTGTGTGCAAAAATTGCCTGATGTCTCATATTATTGCCATAGTTGGCAGACCAAACGTAGGAAAATCAACTTTATTTAATCGATTGATCGGCGAGCGAAAAGCCATCATTGACGATGTGTCGGGGGTAACCCGGGATAGGATATACGGATTTTCTGACTGGAATGGAAAAAACTTTACCGTGGTAGATACGGGTGGATTTGTAAAAGGGTCCACAGATATTTTTGAAGCAGAAATCAGGAGGCAGGTACAGATTGCCATTGACGAAGCTGCCGTAATCATTTTTTTGACGGATGTCACCACTGGCATCACTGACCTTGACGAAGAAATTGCCCGAATATTGCGGAAAAACCCCAAAAAGGTCATCCTGGCAGTCAACAAAGTAGACAATGCGCAACGCCAGATGCTGGCAAACGAGTTTTGGAGTCTGGGCTTTGATGACACAGTCTTTCTTTCGTCCATTTCGGGTAGCGGCACTGGCGAACTACTGGATTTAGTGGCTGAAGTGCTTCCATCCGATATACCTGATGAACAAAATGCACTGAATCCACACATTCCAAAAATAGCAATTGTAGGCCAGCCGAACGTGGGTAAGTCTTCCCTGACAAACAGCCTGATCGGAGAAGAGAGAAATATTGTAACAGACATTCCCGGCACAACGAGGGATGCCATCTACTCCCTTTACAATAAATTTGATAAAGAATTCTATCTAATAGACACCGCCGGTATCCGGAAAAAAGCAAAAGTCCACGAGGACCTTGAATTTTACTCCGTCCTCAGGTCTATCAAGGCCATTGAAGAAGCAGATGTTTGCTTATTGATGCTTGATGCCACCGTAGGAATTGAAGCCCAGGATCTAAGCATCCTTGGATTGATTCAAAAAAGGAAAAAAGGGGTCGTCATTGTGGTGAATAAATGGGATTTGGTGCAGAAAGAAACCAATACAGCCAGGGATTTTGAAAAACGGCTTAAGGAAAAAATGGCCCCCTTCACCGATGTGCCGGTTTTATTTACGTCTGTACATGAAAAGCAACGCATCTTCAAGACAGTCGAAACAGCACTGGAAGTGTATGAAAACAGGGCCAGAAAAATAAAAACATCGCAACTGAACGAGGTCATGTTGGAAATTATTGAAAAAAATCCGCCCCCGTCGCACCGAGGAAAGTACATCAAAATTAAATATGTGGCCCAATTGCCTGTCCACTACCCTGCTTTTGTTCTTTACTGCAATTATCCTGATCATGTAAAGGTGAGTTACAGGCATTTTATCGAAAATCAATTGCGAAAACATTTTCAGCTTACAGGGGCATCCATTAGCGTCTATTTTAGAGAAAAATAAAGAGTATGGCATGGATTTCTACAGCATTTGAAGGAGTGTGGGTATTCGAACCATATGTCTGGTATGATGCCAGAGGATATTTTTTTGAATCGTTCAACCAACATACATTACCAGATAGCCTGAAGAACATCCCATTCGTGCAGGACAATGAGGCTGAATCAACAAGAGGTGTTTTGCGAGGACTGCATTACCAGCTTCCGCCGTACGCACAATCAAAACTGGTGCGATGTACCGTGGGAGAAGTCCTGGATGTGATTGTCGATATCCGGCCAGAATCACCTACCTTCGGCCAGCATCTTTCAGTTATCCTGAATGATATCACAAAAAAGCAGCTCTTTGTTCCACAAGGCTTCGCACATGGTTATGTAGTATTGTCAGAAACAGCTATTTTTGCATATAAGTGTGATCAGTTCTACCATCCCCAGGCTGAGGCAGGCATCCGGTACGATGATACCTCGCTTGGTATCGACTGGATTTTGCCAGCGGAGGAACTCATCGTCTCGGATAAAGACAAAAAACAAGCAGCCATGGCAGACCATCGCCCATTTCAGGTAATAAAAACAATGTAATACAACAACTTGACATCCTACTAAAGTCAGATGAAGGCAATTCGCGTGGGTATCACAGGTAGCAATGGGCAGGTGGGTTCCGCCCTTCTGGAGGCTTCCAGGCACTTTCCGTCAATGCAGTGCGTACCCTGGACAAGAACAGATATGGATATCACAAATCCCTCTTCCATACAGACTGTACTTCACCGGCAGCCCGTTGACTATCTCATTCATGCAGCAGCCTATACTGCTGTGGATAAAGCAGAAAGCGATGCAGAAACATGTGTTACTGTCAATGTGGAGGGAAGCAAACATGTCGCCTCGGCCTTGACGGGACTTGATACTAAAATGATTTATATTTCTTCTGATTATGTGTATAATACATATAATGGGTTTCCTTTACATGAATCGGACTCTGTGCAACCTATGGGTGTATACGCCCAATCAAAACTGGCTGGGGAAAAAGCCGTTATAGAGACTGGCATTCCAGCCATGATTGTCAGAACTTCCTGGGTAGTGTCTTCATATGGGAATAACTTCGTAAAAACAATGCTGCGGCTTGGCAAGGAAAAAGAGCATATTTCAGTGATAAATGATCAGTATGGTTGCATGACCTCTGCTGATGACCTGGCAATGGCTCTTCTGCACATCATTCGCCAATGTGAACAAAATGATATCAGCCGTTCTGACTTCACAGGAATATACAATTATTCCAATGAAGGATGCATCACATGGTATGATCTGGCTCAGAGAATCATGACTGTCGTGCAGCTACCATGCAGGGTATCCCCTATTTTGACAAAAGACTATATAACTCCGGCCCCTCGACCTTACTGGAGCGTGTTGTCAAAACAGAAAATAAAATCCTCTTTTGGTGTGGAAACACCGCACTGGATTGCAGCCCTGGAAAAAATTCTGGAAAAGTTACAATAGTTTTGTTCGTCAGTGATTGGAATTCCAAAAATGTAGGTGTAAAGAAACAATGTCTAGCATGATGTTTGCTTGAATGTATGATGAAACGACATATCCATCTAGCGCAATTGCGACGTATGGCAGGCGAAGCCATAAACGGAAATTTCCAGTTTGCTTCGGCCCCAGTCCATTCCACGAATATCCTTAATCATTTACATACGCTCATTCCATGTTTTTAGATAAGCTTATCCCCAGGGACCCCAGCGTAAAACGTCACCTTGCCAAAACCATCACGTGGCGTTGTATTGGTACATTGGATACAGTCGCGCTAGGTTGGTTTGTCACAGGCAATTCATTTGTCGGCGTGAAAATCGGATTGATGGAACTAATAACAAAAATGGCCTTGTACTTTTTGCACGAACGCGCCTGGTACAAGATCAATTTTGGCTTACCCAAAAGGGAAAATGAAAAATCAAATTGATGAGCGCAAACAACCTCACTGTTCATTCATTCCACATTACCCACGCTGACCGAACCACACAAAACGGTCACAACACAGTGGTTGCCTGGTTAACAGGCTTGTCCGGGGCCGGAAAATCAACATTGGCAGATGCAGTATCCCGACATTTATACGCTGCGGGTGTGCGGCATTACATCCTGGATGGTGACAATACACGCACGGGATTATGTGCGAATCTGGGCTTTTCTGCGGCTGACCGGACCGAAAATATCAGGCGTGTTGCTCAAACCAGCCAATTGATGTGCGATGCGGGCCTAGTTGTCATCGTAAGTTTGATTTCTCCAACCATAGCAGACCGAAACATGGCAAAAGAAATTATTGGTGACGACTCCTTTCTGGAGATATTTGTTTCATGCCAATTAAGCGAGTGCATTCAAAGAGATCCGAAAGGGCTATATAAAAAGGCGCTGACTGGAGAAATCACCCATTTTACCGGAATTGACAGTCCCTATGAAGTGCCGCAAAATCCAGACCTTATTTTACATACAGATACACAAACTGTCGATGCATCATCAGGCCATTTGTTCGACCTGATTATACGTCGAATTCAAAAAGTTTGAACATGAAGAAGTACAGGTTGACACACCTTGAAGAGTTGGAGGCGGAGTCCATTTTTGCCATTCGTGAGGCGTATGCACAATTTGAAAAGCCATGCATACTTTTTTCCGGAGGCAAGGATTCCATTGTAGTCACGCATCTGGCGGCAAAAGCATTTGCACCGGCCAAGATGCCCTTTCCTCTGGTCCATATTGACACAGGTCATAATTTTCCCGAAACACTCCTTTTTCGCGATGCTCTCGCGGCTGAACTGAATGTGCGGTTGATCGTAGGTTCAGTTCAGGAGAGCATTAATAGCGGGCAGGTGTCAGAAGAAAAGGGCATGCAGGCAAGTCGAAACAGAGCTCAATCCGTGACACTTCTGGACACCCTGGAGAAGCATGGCTTTGATGCTGCTTTGGGAGGTGCGAGACGGGATGAAGAAAAAGCCAGGGCGAAAGAACG
>JAUMBK010000267.1:0-15884 GCA_032115795.1 Saprospiraceae bacterium | reverse complement strand
GGTGTGGGTACGCAAGGAGGAGATAACATTCCAATTGCTGTTGCTTGAAAATACAGAGTTGATTTCAACAAAGCAACTGGTGCATATAAGTTCTCGGAAGTAGTCGATTATTCAAGCATCGCTTTGATTGGTAGTGCCACTCCAGGCGGATGGGATACAGATAGCCCAATGACAAAAGATGCAGGAAATCCAGATTTGTGGAGAGGTGTTATCACGTTGAAGGAAGGTGAATTGAAATTCAGAGCCAACAACGCCTGGGCAATCAACTGGGGTGGTGGTGAATTTCCTACTGATACAGCCACGTTGAATGGGGCAAACATTGTTGTTCCTGCAGACAAGGCAGGTGATTATCAGGTGACTTTCAATACCAAAACATTGATATACAAGTTCCTGATTATCGGCAACTACACCACAATAGGTATTATCGGTGATGCCACTCCAGGAGGTTGGGACACAGATACAGACCTGACACAAGATGCAACAGACAAGTCAATCTGGAGAGGACGCATGGATCTGATTGATGGAGAGGCTAAATTCAGAGCTGATAATGACTGGGCAGTCAACTGGGGTGGTGATACTTTCCCTGAAGGTACTGGAGTCCAGGATGGACCAAACATTCCGGTGACAGCAGGTGATTACAAAATCACATTCAACTCCACTACCGGTGATTATACGTTTGAAGCAGTGGTAGAATATGACAAAATTTCCCTTGTTGGAAAATCAGGTCCATTTGGTGAATGGCCTGGCGCAGATGACAGCCGCGATGCATACCTCAACAAAGATGCCAACGATGCAAACCACTGGACATTGGGCAGCGTTACTCTGAGTGATCACGGTGGCGCATCTGACGGTGGGGTGAAGTTCAGAGCAGAAGCCGCATGGACAATCAACTGGGGTGCAGCTGACTTCCCTACTGGTGTAGGTACACAGGATGGACCGAACATCAAGACAGTTGCCGGAACATACAAGGTAGACTTCCGCTCGGATACAGGTGAGTATGCCTTCAGTGAGCCATCTTCTACGTATGACCTGCTTAGCAGTGATGTTGTCAAGGTATTTCCAAACCCTGCGAAAGACGTTCTCAACATTTCTGTAAATACAACTGCCTTGAAAGGAGAAGTAAAAGCATCTCTTTACAACATGAAAGGAGAATTGATTCAGGTACAGACGCTGAATTTGTCCGGTACGGGCAAAATCAATGTGTCTGGCTTACAGCCTGGCAATTACCTTCTTCAATTGGCAAATGCAACCAATTTTGTTGGTAAGTCTGTCGTAATTATTAAATAATCTACGATAACCAAAGAAAATGAAGGCTGTCCTCACAAGGGGCAGCCTTTTTCTTTTATGAAAACTCGCAACTTCTCTATCTTTGTAGTATGTCAGCAAATTCATTCGGACACATTTTCAAAATCACCACTTATGGGGAATCTCATGGTCCCGGCATTGGGGTTGTCATTGATGGTTGCCCTGCAGGCCTGGATATTGACCTGAATTTTTTACAGCACGAATTAAACAGACGAAAACCGGGCCAATCGCATCTGGTGACACAGCGCAAAGAAAGCGACACCTGCCAAATCCAAAGTGGTGTTTTTGAAGGAAAAACTATCGGAACGCCAATCAGCCTTTTTCTTCCGAACGAAGACCAGAAAAGCCAGGATTATGCGCACCTGGCACAGGTTTACAGGCCTTCACATGCAGATTATACCTGGGCTGCCAAATTTGGCATCAGAGATTATCGTGGGGGAGGACGCGCATCTGCAAGAGAAACAGCAGCCCGGGTCGCTGCAGGAGCCATCGCCAAAATGTTCCTCGCAAAACAAAATATCTCCATTCATGCATTTGTAAGCCAAATTGGTCCTGTCCGATTGCCTGACTCATGGACTGGCAATCTTGACCAAGTGGAAGACAATCCCGTCCGTTGCCCCGATCCGGATACCGCAAGCAAAATGGAAAAACTGGTCATGAAAATCCGAAAAGAGGGCGATACCATCGGAGGAGAAGTTAGCTGTATCATCAATGGCTGCCCGCCAGGATTGGGACAACCTGTTTTCGGGAAACTCCAATCAGGCCTTGCCGCTGCCATGATGGGCATCAATGCTGCCAAAGGATTTGAATATGGCTCCGGATTCAAATGCATCCAGATGAAAGGTTCGCAACACAACGATACCTTTGTCACTGTCGATGGCATCGTAAAAACAAAATCAAATTATTCCGGCGGAATTCAGGGTGGAATCAGCAACGGCATGCCCATTACGTTCCAGGTTGCTTTCAAACCTGTAGCAACAATCATGCAGGATCAGCAAACCATTGATGATGCTGGCGCAGCAACCATTGTAACGGGAAAAGGCCGTCACGATCCCTGTGTTGTTCCGAGGGCCGTACCCATTGTGGAAGCGATGGCTGCATTAGTGATTGCAGACCATGTCTTGCTGATGCGGTGTGACAAGTTGTAGAATGACTGTTTATGATTGATCGGTCGGTCACAATACACCTAAGCCCATGCACAGGGCAAACAATAAAAGGCATACCGCCACCAACCTCTGTACTGTCGCCAAGGTAACCTTATTCAACCACATATTGCCCAAAAAAGCACCCATACATGCACTCACCACCCCAATGGAGAGCAATGCGGCATTTTCATTCATCAATTGCCTGGCAGAATGCAGGCTGTACACCGCCATTCTTGAAACATCAATAAAACAAGCAATGACAACGCCCGTTGCTATATATCCTTCCTTTGTCAATCCAAACCGTATAAGAAACATGCTCCTCAGCGCTCCCTGAAAACCAGCTAAACCACCAAAAAAACCACTCAACAATCCCCCAAACACCAACTTTTCTTTACCAAAAGAAAGATTTTTAAACATTGGCAGCCATTCAACAAGGACAAAAATGATGATCATGCCTGCGATGACGACCTTTACCAAGGTTATGAAAAATGGAGTGCCAGAGACTTGCCACTGATAAAGTATACCACCCTCGCCAATCCATTCCAACACAGTTGCACCGGCAATGGCAGCCAAAAATGCAGGTAGCCCAAAACGAAGAGCCAGTGACCACTGCACATGCCTGAATGTCAAGGACAACTTGAATACATTCGTGACAAAATGAATAAAGGCAGTCAATGCTACAGCCACTTCCACAGGAAAAAACAATGCCATTGCCGGCATGAGCAAGGTTCCCAACCCAAAACCTGAATAAAATGTTGCCAAAGACGCCAGAAAGGCAATCCCAGCGATGATGAACAGCTCCATGCTCGATTCAATTGAATTATATAAATTAATACACCCTATGTTCCATCTTTCCCTTCTGAAAAGCCGAAATATGTGCTGCAATGCCCTCAATGAGCTGTTGTCTTGCATGGAGTCCAGCCCAGGCAATGTGGGGTGTTATCAACGTTTTTGGATGCTGCCACAAGCTGTGGTCGCGTGAGGGTGGTTCCTGGTTTAACACATCCAGTGCTGCCCACGATAGCTTTCCTGAATCCAGTGCAGCAATAACATCGTCTTCATCAATGAGCGGTCCTCTGCCCGTATTCACCAAAATGACTCCCTCTCTCATTCTCGATATGGTCTCCGCACAAATCAATTTCTCCGTCGCAGGAGTTAGGGCACAATGCAAGCTGATCACATCGGATTGTGTCAATGCCTCTTCCATCGTTACAAAATGAACATACGGTGGGTGCGCCTTTTCTTGATCTCTTGTGACCGCAAGGATTGTCATACCAAACGCATTGCCAATGGCAGAATTGAATGGTCGTAAAAACAAAAATCAGGACATTCCGCCCATCTTCCTTTTTTGACTTCCGCATCGTAATACGCCGCTTTGTTATAAATGGACAACAGCATGGCAAACACATGCTGTGCAACAGCATCAGTACTGTAATCCCGTACATTACTCACAGGTATCTTCCTCGCTTCGACGGCTTCCTTTTCGATATTGTTATAGCCCGTGGCAGCAACGACAATGTACCTGACATTTGGCATACATGCTAGTGTCTGCTTATTGACAGGAAATTTATTAACAATCACAATGTCTGCGAGCAACGCCCTATCCCCCATCCTATTTGGGTCTGTCCGGTCAAAATAGGTAAAATTTCCCAAGGAGGAAAGTGTATCCCAAGGCAAATCCCCATTAGACGTCGTCCATGCATCTAAAAAAACGATATTCATTCCGGCTTGTTCTGTGAAATCCATTGAATTGATCATTTTTATAATTTGGCCTTATGGACGACCTTCAGTCTGCTGGATCATCAACCAGGAAGCCAAGGTGCCATCGGTCACACAAAAATACATTGGCTTTATCAGATCGTGCCTTATCTCTCCAGAATACTTATTTGAATTTCACGTGATACTACATTGGATATCTGGCTTTACTCATTCAGGCGCCAGTCGTATGGCCGATAATGTATTTTGGCGTTGCGGCCGACTTTCACGCCAGTGTATTTAAACAGAAATTCAGTCAATGGTTCAAAGTCTCCTTTATACCACTGAAAAATAGATGACAATATCAACTTGTGGCGTTCAATCTGATTTTCCTTTCCCCGCAAAAAAACCGTGGTTACATATGTCAACTGTTTTTCCAGACTTTCCGCCTCAAACGCGGATTGTTGTAAAGGAGGACAAGACTTTGAAGCACAATTTATCGCAAAATGAATGCGTGCATCACGAAATATAGCACGCAATTTTTTGTGTTCAATATCATTGAGTGACAGCTTTTCCTTTCCCACCTTGATAAAATTCTGGTCCCACGGTTTGCCTGCGGCAATGTCGCGAATGCTTTTGATAGGATAATGCTTTAGTACCAGTTGAATTGTTGCCGCATTATACAGATTTATCCAGTAGGCTATTTTTATTTCTTTTTCATCCTGCTGGGCTGGCGGATGTGTTGCCAAATTATCTAGGTAGTTATGAAGTGCCTTTTGATCTTTTTTCCAACCAGCATAATCCACTTTTCCATCAGCCGAAACGTATTTTTTCAATAAAGCAGTCCATGCAGCGTGCATTGACGCAGATCTTTCTGCAGTTGCGGCCCTCTGATAGCGCAGAGTACAATACTCTGACCCTGAACTGTGTGGCAGGAAGGAAGGCAGAAAGAAAATGCCGCAGAAATAGATAACGAGGTACAAATTGTGCACTTGGTAATTGCCTGTATGATCATGCGAAGATATACCGTACGTAGTTAAAATGGGTATCTTTGCAAAAAAAAGAAAGCAGATGCACTATACAGTAAAAGAAAGATTCCTGAAGTATGTGACTTTGGATACACAGGCAGATCCCACAAGCCAGACGTTTCCTTCTTCCGAAAAGCAGATAGATTTGACGAACCTCCTTTGTAATGAATTGAGCTCTCTTGGCATTCCTTTCAAAACAAATGAAGCTGGCTATATTTATGCGTATTTGCCTTCAAATGTGGCAAACAAAGTCCCGAAAGTTTTCTTTTGTGCACATTTGGATACAGCTCCGGATTGCAGTGGGACGAATATAAAACCACTTGTACATGTAAATTACCAGGGTAATCCGATCCCACTCCCCGACGACAAGTCTATTATATTGACAACCGATGCCTATCCGGCCCTAAAAGACAAAATAGGTCATGACATTGTTACTGCCAGCGGTCTGACGTTGCTGGGAAGCGATGATAAGTCAGGTGTCGCCATCATCATGGACGCGTTGCACCAACTGGTCTCCGATTCTTCTTTGCCACATGGCGAAGTAAGGGCCCTGTTTACGACGGATGAAGAAATCGGAAAAGGCGTAGCAAAAGTGGACCTCCAGCTACTGGATGCTGACTTTGGATATACGCTTGACTCAGGTGACCTGGGTTGTTTTGAGGATGAAAATTTTTCTGCCAATGCCTGTACACTGACGATTCACGGCGTAAGCGCCCATCCGGGATATGCCAAAAACAAGATGGAAAATGCCATTAAAATAGTAGCTGAGATTGTTGCTGCATTGCCAAAACTTACCTTGTCACCCGAAACAACTGAAGGCATGGAAGGCTTTCTCCACCCAACAAAAATAGAAGGTGGATTGGAAAAAGCGTCAGTCCAGTTTATCCTGCGAGATTTTGAGACAGAAAAACTGGAAGAATATGGTTCCCTAATCAGGGAAACAGCCGAAGAAATCCTGGCTCACTATCCAAATTCAAAATACGAATTTGAAATGAAGGTACAATATCGCAACATGAAGGATGTGTTGCGCAAGCACCCACATGTAAGCGAAACTGCGGTCCAGGCAATGAAAAATGTCGGTGTTCACCCTGTCACAGGCAGCATTCGTGGTGGTACCGATGGAGCCGTACTTTCGCATATGGGTCTGCCATGTCCCAACTTGTTTGCCGGAGAACAAGCCATCCACTCTAAATATGAATGGGTGTCTGTCCAAGATATGCAAAAGGCAGTGGATACAGTCCTTGAAATTTGCCGCCTAGTAAGTTGCATGTGATAAAAACCTATTTACCACAAGAGACAATTTGAACGTAACATACTGACTATTACAAGTCGAAAGCGAAGCCGGCTATTTTCTTCTTTTCATAGCCTGATGTATCAAACGTATACAATCTGGCAGGCCTGTGTGAAACAGATGATTCGATTTCATTTAATTCCCTGAGAATACCCAGCGATTTCAATTTGCGTCTGAAATTTCGTTTGTCTAACTGCACATTCAGAATTACCTCGTAAAGTCGCTGCAATTGCAATAAACTGAATTTGGCAGGCAGCAGGTTAAACCCAATGGGTTGCTCCCGGAGTTGTTTTTGCATTTTACGCAGGCAAGTGTGCATGATGTTGAAGTGGTCAAATGCCAAAGACTGGATATCATCCACATTTTTCCATTCCCATAACCCACTTCTGCCTATGTGCGCCAGGTGTTGTTCGTCAATTTGGATGAGTGAATAGTAGGCCACAGTGATTACTCTGCCTAATGGATGCCTGTTCAATTCACTGAACACCTGAACCTGCTCCAGAAAGACATCAGTGAATCCTGTTTTGGCCTCCAACACCCTTCTGGCGGCTTCATCCGTTGTCTCATCAGCATGTACCAAATCCCCCAATAGGGACAATTCATGCTCGTAGGGCGGCATATCACACCTGGATAAAAGTATTTTTAAGGCTTCATTATCGTAACCAAATATGACACAATCCACAGAAACCGCAGCTTTGAAATCTGTATTGATTTGCGTCAGCCAAGTATTGATGTTGTGTTCGGATCCTAACACCATAGAAAAGAAAATAAAAGTAAATAAACTGACTTGTTTTTTGCGTGAAGATAGAAAAGAAAGGCTTTTTTCCAAAATTTACGCATAAATTCATAATCTTGCAGGGGGTAAATTTGAATGAAATCGATGTATCATTTCTTTTTACCTTTCCAATCATTCATAAGAATAGGTGACAAATTAAACATTGGTAAGTGAAAATCAGTGTCTGGACAATTGGTAAAACAACAGAAAAGTACTTGCAGGAGGGCATTGAAACCTATGTCAAAAGACTGGGCTTTTACACCCGTTTTCATTATGAAGAATGGAAAGATGTGAAAGCTGGACAACATCCTGAAGAAACCACCAAAAGAGAGGGCGAAATGATTCTTTCAAAATTGAAACCAGAAGACTCTCTTGTTTTGTTGGATGAAAAAGGCAAAATCGTCACATCAAAGGGATTGGCAACTATCTTAGAAAAAAGCACTGTTCAATCAGAAAAACACCTGATATTCCTGATTGGTGGTGCCTACGGCCATCATCCTCTGCTTCGCCAAAGAGCCAATGATGTGATTTCCCTTTCCCCGATGACGTTTACGCATCAAATGGCAAGGCTGATTCTGGTGGAACAACTTTACCGGGCATTTACTATAATCAGAAATGAAAAATACCACAATCCATAAGCTGAAAATCCGCATGTTCCTTTACTTAGCGACCAAATGAAAGGCCACTAGGGCTAAAAATCCTGCACAAAATGAAACAATTATTAATCATCATTAAAAACCACCATACATGACACTCATACTGGTACTGACCACTTGTCTTGTTTCTCTACTTTGCTTTACAAATGCAGCCTTTTTCAACCAGTTAAAACACCACCCTGTCCGGGAAGACAGGTACCATGAATATTACCGCTGGCTCACATCCGGTTTTGTGCACGGTGATTTTATCCACCTGGCTGTCAATATGTTTGTGCTGTACCAGTTTGGAAGCATGGTAGAATACAGCCTGGTAATTCACCTTGGAGAAACAACGGGATCAATCGTCTATGTAGTGGGATATCTGCTAACAATAGTGATGGGTGATATCCCAACTTTTTTCAGACACAGGCACAACCCGTATTTTGCCAGCGTGGGTGCCTCCGGAGGTGTTTCTGGAATTCTTTTTCACTATATCTTGTTGCAGCCATGGTCTATGCTTGGCTTGTATGCAATTATTCCTGTCCCGGCCATCATATTTGGCGTTTTGTATTTATGGTATTCTACCTGGGCCTCCAAAAATCAGCACGACATGATTGACCATGAAGCGCATTTTTACGGTGCGATCGCAGGTGTTTTGGTTGCATTTATTTCCAGGCCTTCGGTATTGCCGGAATTTCTTTACAGGTTGGTACATGATTTCCCTTTTTAATCCGATTCAAAAAAAAAGGGATGGGTAACGTACAAGTCACTCATCCCTCTCTCTATTGGAAACTGGAAAATCTCCAGCTTATTTTTTCTTAGACCAGGCAGCGATAGAGTCAGTATTCATTTTTACGTAATCATTGTTCCCTGCTTCCTTTGCCTTTTCAAGCGATTTCTGCGCAGTGGCGATGGCATCCTTATAATTACCAAGATCAGCTTCAATCAATGACAACTGCCGTAAATGCCAGAATTTGTCATTCCCCATCTCAACGGCCTTCTTCATCCATACCAACGCCTGGGAAAGATCAATTTTTGACTCTCTGTAATATCTTGCAGCACTTGCAAAGTCGTTCGCAGACGGACCAGACATAATAGATGTGATGTTGGATGTCACTTTTTTTACAGTAGGAACATCAATCTTCACGGGAATGCTCGTGTTTTCCCAATTGATTTCCAGATAGCAGTCATTGTAAGTCACATTGGCAACCTCAATTGTAAACGTTTCCACATTCGGAACAGCTACAGGCGTCACCATCACTTTTGCTGCCACTTTTGCATTATCCCACTTTTCAGGAACACCCCAGTTTTCAGTATCAGTGTAAAAATATACTTCCCATGAAGATGCTCCCGGCTTTGTAAAGATGGCATAGGTTCCTTTCTTCACCTCAGATCCCCCAATCATTACGTCATCACTGAATGTAACCATTGAGTTTTTGTTAGCACCGGTTCGCCACATGGCATCAAACGGTACAAGATCGCCATAAATTTTTCGGCCACTCTTGCTTGGGCGCGAGTATTCAACACTGATGTCAGTCAGTCCTACCGTGGTGGACAATTTGGCCATTTGACTGGCGGAAGGCGTCTTAATTTGTCCGAATAAGCCGGAATTTGCATACACAGACAAAGCAAGGAAGAAGAATGTAAGAATGTTTCTCATGTAAATTAACATTTTAACGATGAAAGAAATGGTTTTTCTAAATGTATATTAGCGTAATGTGCTAATGGACAAAATTGTTCATGATTTGCACAGCATTTTACAACCTTATCTAAAGAAAATTGATCATCATCGAATTCAAAATGAAATACGAAAGACAAATTTCGTCATATACTGACGAACCTACTTTAGCCCATAGCCTGGCAAAAACCATCTATGAACGGAAACATGTGTAGTCGGAATAAAATAAAAATGAGGAGTTTTAAAACACCTTATTCATTTCTTGGCACTTGAATGCGAAATGAATCGACAACAGTAGCGTTGGCTTTTTCCAATGCAATCTTTGCTTTCCGCTCATCTGCTACTTGTTTTATCAGCACATCCGATTCAAGCGGTTTAGCACAGATATGACGGTGGTATAACACCAGTAACGTGTATGTCATATCCTCTGTGTGGGTGAGGCCTTTCCTGCGTAGCAAGTGTGACATTCTGGATCCTTCCTGAAAATTCCAATTGTATTCTATCCACCTTCCCAATCCAAAAAAAAGCTTACGCGCCATCGTTTTCTCATCAATCTTTTTCAATTTTTCCCTGGCCGGCAAATCAGTCAACTCATCGAGGCGGTTCATTGCATCGGAAATGTCACGGGGTATATATACGCCATACAGCTTTGATTTTTGAATATTGGCATTGTACAGCGAATCTTTGGAACGAAAACCGTTCTCCTTGGGGGATTCCTGAGAATAACTCTTCACATTGATACCTGAAAAAAGGAGAAGCCCAATTACTACCCTATACAGCCATGCGAATTTGACGTGCATACATGGAATTTCAATCATATTCATGCCTTCGTTTGCTATTTAAAAAACAGTGCCTGTTTCAATTAGTTTATTCCTACTACATTGAAACGCAAAATACAGGAGACTTCGTATTTTCAGAGACAAAACGTACATTTTTTGACAAGTGATGCTTTTTTTAATAGGTAATAGTCTAATTTTGCAGGGAAATGGAGTGGAGGCTTTATTGCCTGCTCTGTTACAGAATCCTTATTTATTCGACCATTTACAAAATGTATCAGAAAGTTATGGCAGAAGTATTGGAAAAAAAGAAAGTGGCCTCAAAAAAAGCAGAAACGGCTTCGTTTGATAAAGCCACCTATATGAAATGGCTTGAAGTGATGTACAGGGTGAGGCGATTTGAAGAAAAGGGACTGTATGCCTACTCGCAACAAAAAATCAGAGGCTTCTTTCACGTATATATAGGTCAGGAAGCCATTGCGGGTGCGATAGCCACTGCTTTGAGACCGGAGGACAAGCTGGTGACTGCTTACCGTCAGCATGGTGTTGCTTTGGCTCGGGGATTGAGTTCAAATGCATGTATGGCGGAATTGTACGGCAAAGTAACAGGGTGTGTCAAAGGAAAAGGCGGGAGCATGCACTTTTTTTCAGCCGAACACAATTACTTTGGTGGTAATGGCATCGTAGGTGCTCAGATTCCAATTGGTACGGGCATTGCCTTCGCAGAAAAGTACAGAGGAACAGACAATCTGTGTGTCACCATGTTTGGTGATGGCGCGGCGCGGCAAGGCGCACTTTACGAGTCATTCAACATGGCAATGACGTGGCAGCTTCCAGTTCTCTACATTTGTGAAAACAACCTTTATGCAATGGGCACCTCTGTGAAGAGGACCAGCAATGTCCAGGATTTATATAAGATCGGTTTGGCCTTTGATATGCCCAGCGAATCTGTCGATGGCATGGATCCTGCGGCAGTGCATGAGGCCTTCCAAAGAGCCGCAGAGCACATCCGGGCAGGAAAAGGCCCTTATTATCTTGAAATCAAGACATACCGTTACAGAGGCCACTCCGTGTCTGACCCAGCAAAATACCGTACGAAAGATGAGCTGGAAGAATACAAGGAAAAAGATCCTGTAGTTTTAATCCAGGAAAAATTACTCGATCAGAAAATAGCGAATCAGTCTGAAATTGATGCAGTCATCCAGTCCATTGACAAAGAAATTGATGATGCCATCGAGTTTGCTGAAAATTCACCCTTTCCGCTTCCTTCAGATTTGTATGAGGATAATTACACACAACAGGATTACCCGTTTATCACAGATTAAACGAACGTCTGGAAAATATCAAAAATCCGTTGGCCAAAACTAACGGATTTTTTTTTGCCCAAACATCATGCTCTGGGGTCATTCCCGTTGTTTACGGGTTATAGAAAAGTTTCTTTCTTCTGTATTATGCCAAAAAAAAAGCGATTTCCGGAGGTTGAGGCCAGAAATCGCTGGTTGGTAAACTGAGTAATTGAATTGGTTCTATTCATTCATCCTCAGATCTTCCACGTGAACCCCCGCCACAGATTTTGGATTAAACACAAACGTTGACGGGGCGTATTTCTTATTCGGAGTCAAAGATGCAATAGACAGAGCAAACCTCGAACCTTCCTTTGAAAAGATTCTCAAAGATAACATTTTATTGGATGTTTTATCAAGTGTCATCCTTAGCTTGGAATATTCAGCAAATTTATCTGTAGGCTTAAATTCGATATCAACAAACTGCTTTCCCTTCACATTCCGCTCCTCTGTAATGGCATAGGAAAAAGCGCCTTTCTCATACATCGTCATTAGTTCCATCGGAGATATAAACCCTGTCTCAGAAGCTTCTGCAGCAGAAAATATTTGCACTTCCTTGTTCTTTTTCAAGTAGACCCAAGTGGTCTTCCCATCTGAGTACATTTCCTGGTCTGTCATTTTCAAACGAAATTGTTTCCCTTGTTGTATGACCGTTCCCGCTTGCACTTCAGCCGCTCTGCCAGGCAATTGAATTTCAAAATTGAACACGACTTCTATTGAACTGTAACTTTTATAGACTTTTTTTAGCTTGTCAAGTAAAACTGTCGCTTTGGGGTCTTTTTCAGAAGAAGGTACAGCCGACTGGCTAATGCCCTGAACCAGCACGAAAGAAAATATGATTGCAATGAATTTGTGTCGCATGTATGTATTTATATCTTTAATACAACAAAAGGTACATAAATGTTATATTTGTTGAAAAAAAAGTAGGATTGCAGGGAATTAAGTCAATGAAATCATCACTTGACTTTCCATCAAGCCACACTTCATAATCACCATTGGAAGATTGTCTTAAAGGCAGTGTCATATTCTCAAACGCGTAATCAAAATTGGAAAATGAATTTAGGTAGAAACAGAGCCAGAGTTCTCAAACAAACATTCATGTTTATCTTTCACTTAAGCGTGCTTTTGTGTTCGGGTCAAAGCCTCATTTTGACTGAGATGGCTGATGGTTATTCAAAGCCTGTGGATATCTGCAATACAGGCATTCCAGATGATCTACGCTTATTTATTGTTGAAAAGGATGGAAGGATAAAAATCTTAAATGCAGACGGAACGAAACTGGCTCTACCCTTTCTTGACATTGACGCGAGAGTCAATTCACTGGCAACGGAACGTGGCTTGCTTGGAATGGCATTTCATCCGGAATATAAAACAAATGGGTATTTTTTTGTGTCCTATATCAATGCTGCCGGACATACAACAATCGCCCGATTCCGCAGAAGTGCTGAAAATCCGAATGTCGCTGAACCCACGAGTGAAAAAACAATCCTGATTGTTACCCAACCGTTTAACAACCATAATGCAGGAGATCTTGCATTTGGTCCGGACGGCTACTTGTATATTCCATTGGGAGATGGTGGCAACGCAGGTGACCCGGGTAACAGGTCTCAAAACCCTAAAGAATTCCTTGGCAAATTGCTGCGCATAGATATAAATACAGAAACCCAACCATATAAAGTTCCAGAAGACAACCCGTATGCAGGCCGTGCCGATACCCTTCCTGAAATCTGGGCATTGGGCTTGCGAAATCCCTGGCGTTTTTCATATGATGCTGTAGATAAAAACTGGTGGATAGCCGATGTTGGCCAAGACAAATGGGAAGAAATAAACCTACTGCCAGGCTCAGTTAAAAAAGCAAATTTTGGATGGCGTTGTTATGAAGGTCTCGAACGATTTCAGTTTTCCGGGTGCAATGACGCACGCAATTATTATAAACCTGTTCATGTGTACGACAATCGCTTTGATGTGGGGTGCTCCATCACAGGTGGCTACGTTTACAGAGGCAGCAAATATCCATTTATGCAGGGGCAGTATGTGTATGCCGATTATTGCACCGGAAAATTCTGGTCGCTTTCAAGACAGGCAGGGGACATCTGGTCCAGCAAAGAACTGGCAGACTTGGATAACCAGGAATTTTCCTCTTTTGGCACGGATTCAAATCAGGAACTGTATGCTTGTGGATATGGCAGTGGAAACATCTACAAACTTACGTTCCAGGAACCTTCCCTCACGGAAGAGATTACGTTATCTCATGAAAATGTTGAGGTATATCCCAATCCTGCAAATCAGTTTATAAGAATTTCACACAAAGACATCCACAAGGTAAAAACAAACTGGCAGCTATATACACAGAACGGAATTAGCATTTGTATTCCGTCTGTAATTCAAAAAGATGATGTTACGATAGAATTTGACACTGCTTTATTGCCACCGGGCATGTATCTCTTGCGTAATACATCCTTGCCAGGATTTAGCAAGTGGATTTCTATAAAATGAAAATAACCAGAACGTTACGTCTTACGTTCTTTCTTTTTAGCAGCAGGAAAGAGGATGTTATTAAGAATCAAACGGTACCCTGCACTTTTAGGATGTAAGCTAAGGTCCGTCTCCGGGTCCCCCACATAATGTCGGTAATCTTCAGGATCATGGCCACCATAAAATGTCCATGTTCCAAAACCATGGATGCCATGGATATACCTGACTTCTGAGGCTGCCCGATTTTCACCAAGGACGAGGACATCTGGTTTAATGACTGATCTTTCAAATGCAGTTGCCTGCCCCATAAATCCTTTGACGGTTAGCGTATGGTTCTGGCAAAGCATGGTCGGCACAGGATCCCATTTGGCTGAAAATTCAAATAGTGTAAAATAATCCACTTCCGGTTGCACAGTTCTGTCCTTGTTGTCAATATTAGAATGTTCGTAGGCCAACGGATTGAGGTTTAACTGAAAATCGCGGAAAGCAAATGTCTTGCTGAAGTCAAGCTTACTTTGTGCACCTGTATCATAGCCATCGCCATCATACATCTCTGCACAAATATCGAGCCCCTCAGCCGCCAAGGCAATATCATAGGTATCGGTAGCCGAACACATAGCAAACATAAAACCACCCGCTTCCACATATTCCTTAATCTTTTTGGCTACAGCGAGTTTCAGCATGGATACTTTTGAAAACCCAAGGCTTTTTGAAAGCTGCTCTATCTTCTGCTGGTTTAGTTTGTACCATGGAGTGCCCCCCTGTGATCCATAAAACTTGCCGTATTGGCCTGTAAAATCTTCATGGTGCAAATGCAACCAGTCATATTGCGCCAATTTTCCCTCCATTACTTCCCTGTCATAAATTTTTTCAAATGGGATTTCGGCATAGGTCAAAACCAGGGTTACAGCATCGTCCCAGGGTTGTATCCGGTTTCCCTGGGGATTAAAATCCGGCGTATACACCGCAATTTTAGGTGCTTTTTCCAGTTTTATTGCCTCCTGATTTACTTCAGGGTTACTGATTTCGTTTCTTATGCCAATCCATTCGCCATCCGAAACTACCTGGTAGGTTACTCCCCTTACCTTGCATTCCGATTCCAGTCCTCGTGTGTGTGGAAAGGCAAAACTACCACCCCGGTAATTTAACAGCCAATATGCCTCAATCCCTTGATTAATCACCCAATAGGTAATGCCATAGGCTTTCAGGTGGTTTGCCTGCTTATCGTATTCCATAGGAATCAAAATGTACGATGCATTTAACGGCAAAGCAGCAATCAGTACAAAAACGAGAAAGATGAATGTTCGCATTTAATCTTTTTAAAGGTTACAGCGTTGTATTTAGGCGCGGCAATCACAATCCTGCGGCTATGGCAGGGTTGGATTTGTCATCGTGCGCACTTTTTTTAATCTTTGCAACACAATTCTGAAAACAAGTGATTAGTACTTTTAGTTTTTCATATCCCTGGTGGTACACTTTTTTTTGTCTTTTTTTAGGACTGGCCTATGCGGCAGGCATGTATCGCAAAGATACCCGTTTCAACAACTACACTTCCTGGTTTCGGTACTTTCTGGCTTCACTAAGGGCAACTGCAGTTTTTTTCATCTCTCTGCTGCTGTTATCGCCGTTCATCAAATTGGTGCATGAAGAAACGAAATCGCCGGTCCTCATTGTAGCGACTGACCAGTCATCGTCCATTAGTCAGGTTGTCCCCGGAGCAGACATGCAACAATTACAG
>JAUMBK010000266.1:16968-17446 GCA_032115795.1 Saprospiraceae bacterium | reverse complement strand
TGTCGGTTGGGTGTCTACATGGGCCCGAAAAAGGGTACTGTCTCCAGATTCTCAATTCCTGATTCTCCATTCCAGATTAAAATTGTCTGAATTAAGATTTGTAGGATGTAAGGAGGGTAGGAATGGACGAAATAGCCCTGGAAGGGCGTCATACCCTTAGCGTGGGGTGAAGCCCCTCGCTCATAAAGAAAGAGTTCTCTCATTCAAAATTGTCTGAATTGGAATTTGTAGGATGTAAGGAGGGTAGGATGGAAAAGATGGATTAAATAGCCCTTTAAGAGCGCCATACCTTTGCGAGGTGATGAAACCCCTCACACATTCCAAGCCTGCAGGGCTTGAACTATGGTAGCCCCGGGTCCCAACCCGGGGAATGAAACGTATATAAATTTACAACCCTGAAGGGGTTGAATTATAGTTTCGTTTCACATATCAGGTGTTGGTCGGGAGTTGTTGGTTTTAATTCTTTGTCGGTTGGCGG
>JAUMBK010000266.1:0-16958 GCA_032115795.1 Saprospiraceae bacterium | reverse complement strand
GCCCACCTGCAACAGGGACAAACAGACGGGAAGATACCCTCTCGGTATGGTTGTTACTTATCAGAGAAGAATGCGATTCGTGGCTAGAGCTTGCGTATTAACCCTTCCTGGGCAGTACTGGCAACCAGGACACCCTCCCTAGTAAAGATTTTGCCCGTGCAAAAGGCCCTTCCTGCATTGGCATTGCTGCTTTCCACAACATAGAGGAGCCATTCGTCAGTTCTGGCAGGCCGGTGAAACCACATAGCATGGTCCAGACTGGCAATCTGCATCGGTGTGGTAAAAAAGGACAGGCCATGAGGAAACAACGCAGTAATCAGGAGATTGAAATCTGAGGCATAGGCCAATGTTGTCAGGTGAACCATCGGATCATCCGGCAGTGTACCATTGGTTTTAAACCATGTATGGTTGACAGCCGGACGTATATGCGGAACAAACGGGTCATACCTCTCCACAGGGTGGAAAATAAACGGTCCTGATGGTGAAAAAATACCCCTGGGCTGAATGCCAAATTTGGCTGAAAATTCAGCAAAGATGTCCGAGAATGAAGTAAGAGACTCAGGTTGTGCCACGTTGGGCATCCCAGCTTGGTGTGCTATGCCTTCTTCAGGACTTTGGTACGAAGCCGACATGATAAAAATATCTTTGCCGCCTTGGGAGCCTACTACCCTTCGTGTATTGAAGCTGCGGCCTTCTTTAATTCCTTCTACAGTATAAAGAATGTCTTTCTCATTGTCGCCAGGATGAATAAAGTAACAATGCATGGAATGAAGTCGCTTCCCATCTGAAATATGCATGGAAGCGGCTGCCAGTGATTGCGCTAGTACCTGTCCTCCATATACTGTGGGACTGCCAATAAATAAATTGGAACCACGGAAGACATTGGCGCCCTCTTGTTTCAGTGTTAAAATATCCAGTAATTCAGGCAATTGGCTGGTCATATTTCTTCAAATTTGGCCCTGTCCCTCATAAAGAGCAGCAAAAATGCGATGGCGATCCCCAGGTGAAGGAAGGCAGCCCCTGCATTCGGCACAATATGCTGACTGTATAGGCCATGCATGTATAATCCAACACAAAAGTGAAAGGCAATCACCGCGAGAAGGATGCGCTTATAAAGCAATGTGTAGACAAAGGCCGACTGGAGAAGCAAGCTGAGGATTCCAAAGAAAAAAGCCAATATACCGTAAAGCCTGCCGATGGCAATCCCTTGAATATCAGGTGTAGCAGACATCAATAGAACGTCTGGCCTAAGTAGTAATATAAGGCCGCTTAAGCTTTCCAGCAGACCGTTGATACGTAAAATCCAGTTCATTTGTTTTCTTTTTTAATTGCTTCTCCCATGACTTCTGTCAACGTATCCATGATGAAACGGGCTTCATAGATTAATTTTCCCTCCTCATCCCATTTGCGCAGATACCCATTTTTTTTGTCGTCTTTGAATTCACTGACATATTGCAGTTTGCCAGTTTCATAAAAGAGGGTATCTCCCCCTGTTCGCTTCCCCTTATCATAGTATTGAACCTCCTTGACTTCCCCACTTTCGTAGTATAGGGTTGTTTTCCCTTGTTGCTGGTTAGATACAAACCAGCGTTCCCCTTTTACCTTGCCTGAAGGATAATAATCCATCATTTTACCTTCAATCTGCCCATCAATTCGGGTGTACGTTCGGGATGTTTCTCCAGTGCCGTAGTTTTCCCGCTCTTCAACTTGAATGCCTTGTGGTGCTTGTTTTTCCTGTTGTTTGCATGTAATCAGGCAACTTCCGATCACCATTAGAGCCCACACTTTTGTTTTCATACTATAAAATTAGGGTAAATAAAAAAGGGCCTCTGCGGGCCCTCTTACTTTATTTTTTCCATGGAAGCCGGTTAACTGTGCGGCCTATTTCAGTCCCATACCGCATACCTTCTTCCGAGTCCATTCTGTAGTGCACGCCGAGTGGTACCCTTGACCACGCATTCTCTTGTGCCATGTCATAAAAGCTGGAGAATGTTCTTGGATATCCTTCAAACTCTGTGCGGTTGCGGTGACAGTTGTCTGTCATGCCGTAAGAGTAACCAAACACACTGGCAAGTACTTCTGCAGACGCAGCACCGAAGGTGGCATGGCCAGAAGGATACGCAGGAAATGAAGGGGATATACCCTTGTCACCCGTATTCGGGTTTTCCAAGTTTGGCTCCCATGTTGGGTCAATCAATCGCTTGATATAAGTTTCTGGTCTTTGCAGATTGTAATAAAACTTTGAGTTCCAGCATCCAACAGCAGCATCATGCAAAGCAATGCCAATCTTCGTGTTTGCAAGCAATGCATCCTGTAAATTGGCTTTTTCGTTTTCATATACCTGGTTTGCGATTGCCAACCAGCGTGTAGGAGGTGAAAACGTTAAGCCTAACAAATCATCACTCCAAAATTCTCCAACCCACTCTGTCTGGTACGTCAGTGATGGCGTATTTTGTGCCATCACTTCCAATGCTTGTGCATAGAGTCCGGAGTTTGTTTTTTCACTATATTCACCTACGTAGCTTGTGTAAGGCTTGCATAGTTTCTGGTCTTCTCTGATCGCAAGTGTGCGGCCTCTGCCCCAATAAGGAAACATGCCTTCACCTGGTCCAGGTACTGTCGGCTGCCAGGCACCAGGCTCGTTCAGTCTTTCTTCCCAGTTGTTGTTTTTAAATGGATCTTTGTAACCATCAAACGTGGTTGCATCCGTTTTCATCCAGTCCCAAAGTACCGAAGCCACTGCTTCACCGTGGTTTCTGCTTCGTACAAACACATCCTGACCAGCTTCTGCTTCGAATAATTTGTTATTTTTCTCCGCCAGGGCCCGGATATTGTTTCTCAAATCTTCTGTTACTTCTGGAAACAAACGCTGGTAAAAGTAATAATTCACAGCGTTCACTACCGTGGGCCAGTGGTATTCCTGGTTGGCAAAAGGTTTCGGTATATTCAGTCCATTATAGTTATTGGCGATGGACTGAAATTCCGGCATCCCTGAAACACAGGCTTCATAATTAGCCAGACCTATATATCCAAGGGCATTGGCAGCAGGACAAGGCCTGTATCCACTGGCATATCTCTCAGTTTCCATCCAGATGGTGTTCCACTCCTGGACTACATTGAAGGAATATTGGTCTACAGTACGAAACTCGCTGGCAGAGTCGTTGACAATGTCCTTTTTACAAGAGGGCAAGACAACCGCAAGCACAAGAAATGCAAGTATCGTTTTTGTAAAAGTCTTCATATTTACCATTAATAATTTGATGAATCGAAATGTTTGTTTTGATAAAACATACAAAGTTACTATTTACGTCTTTTCAGTGTGAGTA
Organism: Saprospiraceae bacterium; assembly: GCA_032115795.1. GTDB lineage: Bacteria > Bacteroidota > Bacteroidia > Chitinophagales > Saprospiraceae > OLB9. The sequence continues at coordinate 13,632 of JAUMBK010000266.1, read as the reverse complement.
AAACAAGGAAAAAATATGTGTGAAAATCAAAGAGTTTTTGTTTAATTTACAAGTTATTTTGGCATTGGTGTCTATATATTCGACTTTTTTATATCTGTAAAATGGAGTTTGATGATACTGCGTATGAAAAGATGACTTAAATACAAAATATACCATTCAATTTCACGGGTTCCGTCTGGAAAAAGATGGCAGTTAACCCTATTATAAGTGGGTATCTCGTCTTGGTTTTAATGCCGTTCGGCAGGTGATATGATGAATTTCACCAACCGTACTTGAATATAAAATCGATTATTTTCCTCACTTTTGGAAGTATGCACAGCATCTTCGGCTTTCTCTTTGCTTTTTACCCAATTTCCTTGGGAATACTTGCTATCTTTGTCTTTGTTTTACAACAAATGATATGCACTTTTTAGACGACGTACGCCAGCAGTTTGTTCAGGCAGTCTCTGCTTGTTTTGACCTGACATGGCAAGCAGACCAGGTATTGATGAATGAAACGCGCAAGGAGTTTCAGGGAGACTATACGATAGTTATTTTTCCTTTGGTAAGTCAGCTTAGGAAATCACCGCTCGAGATAGGCAATGTCCTTGGCCAGTGGCTGGTTGACCATGACCCAAACATCCAGTCGTTTGAGACAGTGCAAGGCTTTCTGAATCTAACGTTTTCAGATGCATTCTGGTTGCAGCATTTGAACCACATTTCAGCAGAATCCAGATATGGATGGCAATCTGCCACAGGCAAAAAGGTATTGGTTGAATTTTCGTCGCCAAATACCAACAAACCCCTGCACCTTGGGCATGTGCGAAATATCCTGCTGGGATGGTCGTGTGCCTGTATTTTAGAAGCCAATGGCTACGAGGTCATCCGCACCCAGGTCATCAATGACAGGGGCATTGCGATCTGCAAAAGCATGCTTGCCTGGAAAAAATTTGGCAAAGGAGCAACACCTGCCGACACGGGCATAAAAGGAGACCATTTTGTAGGCGAGTTTTATGTTAGATTTGAAGAGGCGTTTAAGGAAGAATACGCCGCATTCCAGGAAAGTGAAGAAGGCCGCCAGCTATTCGCCAGCATGAGCAAGCCAGCACAGGATGCACCATCTTTCTTTAAAGAATATAAAAATAGATACTTCAACGAAAAAAGCAACATAGGTGCAGAGGCAAGACAAATGTTGCTGGATTGGGAAGGAGGTGATCCGGAAACGCTGGCTTTGTGGAAGCAAATGAACGAATGGGTGTACGAAGGATTCAATGCAACATACAAGCTTCTGGGTGTGCATTTTGATTGCGAATATTACGAATCAGATACGTACCTGCTGGGCAAAAAAGCAGTGGACGAGGGATTGCAGAAAGGAGTCTTTTACAAAGAAGCCGATGGAAGTGTCTGGGTCAACCTGGAGGATGTCGGTATGGATAGAAAAATTGTCCTCCGCAGCGATGGGACATCGGTGTACGTGACACAGGATATTGGGACAGCTCAGCAGAGATATGCCGACTTTGGCATTGATAAAATGGTGTACACGGTTGCTGATGAGCAGGACTATCATTTTAAAGTGCTGTTTGAAATACTCAGGCGATTGGGCGAACCGTATGCCGAGGGCTTGCACCATTTGTCGTACGGCATGGTCGAGTTGCCCACAGGCAGAATGAAATCGAGGGAAGGGACAGTCGTCGATGCGGACGATTTAGTGCAGGAAGTGATTGGCGAGGCCAGGGAGATGTCTGCTGAGCGCGGAGAAATTGCACCCCTGTCCAAAGAACAGCAAGAGTTGATTTTAGCACAGATTGGACTCGGCGCACTGAAATTTTTTATGATCAAAGTGTCGCCACAAAAGAAAATGATTTTTGACCCTCGGGAATCCGTAGATATGCAGGGGCAGACTGGGCCGTATATTCAGAATGCATATGTACGCATACAATCTGTATTGCGTAAGGCCGGCGATCAAACAGCCGTTTCAGCCAAATCGTACAGCGGTCTGTGTGAGCCAGAAAAAACAGTCTTACGTCACCTCCTTGCCTATCCCACTATCGTACAGGAAGCAGGGGAGAAACTCGATCCCTCCGGCATAGCTAATTTTGCTTATGCCCTGGCAAAAGAGTACCACCGATTTTATCACGATGTACGGATCATCAATGCAGAGTCTGAAGAGGCAAAACAATTTCGCATTGCCCTAAGCCGTCAAACGGGCGTGGTGCTGAAATCTGCCTTTTCATTGCTGGGCATCGATATGCCGGAGCGAATGTAAGGCAAAGCCCGAAATGGGTGAATTATGGGTATAGTCAGTTCTAATAAAGAATAAAAACATCAGGAATGTCAGACGAAAAGAAAGAGTCTCTGAATTTTATTGAGCAAATCATCGAAGATGACCTCAAGGCAGGCAAACACAATGGGAGAATATTGACGCGTTTCCCTCCCGAACCCAATGGGTATCTGCACATAGGCCATGCAAAGGCCATTTGTATCAACTTTGAAACTGCAAAAAAATACGGCGGTACCACCAATTTGCGGTTTGATGATACCAATCCCACAACCGAAGACACAGAATATGTGGAAAGCATCCAGCGCGACATCCGCTGGCTCGGATTTGAGTGGAACGGTACGCCTTTGTATGCATCAGATTACTTTGATACGTTGTATTCTTATGCCTGCCGGCTGATTGAGTTGGGCCTGGCCTACGTAGATGACAGTACGCCGGAAGAAATTGCTGCCATGAAAGGCACACCCTCTGAAGCAGGCACACACAGCCCATACAAATCCCGCTTGGTAGAGGAGAATATGAACCTGTTTGAGCGAATGAAAAGCGGCGAATTCCCTGACGGTTCCCGCGTCCTGAGAGCCAATGTGGATATGACCTCTCCCAATATGCTCATGCGTGATCCAGTCATTTACAGAATTAAAAAAGAACACCATCACCGCACGGGAGATGCCTGGTGCATCTACCCAATGTACGATTTTGCCCATGGGCAATCCGATTCAATGGAGGGAATCACCCATTCACTGTGTTCACTTGAATTCATTCACCACCGACCATTGTACGACTGGTTTATTGAAAAACTGGGCATCTTCCCGTCAAGGCAAATTGAGTTTGCCCGGATGAATGTCGAATACATGATCACTTCAAAAAGAAAACTCCTCAAACTCGTCAATGAGGGATATGTGACCGGCTGGGATGATCCAAGAATGCCGACCATATCTGGCATGAGACGACGAGGCTACCCGGCAGCAGCGTTGCGGACATTCTGCGATAAAGCAGGTGTAGCAAAAAGAGAAAACACCATAGAGATCAACCTGTTGGAAGCATGTGTGCGTGAGGAGTTAAATAAAACAGCCTTACGCGCCATGGTCGTTCTCGATCCCGTTAAGCTCGTGATCACTGACTTCCCTGACCAGAAAACGGAATGGCTTCGCGCCGAAAACAATCCGGAAGACCCGGATGCGGGCATGAGAGAAATTCCATTCAGCCGCGAACTTTGGATTGAAAGGGAAGATTTTCTGGAAGTGGCACCACCCAAGTTTTTCAGAATGACTGTCGGTGCCGATGTAAGACTAAAACATGCCTACATTGTGCATTGCACCGGCGTTGATACCGATCAGGAGGGAAAGGTACAGACAATCTATGCCACCCATTATCCAAACAGTAAATCAGGAGAAGACGAGTCCGGTATTAAACCAAAGGGGACCCTCCACTGGGTAAGCATAGGCCATGCACATTCGTGTGAGGTTCGGGTATATGACAGGCTGTTTACCAGCTCGGATCCTACCAGTAATGAGGAAGTTGATTTCCTTGACTTTTACAACCACAATTCCTTGAAAACCGTCTCGGATGCAAAAATGGAACCGTCACTGGAGGATTCTGCTTCAGGGACACAATATCAGTTTTTGAGATTGGGGTATTTTTGTACAGACCAGGATAGCCAGCCTGGCAGAAGGGTCTTTAATCAGACCGTGGGTTTGAAGGAATCCTTTTCCAGAGAAGTTAGACAAGGTTGACCGACGGGACGGAAGTACCCGCTTTGGGAAATTGTTGGATGTGACTAGAAGAAAAATCAAACGCGTTTTCTCAGGATCCGATGCCACAAGGCTTTGGTATCATCGTTGGGTTTGATGCACTGATTCCTTCACAGCGAATTAGCAATGCGCACCATAGGGCCAGGAAGATTTGGTGCTAATAAATTTTCTTGCGAACAAACCAGACCATTTTTATCAAGTGCCGGGGGATTGTTTTTGGGAGAATGCAAATTTTTGGCGCGAAATTAGATAGATAATAGTGTAATTGGATTTTGCATGTCTCATAGCTCAGTCATCAACGGTGTGATGGTGTTTTGCTGGAGACATTTTAATAGCAATGTATGTCTCTGTGGGATACAAAAAATACAGCAACGGAAATTTTAACAAGGCGTGAACAAGAGCAGAAATACGTACAATTATATACAGCCACTCATGCTGGCAGTGAGCGTTGCCTTCGGTATACTTATGGGCTTCAAGCTCAATGAAAAACCGGAAAATGCCCTTATCTATACCAATACGGATAGCTCAGCAGGCCACGCCCCGGTGGGAAGGATCGAGGAATTGATTCGATTTATTGAAAACAAATATGTAGAAAAAGTCGAATCTGAAGTGCTCATCACAGATGCCATAGAAGCCGTTTTTGCCCACTTGGATCCCCACTCTGTCTACCTGACTCCCGAAGAAGTGAGCACTGTAGCAGACCAAATGGAGGGAAGTTATGCAGGTTTAGGGGTAGAAAATTTTATGATTGATGATACAGTCAATATAGCCTCCGTCCTGCCGGATAGTCCCGCGGCAAAAAGTGGGATGCTGGTCTTCGATCAGCTGCTGGCAATCGATGGCAAATCCATTGCAGGCGCGCACCTGCCTCATGACGAAGTGAGAAACATGTTGCGTAAGGAGCCAGGTACCAAGGTAACTGTGGAAGTGCTCCGAAATAAAAAAAAGCGCCAGCTCCAGGTTGTGGTCGATGAAGTTCCGGTCAAAAGTGTGCACGCGTTTTCACTGCAGAACATCCAGGCGGTGTATGTGAAAATTGATCATTTTGGGGCAACTACATATAGGGAATTTATGGATGTGGTGGAAACAAGCATAGGCAATGGAAAAGCGAAACACCTGATTTTGGATCTTCGTGACAACCCGGGAGGCTATCTTCCTGAAGCTACCAACATCTTATGCCAGATTTTTACAGAGAAGGATCGTTTATTGCTCTACACCGAAGGAAGGAATGACAAGCGCAATGAATACAAGTCCAATGGCAAACAATTTTTTCAAATTGAAAAAGTTGCCGTTCTGATGAATGAGCATTCCGCTTCTGCCAGCGAAATCATAGCCGGAGCGATACAGGATTGGGACAGAGGCGTCATCATCGGAAGGAGATCCTATGGCAAAGGACTGGTGCAGGAACAATATCCCCTGAGCAACGGAGGAGCCATCAGGCTGACCGTATCCAGGTATTATACTCCTTCCGGGAGATCCATCCAGCGTGATTATAGCGACAGGGTGGACTGGGAAAATGATTTTGATGAACGGTTGAAGAATGACGGACTGTTTGTCAGGGATCGTGATGGAGAAACAGAAGAGACACACTATGTCACCCTGGTGAAAAAAAGAAAGGTCAAGGGTGGAGGAGGCATTTATCCTGATATATTTATTCCATTGGATTCCGTATTTACCTACGAACATGCCTTTTATGTCAAGGACCGGCTTCCGGAATTTGCTTTCCGGTATGTGCGGAAGTATAGGCATCTCCTGCCTACGACTGCTGCCTCTTTTGGCCAATGGCAAATCACTCCCCATGTGGAGTCAAACCTCCGCGCATTTTACAACAACCAAAACGAGGAAGACTGCATTCTTCTCCCCGACCAATTAAGGGGCTTTCATCATGCAATCAAAGAGCAATTGGGTAAATGGTTGTTTGGAGAAGCGCATGCGATTAGGGCATTGCAGGAAGGGGATCCGTTTTTCAAAATGGCAGCCATGACGCTGCAACAAAGCAATAAACTTCCCTCTCAATAGATGTGATTAAGGCAGATTGACCATTTTGTTAACCACATAGGATTATCTATTACATATTATAAATAAAACTAAATTGTAAATTACTGTATTGCAATGGTATAAATTTTATTAATTGCATAAAGCTGGAATGTAGAGTATTACATATTAAAAAATAAAATTATAAAAAAAATACTACAAATCACTAGAATACATATTATAAAAAATTTACATTTGTACCGCATTACCTAGTTTGCGCTGTTTGCTGCTTCCTGCATGGGTCCCAACAAACCGCTCAAAAGGAAACGCCCACCTGAGGAAGAGAAAGTGACATTCGTCGAAAATTGTGGAGACATGATTTTTTATGCACTGTCACCGATAGTCCATATCCGGCATTCGGTAAAGCCGGAGAAAGAACTGAAATATAGCCTTTTGCATCATGTAATCCGGATTCTTCCGGACAAAGAGAAATTTATTTTTTATTAAAAACTCAAAATTGGATCTCATGTTTAAAACAATGTTTACCCCTACAAATAGCATTGCTCGCCTCTGGCTGGTTGTGTTATTGGCTGTCATGACGGGAGGGATTGTACAGGCACAGTCGTGTGCATGTAAGCAAGCCATCAATGTATCCCTCGATGAATCAGGGCAAGCCGTTATTACTGCAGAAATGCTTCTGGCAGATGGCAATCCGGGCAATTGCCCTGGCATAAAGACAGTGAGTGTCATGAAAACACCCACAGGCCAGCCAATCGCTGGTTCGCCAGTAGTCAATTGTTCTCACATTGGCCAGACACTTTACGGGAAAGTTTCCAACGGGAACAATTCCTGCTGGACGGCCATCACTATCAAGGATGATATGCCACCTTGGCTGACTTGTACACAGGAGCCCATTCAAACAACCTGTACAGGAATGCATACCCATGTTCCCTCATTTGGGGACAACTGTCCGGGTGCCGTGCTTGATACCATTGGTGAAGACATCATCATCAACAACAATTGCACCTCTCCGAATCTTGATACCAATATTTTGAAGCGCGTTATCAGAAAATACCAGGTAATTGATGCAAAGGGAAATAAATCACCTATATGTACGGTAACATTTGATGTTCTCAGAGTTCCGTCGCTCAATAATATAGTGTTTCCACCTTCTTTAATGGTAAGGGACAGTAAGCAGTTGGAATGTGATGGCGACTGGCCCAAGCTGGCCAACGGCAACCCGGCCCCGACCCCGGCATCCACACCACCAAATCCGAGCGCTACGAATAATACATATGGAACAGGCGTTCCCTACATAAGTGATATTAATTTATATCCTGATCCGAATCTGTATTGCAACCTGGCAGTAAGTTTTACCGATGTCAGACTGCCACAGATTGGTTGTGTTACCAAAATTATGCGTACCTGGAGTGTAATCGAATGGGCTTGTACCAGCAGAACGAAAACTCATGTCCAAGTCATCGAGATCAGAGACACTCAAGGTCCCGAAATATCTGCGATTCCTGAGATCACGGCTTCAACTACCAACAATGAATGTGAGGGGAATGTTACTTTCCCGGCAGCCAGCGTCAAAGACAATTGCTCGCCAACAAATGCAATCACAACGGACATCACGTTTTATCCTAATGGTAATCTAAGCACTCCTGGCTTGTTTATCAAACATGGCCAGTCAAAAACAGTCACTTTGCCAGTAGGATCTCACTTGGCGGTATATACTTCCTATGATGCGTGTTACAACTCTTCTTCGCACACTGTAAGGGTAGTGGTAGAAGACAATACACCACCGGTCGCCATCTGCGATGAGTTTGCCACCATTGGCCTGACTACGGATGGCACAGCCTGGGTTCCTGCTACTGTATTTGATGACGGCAGTTATGACGAGTGCAACCTGGCTAAGGTGCTTGTGCGAAGAATGACAAATGCCAACTGCCTGCCTTGTGAAACGCCAAGCTTCCCTGGCTTTGATTTGATTGGAGAGAGAGGAACCGGCGCTGCAAAGAGATACTATTACTTGTCCAAGCACATGGCGTATCCACATATCGCGTTCAAAACTGCGCGGGCAATGGGTGGCTATGCAGTGTCCTACGATAACGCATCTGAACGCAACGAAGTAAAAGCATTTGTTGAGCTGGTGTCTCCGGGTCTGACATTTGTCACTGGATACAACGATGTGAAGCAGGAATCTAAATTTGTGTGGGAAAGCGGAGCTACTACATTTGCACCAACACTGTCAGGAAATGATGCGCAACGAGATTATGTCACCGATTTTTCTCCGGTTTCTGGCAATTTGGAGGCCGTAGATGAGGCACTCCAGTACAGATATGTGGTGGAGATCTTTGATCCATGTGGCTGGAGTTCATATGCGCAGTTCTGCTGTGCAGACATCAATCCAAACAATACCATGGTTGCATTGCGTGCGATTGATAAGTCCGGCAATTTCAATGACTGTATGGTGAGCGCTGTCATTCAGGACAAGATCGGTCCGGTCATTTCATGTCCGGCAGACCGCACTGTGAGCTGTGATTTTGTATATGATCCCGCCAATCTGGCCAAGGACTTTGGTACTGCCACGGCGACAGACAACTGCGAGAATCCCGTGATTACAAGTACACAGACAATAAACATCACAAGCTGCCGAACAGGCACCATCAAGCGAACATTTACTGTCACAGACCGGGGCGGTCGTACAGCTTCTTGTGAACAGACCATTACATTCGCATCAAATCCTACCCAGGTTTATGAGGGGCCTTCTGACTCCGAATGGCCAATAGACATTATGGTCAATGGATGCGGAGACCCAACCAGTGCGAGCATGTCACCTGATGCGACAGGCAGACCAATTTTGTCTGATGGAACCTGCTCTCTGGTAGCCGCACAATATGTGGATCAGGTGTTTTCTTTCAATAATCCATCCAGTCCTGCTTGTTTTAAGATTTTACGCAGATGGACAGTCATCGATTGGTGTAAGTTTTCGCCAAACACATATGTGGATGAGGAAGGAGATGTTCGTACATATCCAAAAGAGGAGGTGCCAGGCTTGAATATATGGCATCATACGCAGGAAATTAAAGTAATCGACAAGGATGCACCTGTTTTTGATCCACTGACTCCGACTGTTTCAGCCAATACAACAGATGTGAATTGTGCTGACGGCTATATCCGACTTGTCGCCAGAGCGAGAGACTTTTGTACAGCAACATTGAGGGGGTCGTATAAATTTGATCTCGGAAATGACGGTACGTTTGGCTCGCCAATTACCATAAACTCAAATACAATTGATGCCTCTGGCACATATCCTGTGGGTATGCATAAGATTGTATATACGTTTGAAGACAAGTGCGGCAACGTCACAACAAAAGAGCAGATTTTCACCATTGTCAATACCAAAGCTCCCACTCCGTATGTCAAAAAAGGATTGGCGACCACATTAATGAAAATTGATGAGGGCGAGGGTTCCGTAGATGTTTGGGCAACTGATTTTGACAATGGAAGTGCACATGTTTGTGGTTATCCAATCCTGATGTCCTTTACACAGGTCACTCTCAATAATCAAAAACAAATGGTTGGAACTCCAAATCTGGTTTTTGATTGCGATGACACAGGTGAGCAGGACGTGCGCATCTGGGTGGCAGCGTTGACACCAGAGGGAACACTTGTACAGGATTTTGTAGATACCTACGTGGATATTCAGGACAACAACAATGTATGTGATGAAGGTAGGGCAGTTGTAAGCGGTGCGGTAGCTACAGAAGCCAACCTGACACTGGAAAATGTATACATCGAACTCAAAGGGTCTGAAATGAATGCCATGACAGATGAAAATGGAAGCTTCAACTTTGGCGAGATGGCTGTGGGAGGTACGTATACCGTGATGCCTGAAAAGAATGATGACCCACTGAACGGTGTGTCTACACTGGACCTTGTCTGGATACAGAGACACATTCTTGGCTTGGATAAATTACAGACTCCATATAGTCTGATTGCTGCCGATGCAACTAAAGATGGTAGAATTGCAGCGAGTGATCTTGTAGAACTGCGCAAATTGATTCTGGGAACAACTACTCAATTTTCAAACAACAAGTCCTGGAGATTTGTAGACAAGAGCTACACTTTCCAGGATCCGCAAAACGCACAAGGAGAGGCCTTCCCAGAGGTGTTCCACATTGATTTGCTCAATGCAGACATGACAACCGATTTTACTGCCATCAAGGTAGGTGATGTAAACCAGAGTGCACGGGTAAGCGAAGCCGGAGCATCAACGGACATCCGCAGTGCTGAGAGACTAGTTCTCACAACACCAAACAAACAATTTGAATCCGGAAAAGAAGTCGTTGTACCAGTTACCCTGGAAATGGCTGCCAGCTTATCAGGCTTCCAGTTTACCGTCGCTTTTGACAATGAATTACTTACACTGACAGGCGTCAATCCGGGTACGGTCAATCTTAATGACAACAACCTAGGATTTGCAAACCTCGCGGAAGGTTTGCTGACAGTAAGCTGGAATGAAGCCCGCCCAATGAACATGAGTGGCAATGCAATTTTGTTCACCCTGGTATTTGCAGCACGTGACAATGGCAGCATAGAAGAAGCCATTCAGCTGAATTCCACCGTGACCCAGGCAGAAGCGTATGACGAACACGCGTCCATCCTTCCTGTCAGCTGGAAAGTGAGTCAGCGTTCTGGTCAGGATGCCTATGCATTGTATCAAAATACGCCTAACCCATTCAGAGAGACCACAGTGATTGGTTTTGACCTGCCTGCCACAATGGACGTACAGTTTACATTGCACGATGTGACAGGAAAGAGCATTCGCTCGGTGACAATCAATGGCGTGAAAGGATATAATTCACTAGAAATCAACAAAAATGACTTGAATCCCGGAGTAATGTATTACTCACTGAAAGCAGGTGATTTTTCTGCCACTCGAAAAATGGTGGTTATCGAATAATGAGTTTTTTGAAATAAGTTTTGGGATGGTCCGGCTGCGTTTGCAGACCGGACCATTTCCATTGTATCCTTCAGATTGCCTTTCATTGCCCCTCGGTGCTATTGATTGCATGCATCCGTCTTTTAAACAAAGCACATCTTTTGTAGGTTATAAAACGTATGGGGCGAATTCTGTGTATTGATTTTGGTAAAAAACGCTGTGGCCTGGCTGCAACCGATCCATTGCAATTGATAGTCAATGCCATTACAACGGTGGAGACAGCAAGCCTGATGTCCTTTTTGGAGAACTATATGCAAAAGGAAATTGTTGACAAGCTGGTCGTGGGCATGCCTGTGCACAGCGACGGAAATGCGACTCACTTGAAGCCTGACATTGAGGCTTTTTGTCGGGCTTTTTCGGCCAAGTGGACTTATGTTCCGGTCGATTTTGCTGATGAGCAGTTTACCTCAGTACAGGCAAAACAAATTATATTGCAAAGCGGCATTAAGAAAGAAAAAAGAAAAGATAAGTCGCTGGTAGATAAAATCAGCGCAGTGCTCATTTTACAAAGATATTTACATCACATCTGACAATTATGATTTTACCTGTATTTGCGTACGGACACCCGGTATTGAAAAAAAAAGCATTGGACATAGACCGTGACTATGAAGCATTGCCTGCACTTGTTTCAGATATGTGGGATACAATGTACAGCGCTCATGGTGTAGGATTGGCCGCGCCGCAAATTGGTTTGGCGATCAGGTTGTTTGTGGTCGATACAATTCAGATGATGGAGGAAGGGAGAGAAGCTGAAGGGATTAAAAAAGTGTTTATTAACCCAATCATTGTAGAAGAAACCGGCAAGTTGTGGTCTTATGAAGAAGGCTGTCTTAGTATTCCCAACATTCGGGGTGATGTTGAGCGGCCTGAAAAAGTCCGTGTCCGCTACCTTGACGCACAATTTGAGCCACACGATGAAATTTACGAAGGAGTAAATGCAAGGGTCATCCAACACGAGTATGACCACATTGAAGGCGTGTTGTTTGTCGAAAAATTAAAGCCTTTGAAGAAAAAACTCATTCAGGGTAAACTGAATGATATTCGGTTGGGCAAAGCATCGGCGGATTATAAAATAAAGTTTATCAAAGCCTGAAGGGAAGGTGCATTTCCCGTGTTTTCGTGATGCATTGGCCTATTTTCTTCCAAAATCAGCCGGAATTTCTCCCCAGGAAGAAGTTTCCCATTTTAGAATGGGATTTTTGTATGTATGTGCATGCAGCCAGCTTTCAGCACGTTGAATCAGTGAAAACAAGACTTCATTTTCAGGAGTCGTTTCGAGCAGGGTACGCGCTTTTTTGTGCCTGACCCACGCGATGGCGGTTGCTGAATCCGTATAGATGGGAAGCAACGGCTTGTCGATTTTTTTTAAATAGGCGAGACCATGTACAATGGCAAGAAATTCGCCAATATTGTTAGTGCCTCGGGCAAATGGTCCCTGGTGAAAAAGTTGCCTGCCTGTCGCTGTCTGCACCCCACGGTATTCCATAGCCCCCGGATTCCCGGAACAGGCAGCATCCACACAGATGCTGTCAGCAATGATGTGTGCCTTAGCTTTTCCTTTCGTGGCTTGCTCTTTGGGAATTGGCCGAAGAAAATGCGAAAATGTCTGGTCATATGCTTGCTCAGCCTCTGACTGCGTATCAAATGCCTTGTATTTTGCTCCTGGAAATCCCAAGATTTGGGCTTCGCATTCAGACCAGCTCAAATAAATTCCCGGGATCTTCCCTGCCCAGACAACATAATATTTTTGTTTCTTTGCCACGTTTCTAAAATCCAACACGCAAAAGTAATGCTTATTGATACGCACGCACATATTTATAGCGAGGAATTCGCGGATGATTTGCCTGCCATGCTTCAAAGGGCACGGGAAAATGGGGTGAAGGCAGTGGTCATGCCAAACATTGATAGCACCTCCATTGGTCCCATGCTGGAAATTGCCTCCACCTTTCCCGATTGCTACCCCATGATGGGCTTACATCCGTGTTATGTGAAAGAAAACTGGCGGGATGAAGTCAACATCGTCGAACAACATCTTGCCAACGGGGGCTTTTGTGCGGTTGGCGAAATAGGCATTGATTTGTATTGGGATACCACTTATGCAGCTGAACAGGAAAAGGTATTCAGGAGTCAGTTGGCAATGGCACGGGAAGCAGGTCTGCCTGTAGCCATCCACTCTCGCGAGTCACTTGATCTGACGATCCGAATTGTGGGCGAAATGCAGGACGGTCGTTTGAAAGGGGTCTTTCACTGTTTCAATGGAAATGAGGAGCAAGCCAGGCAAGCAGTCTCCGAGGGCTTTTTCCTAGGTGTCGGAGGTGTGGTTACCTACAAAAATGCGGGCCTTGAACCAGTATTTTCAGCGATGGGCTTGCCTCACCTCGTGCTGGAAACAGATGCTCCCTACCTGAGTCCTGTGCCACACAGGGGCAAACGAAATGAGTGTGCCTGGGTGAGCCTGGTAGCACAGCGACTGTCCCAAATTGTAAATTGCAGTGTGGAAGAAGTCGGCAGGGTCACGTCACAGAATGCCGTGGCGCTATTTCAACTCAAGGGGAAAGAATTTAATAATTTAATAACAAGTGCAGATTAATGTAAATCAGTAATTTAGATATAATGAATATATTAATAAAATATTTTTATTT
>JAUMBK010000265.1:0-6830 GCA_032115795.1 Saprospiraceae bacterium | reverse complement strand
TTCCCGATTGCCTGCAGGATTTTAAACCACAGGTCATCCATATTTTTGTTGCCAACGGCATTGCAAGCGCACTTACATGTATCCTGGTTTTTCCTGAATTACGGCGAATTCGTTTTCCGGAAAACAGGCAACTTCTGTTGGACATGTTGCAATATAGCTGGCCGGTAATGGTGGGTGGTTTGGCATATGTTGCCAATGAAAATGCGGACAAGTTGCTCATTGCCCGTTGGTCCGGCGAGGAGGCAAATGGTATTTATGCTGCTTGCTACAAGTTGGGCGTATTCATGACTTTGTACATTACCGCATTTCGGATGGGTGCAGAACCATTCTTTTTCAGCCACGCCCACAAAGAGGATGCCCGCATGAAATACAGCAAGATCATGACCTGGTTTGTTATGTTTGGCTCCGTCTTTCTGGTCGCAGTTGTCATCAATATCGATTGGCTGGCTTCTATCTTCTTACGTCAAAAAGTGTATTTGTCAGGGCTGGCAATCGTTCCGGTCATCCTACTGGCAAACCTTTTTTCCGGGATTTATACCAATTTGTCCGTATGGTATAAGTTGTCTGACAGAACGCAATTTGGCATGTACATCAGCATTTTGGGGGGCGTACTTACCCTGGTTACACTCTGGCTTCTTGTACCAAAATGGGGCATTTTCGGTGGGGCCTTGTCCACACTTTCTACGTATGCAATGATGGCAGCCATTTCATGGTATTTTGGGCAGCGTATGTATCCTGTCCCTTATCGGACAGGCCGGTTGCTTTGCATCATATCGCTTGCGTTTGGTACAAGTGTACTCAGTTTTTTTGTTTTCAGGGAAAATTTCACTGCACGACTCGCTTTGTTTGGAGTGTTTCTTATCACGCTCATTTGGATGGAAAAAAAGGAAATTCAGGCTTTGGTGCGCGGGGAATCCTAATCTTTTCAATGTGACTGAAGTACAAATGTAGTCCGCCTGTTTTTCTTCCTTCCTTCAGCCGTGGTATTGGCAGCAACAGGCTCGGAAGATCCTTTTCCTTCTGTTCGGATCCTTTGCGACTGAATTCCCTTGATTTGCAATGCTTCAGCTACCGCTTCCGCCCTGGCTAACGACAGCGCTTCATTGATTTTTTCTTGCCCGGTATTGTCTGTGTGGCCGGTAATAAGGACGTCCAGGCGGGGATTGGATGCAAGCAGAAGGTACAACTGATGTATTTCCACATCTGATTCACGCGTCAGTGTGGCAGAATTAAAATTGAAAAAAACATTTTCCATGACAATCGGCTCCGATTTGGCCGGCGCTGGCTGGTTTGGTAAAACCGGGCCTTGAGGTAAGCCCTGTAATTTGATGTCCAGTTGAAAAGGAACATACTGTGCAGTGCTGTCTTTCAAGTCAAAATGCACAGAATAGTAACTATATCCCTGATATTCGGCAATGCAGGCATATTGCCATCCCGCAGTGACCGGCACTAAAAATTCTCCATTCTCATTGGCAAGAATCGCATGGACCACTTTCTGATCAGAAAGGGACAGGATGCGTATTCTTGCAGGCAATTTCATGCCGGTTCGTGCATCAGACACATTACCTTTCAGAAACGTGGTAGGGTGTGGCCTTACTTCCGGGTATAAAGGGAAAGAATATATGTCCAGCTGTCCCATCTTTTTCCCTGACCCAGGCTGTATGTCAGTTGCAAAATAGGCTGTTTCGCCGTCCAGCGATACAGTAAAGCCGCCTTCAGATCCCTCCGTGTTGATCGGGTAGCCTAGATTGAGAGGCTGGCTCCATTCACCCGATGCCTCGTTTTTTCGACTGACAAAAATATCATGACCACCCATGCCCGGTCTTCCATTGCTCCTGAAATACAGTGTGTGGCCATCAGGATGCAAAAACGGACTCTCCTCGTCGCCCGTGGTATTGATGCTGTCACCTATGTTGAGCGGCGTCACCCAGGCATTGGTGCTGTCGCGGTAGGTGTAAAACAAGTCTGCCCCTCCTTTGGTGCCCAACCTTCTGCTCGAAAAAACCATCCACCTCCCATCTCCAGAGAGGGATGGCTGTGACTCCCAGGCAGAGGTGTTGACCGTAATCCCCATATTGGCCGCGGGAGTCCATCTCCCTTTAAAATAAAGGGAATAATACAAATCACAACTTCCAAATAAATCGCGCCGGTTGCAAGCTGTATATACCATCAATGTACCATCAGCAGAAAGTGTAAATGTTCCTTCATCAAAGGGGGTGTTCAATTCAAACAACGGAAATGCCTTTTGAAAGCCGTTGCTGTCCCGTCGCGAGATGTAAAAATCTTCCTGCCCTGCATTGCGGGTAAATATCAAAGATTGACCATCCATAGACAACCAGGGAGAATATTCATTGTCCGGCGTATTGATTGTATTCCCCAGTCTCGTTGGATCAAACGGTACAGGGTGCAGGAGTGCATTATGCCTGAAACGGAAGATGGCTTTTCTTTCGAGGGCTTTTTTTACTTTGTCTGGTTTGTTTTTTTCAAGACAGGCATATTTTTCATAATGATTGGCTGCCACGTCATATTTCTTTAAATCTCCCTGAACTATGGCAAGAGAAAAGTACATCTCACTGTCATAATCCGGGTTTTGGCTGATCGCATCCAGGAAAAGGCGCTCCGATTCTTCCTTTTTGCCCATGGAATAGAAATTTGCCGCCATCCGCAGCTTTCCATCGATAAAGTCAGGCCTTTTTTTCAGCATCGATTGATACACATCGTTGCTTTTTTGGTATTCGCCTTGCTGCGCCCATTTTTTGGCTTCATCAAACTGGATTTTTTCCTCCCTTGTCAACGGAGGAGAAATTGAATTCTGACCAATACCCTGTTTACAAATGACCACAACGATACAAAGCGTTGTGAAAAAGAGGGTTTTTACTCCAATTGTAAACCTGGGAATCCAATTTTTCATAAAAATACTATGAAGAGATAGCAAACGTACTAAATAATCTTGTGTCATGCAGCACTTTACAGCTTCGGCTTTTCTGTAACAACGATGAATTTTATTTCCTTTGTATTCTCCGCTTGAAATTTTTACTATCATATACCAGCCAATCCGGTCAATGACTGTCACGAAGAATGCCCGTGGTTCCCCTTCCATAGGTTTCGAAAAGTGCATTCTTAAATAGAAACCAGCCACCAGCGATGGCCGGCAGTCCCAAATTGAGTATCCATAAACAGGTCGAACCAAGTAGTGCCTCAATGGGTGAAACCCCCAGCATTCCCCATCCCAAGACGGCCAGTTCACCCCTGGCGGGCAATGCCAGCAAAGCAGGCATGGGCAAGAGCGTCTGGACCATAAATAGTACCGCTGCCATAGCTGCACTTTCTCCAATTGGGATCTGGGGGACAAGCCAGGCCATAACAGCCACATATTGAAAGAGGTAAACCACATAACGCAATCCTGAAAGGCCCCAGACCTGCCATTTGGTCCAGTATGAAATGCCCGTTATGACCCTGGCGGTCTTTTCGCCCCAGCTTCGCAGGTATCTATTCTTCCTTCTGGAAAGAAATACAGGCAGTCTGTCAAGAAAAGAAACGACAACAACCAGGATCAATAGCTGCAGCAATGCAAAAGAGAATGAAATTCGATTTCGATCTATGCCTGGAAACGATGCCAAAAGACGCAATGAAAGAAAGGCGAAGCTGCCAACTCCGATATTCCATATATTTTGCATGAAAGACGAAAAAACTGCCTTAAATACCAGAATTTCCTTTCTTTCCGCAGAATATAAATAAGCCCGGCCCGGTATTTCACCCAGCCTGGCTGGCGTCACCAAACCCAGGGCAAGCGCCCCTATGACAGACTGAATGGTGCGCTGCCACTCAGCCCCACTTTCTTCTTTTGTTAGCAGGTGCCACTTTGCAATTTCAAGTCCCCAGTTGGCAAAGACACATCCCAGACAGAGCAGAACAAAAAACAGGATGTCCATTGGTTCTTTTGTACTCAATACGGTATCATGCCAGTTCGGCCAATGAAAAAACAGTTGCCGGCAAAGAATGAGTGCCAAACAGAACGCCAACAGTTTGGGTAAATACGTTTTTCGCTTCTCTGATATGGAAAGTCGCCACATCCTGTAAAGATAGGGAAGCTGGCAGAATTGAAGAAATTCAGGAAAGGATGCCCGCCAGACTGAACCATACGTAAAAAATATAGTTAGTACAAGGATACGATTCTTTACACAATGGTCACCACATCAAATCTGGCGTATACATACCCCCTGGGCAAACAACTCCTCTTCCCTGATATATCTTGTTCGGCGAAGGAGATGCTTCTAGTCCTGGGTACATCTGGAGTTGGAAAAACAACACTTCTCCATTTGCTTGGAGGCTTGCTTACTGCCCAGCAAGGTGAAATCAAAATAGGAAGTACCAACCTGGCCTCCCTGCGAGGGTCCGATGCCGACCGCTTCAGAGGCAAACACATTGGCATCGTATTTCAACAACACCATTTTGTTGAAGCACTCAATGTGCTTGAAAACTGCCTACTGGCCCAAAGCCTGGCAGGAAACAAACCAGAAAAAGAAAAAGCCATGGCCCTGCTCGAAAGGCTCAACATGGGCCCCAAAGCATATGCCAGCGTAAAGAACCTCAGCCAGGGAGAAAAGCAGCGTGCCGCAATAGCCAGGGCACTTGTAAATCAGCCGGGACTGATCCTTGCAGACGAGCCCACCTCGGCACTCGATGACCAAAATTGCGATGAGGTATTGTCGCTATTACAAGAACAGGCCATTGCCGCAGGAGCCGCCTTGATCGTGGTCACGCACGACAACCGACTGAAAGACAAAATTGCAAACCGGGTAATTCTTGAGAAAGTATGAATCTTGTCAGACTCGCTTGGAAAAATAGCATAAAACGCCCCCTCAACCTGGTCATGAGCGTTGTATTGTTTGGCCTGGGCGCCGGACTGATTTCCTTCCTGTTTTTAATCAACCACCAGCTGAAGGAAAAGTTTGATAGAAACCTTGCCGAAATTGACTTGGTTGTTGGAGCCAAAGGCAGTCCGCTACAGCTGATTCTATGCAGCATGTATCACATCGACAATCCTACCGGAAATATTCCCATCGAACAGGCAAAACCATTGCTCAGAGATGGACATCCTTTAATCAAGAAAGCAATTCCCCTTTCCCTTGGAGACAATTATAAATCATTTCGAATTGTCGGTACAAACAAAGACATTCTCGCACTGTACGGCGCACAATTGGCAGATGGAAAGCTGTGGGAGAAAGATTTTGAGGTCGTGATTGGCAAAGCTGTGGCTGACGAAACTGGCTTGGTCCTGGGAAGCACGTTCCATAGTTCGCACGGATTTGCTGATGATGAAGACCTCGCACACGACCATTTGTCGTTTCAGGTAACCGGCATACTCAACGAATCCGGGACTGTTCTGGACCAATTGATTCTCACCAACACTGCCTCTATCTGGCTCGTGCATGACCATAACGAGCCAGCTGACACAGCACTGGTGACAACGCCAACAGATAGTTCCCACCTTCATCATGCGCATGGAGAAGACCATTCCCACGACAACAGCAATGCAGACCTGCTCAATCATCCCGACAAAGAGATCACCTCAGTGCTGGTCCAGTACCGCAGCCGAACCAATTTTCAGGCATTGAATTTTGGAAGAAATATCAATGAGAACACTGATTTGCAGGCAGCCTCACCGGCAATTGAAATAAACAGGTTGTACAGCATGATGGGTGTGGGTACTGACGCTTTGCAAAGTCTGGCGATACTGATCGCACTGGTTTCTGCATTCAGTATCTTTCTTTCCCTCTTAAAAAGCATGCGTGAACGAAAGTATGAATTGGCACTCATCAGGGTAATGGGGGCCCGCAGGGGCGAATTGTTTCGCTTGATCATTCTCGAAGGATTGTTTCTGGCTCTGATCGGCTGGCTCTTTGGCACATTGTTGAGTCACGCCTCAATGGAATGGATGGCCTCGTATCTGAAAGACGATTTCCGATATCAGTTTACAGGTTGGATTTGGCTGGATGAAGAAATCTGGATCCTGCTCGTCTCACTATTGCTGGGTGTCCTGGCGGCCATTCTGCCTGCAATCCAGGCTGCGAAAACGGACATTCACACCACCTTGGCTGAAAAATAATGGAAAGGTATTTTTCATACAAACATTGCCTGAAAGTAGTGTCATTCATCATGCTGACAGGCTATGTTATTTGTCTTCAAGGCCAATCAGGCATGGCTATTTGGGAAACGCTGGGCCGTGTCACCTTTGTGAAGGCCTTTGATCCTAATTTGCTCATCGAATCCAGCAAAGCTACGCTGTCCGCCACAGTGGAAAAAATAAACAACACACCCATTGAGATAGAAGGATACATGATTCCTCTGACAGGGCAAACCCGGCAGAGCCATTTCATGTTGAGCAAATTTCCACAGAGTACGTGTTTCTTTTGTGGAAAGGCTGGTCCGGAAACAGCCATGCAGGTATTTATGAAAGACAATCAAAAAGTCACCATCTCTGAACGCAAAATCAAGGTCAAAGGTACATTGCTCATCAATCCGGGAGACGCCTCCAGTCTCCTGTATTCTTTAGAAAACGCCACGATTCTGGACTAATTTTTTACAATATGAAATCGACATGAGTAAAAGTATCATTTACACACAAACCACAATGATTCTATTCCTCATCAAAGATTCCATGTAGCCTTAATATAAATTCACACGGAGTGTGATAAACTAAAAATAAAAACATGAAATCGACATGAGTAAAAGTATCATTTACACACAAACCACAATGATTCTATTCCTCATCAAAGATTCCATATAGCCTTAAAAATAATTCACGCAGCGCGTGATAAACTAAAAAT